>NZ_JBFUKC010000009.1:0-149784 GCF_056401045.1 Rhizorhabdus sp. P4_G6 | reverse complement strand
CGATAATGCAGCATAAGCCCCAGAAGATGTGAAACTCGCAGCCTCCGAGGTTCCAGAACCAGCGCCCCTTGGAGACTTTGAACGCCGCCAGTCCGGCACAGATCATGAAGATGCCACCCAACCACGCGGCGTAGAAGACGTAGATCCCCAGCACCAGCCCGAGCACCGCGAGCGTCTGGACGATCAGCGCAGTCCGCACGAAAAGCCATGCTGGCTTGAGCCCGGCGGCCTCGAAAAATGCGAAGACGGCATCCCTGACGGTAAACTGCCCGATAATGTGCGGAATGAAGAGGAGTCCGCAGAGAATGCGAAGCTGGACTATGGCGTCAGTGAGATCCGGAAAAACGATGGTGTTCACAATGCCCTCCCAGGAATGTCATCAAAAGCGGGATCACCGTAACTGAATAAAACCGATACTCTGAACCGTGGGAAGCTCTCCGGCGCGCAGCCCCAGGTTCGCAACATTGAGGCCTTGCCTGCTTCAAATGCCCGCATTGCCCTCGACCGGCATATTTGCGGCCGAGGGCAATGCGGAGCGATCAATCGACCTTCGCAGCGATGGCTTCCATCTCGACCACCCAGTTGGGATTGGCGAGCGCCGACACCACAACCCAGGTCGAGGTTGGCAGGTAACCTTCAGGCAGGTATTTCTTCCGGTGCGGCCCCACAAAGCGGATACCGGTCGCGTCGGTAGAGTAGACGTTGAGGTGAACGAGATTCTCCGGCCCCATGTTCGCTTCGGCAAGAATGGCCAGCACGTTCTTCCAGATTTCCTCGTGCTGCGCTTCAAAGCCCTCGGCCAGCGTTCCGTCGGGACGTATGCCCGCCTGTCCCGCGATCGACAGGATTCGGGCGCCGGCCGGGATTTCGACCGAGTGACTGTACGCTCCCACCGGATTGGCGATTGACTGGGGATTTCTCACTATAAACATCATGTTCTTCCTTTTAAATATTGATGCCGGGCGCGAGCCTTCTCACGTGGGGCGCGATCAGAAGTTGTAGCGCGCACCGAGCTGGAAGAAGCGAGGCGGCTTGTAGGAGACCGCGTTGCAACCGCACAAGGTCGCCAGGTCGAAGCCCACGATCCCCGGGTTCACGTTGGTCACGTTCTTGACACGGAAGTTCAGCTCCCAGTTGTCGTTCGACCATCCGATCCCGGCATTGACCATCACCGCCCTGCCGAACCTGTCTCCATCAAAATTGCGCAGGTTGTAGTAGAACGGATCGGTATAGCTCGCGTCGCTCTGCACCGAGAGCTTGCCGCCAAAGGCCTCCCATTCATATCTGACGAAGGCATTGCCCTGCAATGGCGGCGCATAGACCGGCTTGACATTGCGCACGATCGGACCTCCTGCCCGAAGCGGCACATCCTTCACCTTCGCATCGAAGTAGGATACGGAAAGACCGATATCGAGCCCCTTTACCGGCGATGTAGCGAGGCTGGCCTCGCCACCGTAGGTGATGTCGTCGGCATTGATGACCACGCCGCCAACACCGGCGAAGAGGAATGCCTGATAGTCTTTGTAATCATAGTAGTACACGGATGCATTGAAACGCGTTACCCGATCGGGGAACGTGTATTTGATGCCGCCCTCGTAATTGGTGAGAATTTCCGCCTTGTAGGGAATGAAACTTAGTGGCACCGGATAGGCGCCGCCCGGATTGGTGGCGTTRTAGCTGCCSGCCTTYACACCSCGRTTKACGCCTGCATAGATGAGCAGRTCCGGGTTGACCTGGAAGTCRAGCTGGACCTTGCCGGCCCAGAGCGTCTTGCCGGCCTTGTCGGCGTAAGGCATCGGTCCATTCGGGCCAAATACTGGGCCGATGATGGTCGGCGTATCGCTCTGGGCCTGCAGCGCGGTCTGGGCCGGCCAGATACCGTGGAAGAAGCTGTATTTCTTCTGCTCGCGGATGAGCCGCGCGCCCGTGATCAAGGTCAGCCGCGGGGTGATGTGCCAATCCAACTGGCCGAAGGCCGAGTAGGAATTGGTTATCAGGTTCGCGTCGACGCCCACATCGAACGGCGCCGGCCCCGTCGCAACACCACCGGGCGGGAACCTCAGCGCCGAGTTCGAACGGGTCGTGATGTGAAGATAGTAGAGACCGCCTGTCCAATCGACAAGATCGGTCTTCCCTGACAGGCGGACTTCCTGGCTGAACGTATAAGCGCTAACGCCATTATAACCGCCAACCAGGTTAGTCGGGCTGCCTTCAATATCCAGCAAGCTGAACTTGAAGAAATGCTTGTAGTCGGTCACCGACGCCAACTTTACGCTGTCGCTCAAGTCGAACTCGCCGTTGAGGTTGACGCCCCACGTCCGGATGTGGTTCCCCTTACGGAATGAAAAGTCTTGCGAGGTGAGTGGCCCTGAGCCGTCCGGATCCTTGTAGCCGAAGAAATCCCCGCCGGGGACCGCCCGGCCGAAGCTGTCGCCAAAGACGCCGTCGTTGTTGAGGTCCGACCCGAAATCCTGACCGTTCCCGCCGATCGAGGCGCGGGTCTCGGTGGGCGAGGCGTCGATCGTGTTGATCTGCTCTCCACCAGCGTTGAAAACTGCAATCGCAGGCTTCGACTGATAGGGGGACGTCGCCTGGATGGTCCTTGCCCCATTGATCGAGAGGAGCACCCGTACCCCGTCATTGGGTTCAAACAAGGTGGTCATACGCCCGGCCAGCGTATTGTCGTCGCCCAGATTGGCACCGGCACCGGGGCCCGGCGCGCCGCCGACGGCGGCGAGTGGGTAACGGTTGCGCACATATGGCTGTGCCTTGTTCCACATGACGGCGAAGCGCGTCGCCAACGTGCTGGTGATGGGCAGGTTGATCGCGGCTTCACCGTGGAACGCACCCGGCGATCCCGGGGAGTCGTAGATCCCGTAGTTCAGGTTGACGAAGCCCTCGACGGCGCCCAGCTTGGGCTTGCGCGTGATATAGCGGACCAGGCCACCGGTCGCATTGCGCCCGAACAGCGTGCCTTGCGGACCCTTGAGCACCTCGACGCGGTCGATGTCGAACAGGGCGAAAGTCTGACCCTGGCCGATCGCGATGTAACCGTCGTCCAGATAAACCGCGTTCGGCGCCTCGGTGATATCGCTGAAGTCGTTCTGTGTGACGCCGCGGATCGTGTACTGGCTGTTCTGGCCAGCGAGCGCGCCGCCGATGTGCACGCCAGGCGTAATCGCTGCGATCTGGGGAGAATCAGTCACGTTGAGCGCACGCAACTGCTCACCGGAAAAGGCCGTGATCGCGATGCCCACCTTCTGGATATTTTGCTCGCGGCGCTGCGCGGTAACAATGATGTCGCCCGACAATGCCGAGCCGCCCCCGTCGGCCTGATCTTGGGCCGCTTGACCCTGCGTGGGAGCAGCGGCTGGCGCGTCCTGCGCCAGTGCGGGACTGGCAAGCGCGCCAACCGCAACGGCGCAAAGTAAGGTCGACCGGATTCCAAGATCTTTCATCATTGTCATTCCCCTAAAATGATAATAGTGCGCGACTTTCCTGCAAGATTCTGATTTTTTATTTTGTGATCAAGAAAAATTACTTGCCCTAAACCCATCAGATCACCTCGCCGTCGGGCAACTGGATTTCGTTGACACCCTTGGCGAAGCTATGGCCGTTCCAATATTGCTGTCCGGCGACCAGAAGATCCTGCGCCGGAAACTTCGTCAGCAGACGCGGACCGTCCTTCGTGACGTGAATCTCCTCCTCGATCCGGGCCGCGGTCGATCCGTCTTCCGACGGCCAGTAGGTCTCGATCGCAAAGACCATCCCTTCTTCGATCGTGATCGGGTGTTCGATCGAGTGATAGCGGCTGATCAGCGGCTGCTCCCACAAGCCAACGCCGATGCCGTGCGCATATTGCAGCCCGAACGCCTCCTCCTCGTTCGCCATGCCGAATTCTTGGGCGGCGGGGAACTTCTTGGCGATATCGGCCGAAGATGCGCCGACCTTGATCTCCGCAATCGCTTCGTCGAGAATCTCGCGCGTCTTCTTGTATACGTCCCGCTGCTTCCGGGTCGCGCCGCCGATATTGATCGTGCGGTAATAGCAGGTGCGATAACCCATGTAGGAGTGAATGATGTCGAAATAGGCCATGTCACCCGGCCGCATGTAACGGTCCGAGAACACATGGGGATGCGGGGCGCAGCGTTCGCCCGAAATCGCGTTCACCGCCTCCACATTTTCCGAACCCATATTGTAGAGCACATGATTGACGACGGCGACGGCCTCGCTTTCCTTGACGCCTGGACGCAGGACGCGGAACAACTCGTCATAGGCGGAATCGACCAGGCACGCAGCGGTCTCCAGCAACGAGACTTCGTCGATCGACTTGATGACGCGGGCGCGTTGCATCAACCCTTCGGCATTGACGATAGTGACGCCTTCGGCCTCCAGCGCCCGGAGCACCGGAATTTCGACGACATCTATGCCCAGCGGCTCGTTGATGAGGCCAGCGTCGCGCAGCACATCCGCGATCCGCTTGGCGTTCGCCTTCTCGACGCCAACCTCTTCCATGATCGAGCCGCGCCAGCTTGATACCACTGGGCGCCAATTGTCCGGGGTGATCCAGGGATTATGCTTCTGATGCTGCTTGGCCGCCGAGCCGATATCCCACATGATCGGCTCGCGATCACGCATGATGAGCGCACAGCGAAAATATTTGTCGCGCGCCCAATTGCCGATATGGGCCGCGGTCGTATAGCGGATATTGTTCATGTCGAACAACAGCACGGCGCCCATGTTCGACGTCTTGAGCTGATCCTGAACGCGCCGGAACCGGTATTTGCGAAGCCGGTCGAAATCGACGCGATTTTCCCAATCGACGGCCATGATCGCGTTTTGCGAAGCGCCCCGCTTGAATTGCTCCGGCAGCATCTCCGGCGTGCAGTGTAGATGTTGGGGGTGGTTGCACATGTCGCTCTCCAATGGTCCAGTTAAACGGGCGCGTATTCGTCGGCGGAAGCCGTATCGAGAAGGGCGCGGGGCGGGTCCCCTTCAAGGGCGAGGCCGGTCCAGGCCGCACGCAGGATGGCGGCGATGTCGAGATCATATTTGGCGAAGAGATGTTCGCGGCTCCCCGATTCGGCGAACCTGTCCGCAATCCCGATCCGACGCAACGGAACCGCCAGCCCCGCCTCCGCCAGCGCTTCCGCAACCGCCGAACCCAGGCCGCCGATGATCGAATGATTTTCCGCCGTCAAAATCAGCCGGGATCCGCGCGCCGCCTTCAGAATGGTGTCGCTATCCAACGGCTTGATCGACGGCGAATTGACGATACCGACCGAAAGACCGTGCTGCTCGAGCGTCGATGCGGCAACGAGCGCAGCCGGGACCATCATACCCGACGCCACGATGGTAACGTCCGACCCCTCGCTCAGAATATGCGCCCGGCCGAATTCCAGCCGATGATCGTCACCGAAAATTCGCGGAATCTCCCCCCGTTTGAGGCGCAGGTAGACCGGCCCTTTGCGATCCGCCGCGATCGTGACCGCCTGGCGGATCTCGCTCGCGTCGGCCAAGTCGAGCACCGCCATGTTGGGCAACGCGCGCATCAGCGCCATATCTTCAATCGCCTGATGGCTGGGGCCGCCGGGGCTGGAAAGACCCGGCATGAAGCCCGCTATGACAACATTGAGGTTGGGATAGGCGACTGCCATGGCGAGTTGATCGAAGCAGCGTCGAGTGGCGAACACGCCGAATGTGTTGACGAAAACCGTGTGCCCCGCTCGCGCCAGCCCACCCGCGATACTCACCATATTTGCCTCGGCCATGCCGACATTGATGAATCGATCAGCCAGTTGGTCACGAAAAAGGTCGGTCTCGGTCTGCCTGGTCAGATCAGCTCCAAGACAGATGATTTCGCGGCGTTGTTCGGCAAGCGCGACAAGCGCCCTGCCATAGGGCTTGGTTTCGATCTGGTAGGGTGGCAAATGGGTGTTGCTCATTGGCTGTGCGTGCGATGACCCATGAAATGTCATGCCCAAACCCCCTTACGCTTATCCGCATTTCCGTCGCGGTGCCGACGACCCACATTGGGCTAACTTCGAAAAGGAGTAAGGGTTAAACGGTCGCTGCTGTTAGGATTGACGGCTTGATCGCTTGAACTGCCTCCCTCTGCTTGATGGTTTCCGGTACTGGCCGGTAGTCAGCGGCCCGGCTGGCGGCGCTCGCGGCCCGGAAATCGCGCGGCTGACCATGCTCGATGACCGCGCCCCACGGGATCAGAATGTTGATCCCTGAACAGGTTTGCCGGGTGAGCGCACTGCGCGGTAAGCCGAGGGCAGTGCAGTTCCCGGCGTGGCCCCAAGGCTCGACCCACGGGAAACGCCCGGCCTGCAGTTCGGCGATGATCTTGGCGGTGACCTCGGAATAGAAATCACCACGCTCTGGCATGCTACGCTGGCGGGAGCCTGCCCATCCATCCCTGTCACCTGGTCTTGCGCCCAATGAGCTGTGGTGCGCGGACTTCAAAGGCGAGTTCAAGCTCGGCAGCGGCAAATATTGCTACCCGCTCACCGTCACCGACCATGCCTCGCGCTTCCTGCTCACATGCGAGGCGCTGGAGTCCACACGCGAAATGCCGGTCATCGAAAGCTTCGAGAGGCTGTTCAAGGAGCGATGCCTTCCGGTTGCGATCCGTTCCGACAATGGCGTTCCCTTCGCGAGCCCCAATGACCTCTACAATCTATCCAGACTGTCCGTCTGGTGGCTGCCTGGGCATCAGCATCGAACGCATCAAACCGGGTCACCCGCAACAAAACCGCCGGCACGAATGCATGCATCGCACGCTCAAGGCCGAGGCGACCCGCCCAGCGCGCATGAACTTCCTGCAGCAGCAGGACCGATTCGACAGTTTCGTCAAAGAGTTCAACCAAGAGCGCCCCACGAGGCGCTCGACATGAAATATCCCGCCGAACTCTATACGCCGTCCTCCAGACCCTATCAGGGCCTGCTGCAGGTCGAGTACCCCTTCCACGACCGCGACGTGCTCGTCACCGCCTGCGGGCGAATCTGCATGCATCGAAAACGCGTCAACATCTCGACCGTCCTCGCCGGCCARAAGCTCGGCATCAAGGAAGTCGACGAYGGCATYTGGCTCGTCWSMTTCCYSSRYTATGATCTCGGATATATCGACTTSGAACAGAARWCMYTGCAAACMATCGACAACCCGTTCGGCACGAGGTTGTYACCCATGTCTTAGGTACAACCTGTCAGCCATGTTTCCAGTATGTACAATGGCAAAATGGCGGAGCGGGAGGGATTCGAAAGATGGTCCATTACTGGCCAAATTTAACCAAATCCTCTACTTTATCGCCCTTCGGTGCCCCCATGGGTGTCCCCAAAAAAGTGAGATTGGGTGACACAGGTTGGGGGCGGAGACTTCGGTAGCGAGCGCCCGAATTCCACCTATGGAAAGCAGAAGAACACTCCCATCGGGCACCCAAGAGGCTGATTTTGCCTGCAAATCGGCAGCAGGAAATCACCTGAACCATCAATAGCACCAACACGTCGTCTGGAAAAGGCCGGATCTCCGTGGACGTCGGTTCAGAAGTGCCCGTGCGGATGCGGGAAGGCATGGCTCATCGTCACCAAACAGCCGGTTTTTCTCAAAGCGCTGATCAAGCGACATTATGCTAGAGCGTCGGACCTGAAATCTGAATCGCCGGGGATTCCCTTGGCGAGAGATTTGTGATTCACCCTATTTGGAGGTGGATCATGGGCAAGAGCAGTTCGGTTGATCTTCGGGTTCGGATTATCGGCGAGATTGAGCGCGGCCAATCGTGCCGTGCTGCGGCACGGCGGTTCGGAGTAAGTGCGGCGACTGCGGTTCGGCTGGCGCAGCGCAAGGCGCATACGGGGTCACTGGCTCCAGCCCGGCAGGGTCGCCCGGCGGGGAACGGCCTGCTTGCGGCCCATGTCGAGGTGCTTGTGGGCTGGGTGGAAGCCGATGGCGACATCACCATGCCGGAACTGGCAGCGCGGCTTTTGGCCGAGCGCGGGGTGAAGGCGCACCCGGCCTCGCTGTCACGGCTGCTGATCCGGCACGGTTTTACCGTCAAAAAAAACGCTGCTGGCGAGCGAAACCGATCGCGCTGACATCGTCCGAAGGCGGCGAATATGGACAGTGCACCGCCAGCCGTGGATGAAAAAACGCCCGGAACGGCTGGTGTTCATCGACGAAACCGGCACAACCACCAAGATGACCCGGCTCAGGGGCCGCGCTCGTCGGGGCCAGCGGCTCAAGATGAAGGCGCCCTTCGGCCACTGGGGTACCCAGACCTTCATTGCTGCCTTGCGCCATGACGGACTGACCGCGCCTTGGGTGATCGACCGACCGATGAACCGTCACATCTTCGAGGCTTATGTCGAGACCCAACTCGCTCCGACGCTCAAGCCCGGTGACATGGTAATTCTCGACAACCTCTCCAGCCACAAGAGCCAGAAGGCTGCCGCGGTCCTCAAGGAGCGCGGCGCCTGGTTCCTCTACCTGCCGCCCTACAGTCCCGATCTCAATCCCATCGAGATGGCCTTCGCCAAGCTCAAAGCGCTTCTGCGAACGGCCAAAGCCAGAACCATTGATGCCCTGTGGCAGGCCGTCGGCTCAATCTGCGATCTCTACTCGCCCGATGAATGCCGGAACTACCTCAAGCACGCCGGATATGTTGCAGATTAATGGCTCGACGCTCTAGTGGTATTTGACTCGGATCACTTCAGCGGGAGGAAGAGTTCCGCGACAACTTCATCCTCGGGCACCTCGGGATCGGCCGTCCCACGGGGCGTTCATCTTGGCGCGCCGGATGGCATGATCCGCGGGCTCGGCCATTATGGGTCGGTCCTATCTCCAGCCGCAGAACCACATCTTGATGGCTTTAGGTAAATCCGTTCGCCCCGAGCCAAGCCGAGGCGCGTGGGAGAGATTTCGCCGCCGAACTTGGGGCCTCGGAATCGTTCAGCCATTTGGCTGGGGGCGCTGGACGCACAGCGCGAGCAGCAGGCAGACCAGCACAGCGGCGGATGTGAACCAGAAGGGCGCTGAAAGGCCGAAGCTATCGGCCAGCTGGCCTGCGAGCACCGGTCCGATGACGCCGCCAACCACTTCGCCCGCACCGATCGTCAGCGCAATGGTGGCGGCCACCTTGTCAGGCGATATCGATTCCCCCGGCACGACCACCGCGTAGATGGGCAGGCATCCTACGCTCGTCCATCCAATGAACAACAGGACGGCGAGAACCAGCGGAGAGCCCGTCCAGAACAGAGCGGCTAGCGGAACGAGGAGCGCCAAGGACATTCCCAGCACCAGCGCAGCCCTCCGCCCCACCCGGTCCGACAGCATGGGAAGGCCAAGGCCGCCCACGCAGCCCGCAACGCCAAGAACGCTCAGCATATATCCCGCTTCGGTCGGGGTATAGCCACGCATCTGCACCAGATAAAGCGGCAGAAAGGTGGTGTGGATCACAAGCCACAGCATGAAACATGCGGACATGCCGATGCTGAGCCAGACATTGCGCGGTGCCGCCGCGCGGTGCTGTTTGTTTGAATCGGTTTCTCCGGTTGCAAGCGCCGCGGCAGGAGGTGCGTTACTTTCCGCAAGCGTGCATCCCACGGCAAGAGCCAGAATCAGGAACGGCAGGGCCGATGCAAGATAGGCGGCATGCCAGCCCCATTGGCCGGCCAGCCGTGTGAAGATGATCGGCCCCAACATCTGGCTGACCAAAAACATCAGCAGCGTTTGAATGCCGATATTGAGACCGATGCGGTGTGGCGAGGACTGTGATGAAACGATTGATTGGGCGACGGGCGACATGCCGCCCAACGCCCCCCCCATGACCAGCCGCAAGATCATGAGCATCAAATAGCTCTGCACCAGGAGCGACCCGAGGGAGCAGACGGCGGATACGATCAACATCGGAACCAGGAGGCGCTTGCGCCTGCCAGTCGCGTCGGACAGCCTGCCGAAACAGTAGCCGGACAGCGCAACCGTTAGCGCTTGTATGGAATAAAGTGCTCCCAGTTCAGTGTTGCTGAGGCCGAAAGCCTTGATGAGATAAGGCCCGACATAGCCAGTAGACAAACGGTCGAAGGCAAGAAATGAAATGATCAGGCTGGTCACGAGGACCATGCGGTTTTCGTAGCTCCAGAGGGCTGGCCGGCCTTTACCTGTTTCTATCGCGCCCGCCAGCGCCTCGCCCGCTCCCGCCATCGTCTTTCCTCATCTTTTTGTCGGACCCTATTCGGCTCCGATTTTGAATAGATCGAATTGTTCAGCCGACGGCTTCCTGGAGGAGAGGGTAATCGACATAGCCGTTTTCTTCCCCCTCATAGATGCTTTCCGGATCGGGCTGAGCCAGGGGCGCTCCTTCAGCAAAGCGCCGGGGCAGATCGGGGTTGGCGATGAACGGGACGCCGAAGGCTACAAGATCGGCTCCTCCGCCGCTGATGGCGCGCTCCGCCGATGCCTGGTCATAGCCTCCGTTGGCGATCAACGTGCCTTCGAATTTTTTTCGAAGTAGCGGGGTGATACGCTCCGCGTGCGGAACTTCGGCGGGCCCCGCTATGGGCTCAATGACATGGAGATAGCCGATTTTCCCTGATAGTGCGCCGGCCAGGTAGCCGAAGGTGGCCGCCCGATCGGAGTCCGACATGGAATACATGGAGAAGGCCGGCGATACGCGATAGCCGACCTTCTCCACCCCCCACTCAGCGACCACCGCTTCCGCGACCTCCAGCGGCAGACGCGCCCGATTTTCGACACTGCCGCCGTACCGATCGGCCCGCTGGTTCGAGCCATCGCGCAGGAACTGGTCGAGCAAATAGCCATTGGCCCCGTGGATTTCCACGCCGTCGAAGCCCGCTTCCCGCGCCCGGCCGGCGGCTTGCGCGTACTGATCGACAATGCCCTGCATCTCGGTGGTTTCCAGCGCGCGGGGCACGGGGATCGGCTTGAGTCCTTCCGCGGTGAAAGCATCACCTTCGACTGGAAGGGCGGAAGGCGCGATAGGCAGACCGCCATCCTGGAAATCAGGGTGGGATGCTCGGCCCACATGCCATAGCTGCAGAACGATACGCCCCCCGGCGGCATGAACCGCTTCGGTCACCGCGATCCACCGCTTCACCTGCGCGTCCGTATGAATGCCCGGTGTGCGGATTGAACCCCGCGCCTGATAGCTTATCTGACTTCCTTCAGTGATAATGAGTCCGGCAGAAGCGCGTTGGGTGTAATAGGTTCCGGCAGCATCATGCGGCAAGCCGTCGCCGACAGCCCGCGCCCGGGTCATCGGAGCCATCACTATGCGGTTTGGCAGTTCCAGATTTCCGAGCTGATAAGGCGACAATAGCTGCTGCAAGCGCTTTCTCCATTGGTAAGTGGCCGCAATGTTCCGCATATTTCTCGCCGGAGGACCTATCCCGAGAGATAGGAGGAGCCTCAATCGATAGGCGACCCGAGGGCGAGGCCACCATCGTTGAAGATTTCCGCGCCCGTCATGAAGCTGGAGGCCGGCGAGCCGAGGAAAAGCGCCAGTCCCTTCATTTCCTCCACATTTCCCAGCCGTCCCAGCGGAATCATGGATGCCATCTTCTTCTGCACCCCCGGGTCGCGAACGAAACCTCCTCCGATGTTGGTTACGAAGGGCCCCGGCGCGATGGCGTTTACAAGGATGTTGTAGCGCGCGAGTTCCAGAGCCGCATTGCGCATGAAATGAGCGGCACCCGCCTTTGCCGCGGAATAGGCGATACCGATGGGAAAGGCCCGGACCGAGGACACCGACGTCGTGATGATGATCCGTCCCTGCCGGCGCGGCTTCATGTGGCGGACCACCGCACGGACCGTCGTGAACATGCCGTTCAGGCTGATGTCGATCACCCGGTCCCAGTGGGCATCATCATAATTCTCCAGCGCCCCTTCCACACTTCTTTCGCCGTCGGGGCTAAGCACCGAACTGCCCGGATCGATTCCAGCGTTCGCGAACAGGACGTCGATCTGTCCATATAGCTCGGCGCACTGGTCCACAGCCGCATTCACCGCCGCCCGATCGGTCACGTCCACCTGCACGGCGCGAACTTCCTGCCCCAATGCCCCCAGCCGCGCCGCTTCTTCTTCGGCCAAGGAGCCGTTCTGGTCGAAAATGCTTACGCGCGCGCCGTGCTTGGCAAAGACTTCGACGATGGCGAGGCCGATGCCGCTCGCTCCCCCCGTGACTATGACCACCTGCCCCGTCACATCGAACATGTCACTCAGCTTCATACGGCGTCGCTCCTCACCCATTCCCGCGATGATAACCATGGAGGCAAGCAAACCACCTACCTATCCGGCCGGTGCGCGAAGATAGGTAGGTAAGTTTTACCCGCATGAATGAAATCATGGTGGCTGGGAGGAGCGACCATGAAGGACCTTTCTGGGAAGACCGCTTTCGTCACGGGCGGCGCCAGCGGCATCGGGCTCGGCATGGCCCGGGCCTTGGCAGAGGCGGGAGCGAAGGTGGCGATTGCCGATGTGTGGGAAGATCACATTGCAAGCGCGATCCGGCAGCTTTCCGGTGATGGCGAGTTTCATTTCATCCGCCTCGACGTTACCGACCGGCAGGGCTTTGCTGCGGCGGCTGACGAGGCGGAGGCAAGGCTGGGACCAGTTTCGATCCTGTGCAACAATGCTGGCGTCGGCGTTCTGGGCGGGGCGAAAACCAGCCGCTTTGCGGACTGGGACTGGACGCTCTCCGTGAATATCGGCGGCGTGGTGAACGGCATCCAGACCTTCCTGCCGCGGATGCTGGCGCGGGAGGAGGGCCATATCGTGAATACCTCGTCCATCGGCGCGATGGTACCGATGGGCGGAGGTGCTGCCTATATCACCTCGAAAGCGGCTATCGTCGGCTTATCCGAAGCTCTCTATTCAGAACTCTACGAAGACGGGATCGGCGTGACCGTCCTGATGCCCGGCCCCACGGCCACGAATATCCATGAGGTGGCCAAGCTGCGGCCGGCTCAATATTCCGACACCGGACTGAAGGAGATCGAGGACCGACTGGCTCAGGCCCCTCTTTTCGCGGGCGGGCTTGCTCCGCTCGAAAGCGGGAGGTTGGTTGTGCAAGCGATTCGCGCCAACCAGCTGTATCTGTTCACCCACGGCGAGTTTCGCGCAGGTGTCGAACAGCGACTGGCCGCCATCATGACCGGGTTTCCTTTGGGAGCGGAGGATTTGGAGACGGCGGAGTCCTATGGCGTTCCGACCCACAACCCATTGTTCGCAGACATGGTCGCCGCCCATAAAGCGCGGAAACAATAAGAGAGGAGAGACAGGAACATGAAGCAGCTGGAAGGCAAGGTCGCTTTCATCACGGGCGGGGCGAGTGGCATCGGATTCGCCATGGCCCGGACGTTCCTGGGCGCGGGTATGAAGGTCGTCGTCGCCGACTATTCTCGTGCCAATCTGGATGACGCGGCGGATCAACTTTCCGGCGACAACCGGGAATATAGGATGATCCAGCTCGATGTGCGGGATCGCGCCGCCTTTGCGGCGGCCGCCGACGAGGCCGAGGCGCGCTTTGGCAAGATTCACCTGCTCTGCAACAATGCCGGCATCGGCATGGCCGAGTTGATGAGCCGCGCGGGATATGACGACTGGGACCTGATGATGGACATCAACCTGGGCGGCGTGATCAACGGCATCGTGACCATGGTGCCCCGCATTCGCCGGCATGGCGAAGGAGGCCATATCGTCAACACCTCATCCATGGCCGGCATCCTGCCGCTGCCGGATGCCGGCGGGATCTACACCACGAGCAAGTTCGCGGTCCGCGGCCTTTCGGATTCGCTGCGGCTCTCGCTGGTGCCGGACAGGATTGGGGTTTCCTGCCTGTTCCCAGGTCTTACCAAGAGCAGAATCCTCGACGGGGCGAAGCAGAAGGTGGCCGAAGGCGGCGACGAGATCGACGAAGTCAGCGCGAGCTTCGCGGTCGCACAGCAATATGGCATGGATCCGATGGATCTGGGGCGCGCAGTGCTGGACGCGGTACGCGAAAACCGACCCTACATCATCGGCCACCCCGAGTTCGTCGAAGAGATGGAGGAACTGCATCGGGAGCTGATGGCGTGCATCCGCCACGACCTGCCCGTCGATCCCGGACGCCTGGAAATGGAGGCCGGGCGGCGCGATACGGTGCGGCGGCTCAAGGGCCAGATGGGTTCCTGGTGAAGCGAAGGATGCGGCGGGAGAGTCTTTTTCCGCCGCCCGACCCTTTCCCACCCTCGCCGGCAGTCAGCGTATGAGGCCCAGACGACGCGCACGCGCCACTGCCTGCTTGCGGTTGCGGATACCGACCTTGTCGAAAACCTGCTGAAGATACCATTTCACCGTGCCTTCGGTGAGGCCGAGCTTTTCCCCGATCTGCCGGTTAAGCATTCCGTTGCTTGCAAGGGTCAAGATTTCGATCTCACGACCGCTCATTTTCCCGCAAATCGCGACGCCATCCTCGTCCTCATCGTCCTGTTCCGCTTCCTCCATCAGCCCCAGATCGGCTGCCAACAACTGAAGGAAACGCTCGGAACATTCTTCTTTTTGCCGTTCGGTCTGACTCATCTGTCGCAGCAGACCGGCAATTGGTTCCCCCTCGTCCAGGAAACGCCGAACGAAGCGGCCGGGCGCGGCATTTGCGATCGCCTGTGTTAGCGCGCGCTGTGCCGCGAGGCGCTCGCCCGACATCAGCAGCAATTCGGCGACAAGCACGTCCCATTCCACCGCCGCGTGGGTCGCCTGGGCAGCAGACACGAAGGACCGCCATTGCCGCGCCAGCGCCAGCGCGTCGCCGAACTGGTCATCCGCCGCAAGCAACCGGCAGGTGGCGAGCGCAACACTTGCATCCAGGGTGGTGTATCTGAACTGGCCTCGCGAGAGGTTGGCGGCGCGGTGATTGCGGAGTCCGCGGCTTCGCGCAAAGCGATGAGCATCGTCGGGCCGGCCAAGGCGCAGCAAAAGGCGGAGCTGCTGCACATTGGCACCTATCCGAAGACGGTCCAGATCATGCCGGGCGCCGAATTCGGCCGCTTCCTGCAAGGTACCCAGCGCCGCATCGATCTCCCCCCTCAACGTCTCCAACCGCGACTTGGTGGTCCAGCCAAGCAGCAGCTGGTCGACGAAGCCGGCCGAGGTGGCCATGGGCATATAGTGGTCGATCAGGGCTTCCGCCTTGCTGACATCGTTGCGTTCGTAATGGAGATAAGCAAGGGCAGGAGCGACGACCGCGCCAAGGGGATCGTTGCGGCCGGCAATGCGCTGCGCCACTTCAAGCGCGGACTGGAGCAAGGCTTCCGCATGATCCGTCCGACCCATCATGATGTAGGAAGGGCCGGATATGGCGGCGATGAAGAGTTCGCCATGCTGGCTGCCGGTTCGCTTGACCTGTTGACGCGCCGCCGTATCGAACCAGTCTATCTTGGACAGCTTATATTGTTCCCTCTGCGCATACTGCAGCGAGTTGTAGAAACTCCCCATCAAATAGGGGTTTGAGTCGAGATCATGATCCCTGGCGGTGGCCTGCATGCACAACCTTTCGAGCGTTTCAAGCTCATAAGCCGCATGGGCGATCTGGCTTTCCCGGTGAACCACGAGCATCTTCAACCAATCGAGGAGAGTCAGGGGGGACGTCGCCTGCTCCATTTCCTGCAGGCGGGTTTGCGAAACGGCCACCAGGCTTCGCGCCTCGGCGATCCGCCATTGCGCGATCAGCCTCCAGGCGACGATCAGCATCAGACGAGGGTAGAGCCCCAATATGTGCGGGGGCAGATGCTCCGCCATGGCCTGCACGGTGGACTGAAAGCCGGCGGCGAACATGGATTCGCAATGCGCGTCGAGAATTTCCGCCGCGTAGATCGGGTCTTGCCCCTTCAGCGCATAGTCAAACGCCTCGACATGCAGACCAGCACCCGTCAGCCATTCCGCGGCACGGCGATATAGCCCGGCGGTGGCCCCCGGCATCTGGTCCTGCAACTGGCGGCGGAGGAAGCCGGCAAAAAGGTGGTGAAATCTGTACCAGCCGCGCGTCTGGTCCAGCGCCTGCAGGAACAAGCCGGCGGCTTCGCACCGGTCGATCATTTCCCGACTGCCTTCAATCGCCAGCACGGCGTCCGACATGGCGGGACAGAAACGATCAAGCACCGAGGTTCGCATGAGAAAATCGCGCAGATCTTCGGGCTGGCGCGAAAAGACGTCCTCGACGAAGAAATCCGCGATTTGGCGGCGTTCTCCGCTGAAGCTTTCCAGGATTTTCTGGTTCTCCGGCTCGAGGCTGAGTGCGATGCCGAGCAGCTTGATGCCGACGATCCAGCCTTCCGAGCGGTCCTGCAGCAGACGCACCTGACCAGGGTCGAGATGGGCAAGGCCCTTGCTGGCAAGGAAGGACTGCGTTTCCGCTTCAAGGAAGCGAAGATCCTCCGCCCTCAATTCCACCAGGTCATGCTGCGCCCGCAAACGACCCAGCGCGATTCCTGCATCCTCGCGCGTGGAAAGCACGAGCTTTACTTCCGGCGGCGCGTCGCTGATGAGCATTTCCAGGCATGCCATGGCATCGGCATCTTTCAGCCGCTGCACATCATCCAGGAAGATGTAGCAGGACCTGCCCCCGTCGATGAAGCGGTCGCACAGCTGCTGGATAATAGCCTGCCAGCCATAATATTTTTGAACATTGTCAGGGTTCGCGGCGTCCGGCTCCGGCCGATGGTGTTCATCAAAGGCGAGAGCCAGATGTTGCGCGAAAGACATCGAATCACGATCCCGCGCATCGAGACTGAGCCAGCCGATGATGGCGCCTTGTTCCGCGCACCGCCGGGCCCATTGCTGGAGCAGGCTGGTCTTGCCGTAACCCGCAGGCGCCTGAACGAAAAACAATCGGGCCGAACCCTGCCTTTCCAGAAGCGACAGCAGCCGCGGCCGATCGATCAACGCCTGCGTGGGCAACCGCATCCTCGCGCGGCTATAATGCGAAACTCGCCCAGTATCCGACTTGGCGGCCATCGTTCAGCTCCGACTCCCTTGCCGCGTCTTGTGCGCGACTCTCCCGCTACGCCTTTTCGTTCCCCGGCAAAACGAAAAGCGTGCAACCGTCAATGTAGCCATCCGCTCCCTACCTACCCCTATCTCAGGGATAGGTCGCTCTACCCCGCAACCCCTTTACGTCAGAAGCAGGAGCTTCGGGTGCCGAAGCCTCAAAGGAAATGATCCCACCGTAAAGGGCAAAAGATGAATACAGATGCAATGAGAGGGCTGAGCAGCGACAGACTGCGACATCTGAAGGAAACGATAGAGGGCGACATCGCCCAGGGTCGCTATCTGGGCGCGACCATCATCGTTGCGCGGCATGGCGAGATCGGCCTTCATGAAGCCCTCGGCACCCGGCGCAGCGATGATACAAGGTCGGTGGAAAAGGATTCCGTTTTCAGCCTCTTTTCGCTGACCAAGGGCCTGACCAACATCCTGATCCTGCGGGCCGTTGAGCTAGGACGGCTTGCGCTCACTACCAAGATTTCAGACGTCATTCCGGAATTTTCCGGCAAGCCGCGCGAAAACATCCGTCTGGAACATTTGCTGACGCACCGCACCGGCCTGCCCTCCTTTTTCACGCCGCGACCCGGAATGCCCGTCGACAGGCTGGACGTGATCGTTCAGGCCATCTGCGAGCATGTTCACGGCGAGGACGAACCGGGAGGGAAAGTCGCCTACTCCCCCATGGCCGCGCATGCCCTGATGGGCGAGATGCTGCGGCGGATCGATCCGAAGGGCCGCCGGTTCCGCGACATTGTCGCTGAGGATCTGCTGCAGCCCCTTGCCATGCACAGCACCGCTGTTGGCGTCCGGCCGGACCTCAAGAACCGGCATATCGTGCCCGAACTTCCTGCGAGTTTCCCCGCTACCCACCCCAGCAGCAATGTCGAAGGCCCGCATGCCGCGTTCGAGGATCCGGAGGCGGAAATGCCGTGGGTGGGCGTTGTCTCCACCGCGCACGACATCTGGCGGTTCGCCGAGATGCTGCGACGGGGAGGCGAGCTGGACGGGGCACGAATCATATCGCCGCGCACGGTGAACCTTGCCACCCGCAATATGACGGCAGACCTTCCCAACGAGATTTACAAGACCATGGCGCTCGGCCGTGGTTGGCTGCCCTATCCGGCCTATATCGGTCTAGGCTTCTCGTTGCGGGGCGAACAGATCTGCCACCACCAATTCGGTACACTCGCCACACGCGGATCCTTCGGCAATCACGGCGCGGGCAGCACATTGTTCTGGGTGGACCCGGAGCTCGACATGAGCTTCGTATGCTTGACCACAAAGCTTTTACCGGAAGCAGACAATATCGAACGTTTTCAGCGTCTGTCGGACATCGCCATCTCCGCCGCCGAGTAGCGGCCAGGCAGAGGTTAGACCCAAACACCCCGGTCGCGGCCGGGGCGTGTTTCTGCGAAGAACGTCGGACTGGTCAGTCGTGGCAGAGGCGCCAACGATCGCCGTCCCGCCTGATCCATCCGGCGGTCGGCTCAGCGAAATGGCTGCCGATCACCATCACGTCGCTATCCTGATACCGCTCCAGGAAAGCCAGGCGCGTTGCCCTGCTGTGGTCGTGATCGTTGCAAAAGCGATTGCGCAGCCACGGTTCGGCACATTGTAGTGGATGGTGCATGACATCGCCTGTGATCACGGCATTCTGCCCCTGAGAGGACATACGAACGCTGACATGCCCCGGCGTGTGACCGGGCGTCGGTTCCAGCCAGAGGGAGTCGCAGACCCTGTGGTCGCTCTCGACAAAGTCGGCGAGGCCCGCATCGAAAATGGGCTGCAGCGAGTCCGACAGATGGTCGATCTCCGCGTGGGGCGTGCCGACGAGATTGCGGATGAACTCGAGCTCGACCTTGCTCAGGAGATAGCGGGCATTGGGAAAGGTTGGCGTCCAGCGGCCATCGACCAGGCGGGTGTTCCATCCGACATGGTCGAGGTGAAGATGCGTGCACAGCACGGTGTCGACCTCTTCGGGTGCAAATCCCGCCGACGCCAGATCGGACAGGAAATCGCCGTGACGCATGTGGAAGATCGGGGCGAAGCGGTATTTATCGTTTCCGATGCAGGTGTCGATCATGATCCGGCGATCGCCGGCCCGGACGGCGAACGCCTGAAACGCAAGAATGATCTCGCCATCGGCTGTGGCATGCAGCGGCTTCAGCCATTCATGCCTCTGCACGATTTCGGGCGTGCAATCTGGAAACATGAACTGGGGGTCGATCTGCTCACGGAATATTTCGACGATGCGGAACACTTCCACGTCCCCGATAACCCATCGCCTGATATGCTCCTGCGCCACGACCTAGCCTCCTAAGCCCCACGCCGATCGGCGCGGATCATGTCCGCCGCCTTTTCGGCGATCATGTAGGTTGCCGCGGCCGTATTGCCGGAGACCATGTCCGGCATCACCGAAGAATCGGCCACGCGCAGCCCGCGGATGCCATGGACGCGCAGGCGGGAGTCGACGACCGTTCCAGGGCCGTCCCCCATCCGGCAGGTTCCGACCGGATGGCCCATGGGCTGGACGGTCTCACGGATGAAACGGCGAAGGCCATCGAATCCGGTTCTGGACAGCCCGGGCTTGTCTTCCGAAAGCACGATCTGCCCCAACGGCCCCGCTGCGAATATACGCCGCGTCCATTCCACGCCGGCGGCGAGCGCATCCTGATCCGCTGTGGCGCGGGCATAGCCCCCGATCATCGCCGGGACGCCCTTCGGCGACTTCAGCCAGACCCGCCCTTTCGATTCCGGCCGCAATACGCAGATGGCGGCCGTGATGCGCGACGCCGGATCAGGGCCGAGCCGCCCCGCCTTGTCGAAGCTGTGGCTGATGGGACGGAAATTGATCTGAAGATCTGGCCGGTCCACTGCGTCACTGCTGCGGATGAAGGCCACGGCCTGCGAGGCGCCGATGGTCAGGGGGCCCTTCCGGGTAAGCAGCCAGCGCGCGCCCTGGGCATAGACACGCCATCCCCGCAGCATGGGGTTGAGCGAAGCGTTACTGGCAACGCCAAAGGTCAGGTGAAGATAGGGATGGTCGACAAGGTGCCGTCCGACATCGGGAAGGTCGGTGACGGGATAGATGCCGAGCGATCGCAGCTCCTCTGCGTCCCCAACTCCGGAAGCCAACAGCAGGCGGGGGCTCCCGATCGCGCCTGCCGCAACTATCACCTCGAGAGAGGCTCCGGCGGCACGTTCCCGGCCATCTCGAGTGTAGGCGATCCCGGTGGCGCGCAATCCGGAGAAGAGAACCCGCCGGACATGGGCACCCGTTCGAATGGTCAGGTTCGGCCGTTTGGCCGCATCCTTCAGGTAAGCAGCGGCGGAGCTCGCCCGCCGGCCGTTGCGGATGGTGAACTGAAGCAGGCCGACGCCTTCCTGCCGTTCGCCATTATAGTCAGGATTTGCCGGCACGCCGCATGCTTTGGCGGCCTCGATGAAGGCATATGCGCTGGGATGGACATAGCGCGGATCGGAAACCGGAAGAGGACCGGCCCCGCCGCGCATGGGGGATCCATCGCGACTTTCCAGTTTACGGAAATAAGGGAGGACATCATTCCACGACCAACCCGTCGCTCCAAGAGCTGCCCAGTTGTCGAAATCCTCTGCATGGCCGCGGACGAAGGCCATTCCGTTGATCGCACTGGATCCGCCCAGAGCCTTGCCCTGTGGCCAGTAAAGGACCCGATTGTCGAGGTGCGGCTCAGGCTCGCTTTCAAAACACCAGTTGTACCGCGGATTGACAAACAGCCTTCCCATGCCCGCCGGCATACGGATCCAGAGACTGTCGGGTGGAGGGCCGGCCTCGATCAACAGCACCCGGATGGCCGGATCCTCGCTCAGCCGCGCCGCCAGTACGCAACCCGCCGTTCCGCCGCCCGCGATTACATAGTCGAAATGTTCGTCAAAGGTGGTCATCGTGGCGGTCAGAACATCGTATTGCCGTTAAGCGATTTTTCCGGGACGGCCGTCCCGACGTCCCAATGTTCGACGACCTTGCCCTTTTCCAGGCGGAAGATGTCCACCACGGCGTTGCCGCGATCTTCCGATCCGGTGGTGACGTGGGAATGAACCCACACCATCTCGCCATCCGAGATGATCCGCTTGATATCGTAGCGAAGGTTGGGAACAGTCGGCAGCCACGCGCTAAGCAGGCCGATGATGGCCTCCTTGCCATCCGGCGCCGTCGGGTTGTGCTGCTTGTAATAGGATCCGCCATAGCGCTGCCAGGCTTCGGCAGGCTTTTTCTGGTTGAAGGCCATGTCGAGCAAGCCGACGACGGTCCGCTCGGCTGCGTTTCTGGGCTTCACGCCAGCCTGTGCGCCCTGGGGAAGCAGCGTGGCGACAAAAATGGCAGCGGCAGCGGCATGCCTCAGGCTCATTATCTTGTTCATTTGCATCCAATCTAAAAAGGGGAGCGGCCACGGCATTCCGCACGCTCGCTCCCCATTGAGTTCGCAGATCAGAAAGTGCGCTTGACCGAGAGCAGCCATTCGCGCGGCCGAGCCGGCGAGCCCGACACGTTGAAGCCGGTGAGCCCG
Organism: Rhizorhabdus sp. P4_G6; assembly: GCF_056401045.1. NCBI lineage: Bacteria > Pseudomonadati > Pseudomonadota > Alphaproteobacteria > Sphingomonadales > Rhizorhabdaceae > Rhizorhabdus > Rhizorhabdus sp. P4_G6. Next base: position 128,202 of record NZ_JBFUKC010000009.1, on the reverse strand, counting down.
AACTTGTTGTTGAAGTAGAACTTGTCAAACAGGTTGGTTACGGAGAGGGCGGCCTGCCACTTCTCCCCGAGTTCATAGGTGAGCTTGGCATCAAAGACCGAATGTGCAGGCACATTGAACAGCGGGGCGGTCGCCATGGTCGGCGCCGGGTTGTAGGTCATCAGGCTCTGGTAGCGCCAATCCAGTCGCGGCGTCAGCGTACCGCCCGGAGCCGGGAAGCTGTACTGGATGCCGGCGCTGGCATTCAACTGCGGCTGGATACGGTTGCTCGGATCGAAGAAGGCCGGGCCCGTGCCATTGGACTTGAACTTGTTGTAGCCCAGCGCGCCGTTGATGATCAGGCCGTCGGTCGGCTCGATCGTGATCTCCGCTTCGGCACCGTAGATCTTCGCCTTTTCGCCCACATAGTAGAACCAGGTGAAAGGCGAGGATCCGGCGGGGCAATTGACCGGATCGAACACCACTCCAACAGCCGGGCTGGCGCCTACGCATTCGAAGCCGTTGAGCTGGCGCAGATGGCTTTTATAGTCGCTGTAAAAAGCGGCAAGATTCACGCGCAGCTTGCGATCGAAATAATCGCCCTTCGTGCCAATCTCATAGCTAGTCAGCTTTTCGCCGGGGATAGGAGCGAACTGGCTGGGGGTCAGCGGGCGCGGGTTGATCGAACGCGGCCGAAATCCGGTAGACACCACACCGTAAACCAGCATCTTGTCGGTAACCTTGTAATCCGCACTCACGGTCCAGTCGAGCCGCTTCGTGATTGCGCTCTGCGTCAGAACCGGGAAGCCGCTCCCGATATGGTCGAAGGTAAATTCCTTCTTGTTGCTCGAGTAGCGGAGGCCRCCGGTCAGGCTGAACCGGTCGCTCAAGTGAAAGACGCCGTGGACGAAGGCGGACTTGGCAGTGTCCTTGAAGCTGTCATTCTGCAGGAAGTGCAGAACAACATAGTCGATCGCGCCGCCCATATGGCTCTTGCCGTCAAGGTAGAAGCCGCCCAAGGTCCAGTCGAGGAGCCCGTTGAATGCCCGGCCGAGCAACTGGAATTCGCCGGTGAACTGCCGGTGGGTGATGTCATTGCCGTTAAGTCCGAATCCGAGCGGCGAAATATCGGAATCATGAGAGAACCAGCTCTGGTATTCGCGATGTGCCAGGATCAGCTTGGCCTTCACATCGTCGCTGATCTCGTAATCGAGCTTGCCCTGCAGACCCCAGGCGTGGACACTGGCCGTGTTGGGCTGGGACCGGCCGCTGATGAGGTCCCGGTTGGTCGCGTAAGTGGTGTAGGGATCGCTCGGTACGAAGCGGTCGTCATAAACGAGGCCATGATCCTGCAGAAGCTGATCGCGCACCACGCTGAAGAAGAAATCCGGCGGTGCCGTCCGACTGGAAAGGATCGGATTGGTGACTTTGATCAGCGTATCCGGATTCACATCCCGATCATCAGCCGTGTAGTCCGCCGCCAGATTGATCTCGAGGCGATCGCTGGGCAAGATGCGCAGCATTGCTCGGGCAGCATTCAGCTTTTCCCCGCCCGTACGGCCCAGGCCACAGCTTTGACCGTTCGCCTGCGCCGTCATGTCGCTGATTGAGCCCGAATTGATGAGAACGGAAGGAATGGCCGCCGCCAGATCCTGCGCGCTGCCGGGCGCAACAACCACGCCGCCGGGCCCGAAGCCATCGCCGTAACCCGCCAATGCTGGCGTACCGCGCTGGAACATGTCGCAAGTATAGTCGAGGATCTTCTGATAGCCCTTGACGCTGCGTGAAACGCCCGCGACGCGCATGAACACGCGGTCGGGTATAACCGCCAGGTCAACGCTGGCCTTGAGGTCCAGTCGATTGAAGCTGCCATAGGCAACTTCGACCGTGCCACCATTGTCACCCGAGGGCGCCTTGGATTGCAGACGGATCGCGCCGCCGAGCGTATTCTTGCCGAACAGGGTACCCTGCGGCCCGCGGAGCACTTCCACCCGCTCGATATCCATGAGGTCGAGCGCCGAACCCATCAGCGTGCTGTGGTAGACGTCGTCGATATAGATGCCGACGCCCGGTTCGAATGCGAAATTAAAGTCCGATTGGAAGACGCCGCGCAAGGAGACCGCAGGCGTCGCACCCACGGCGGCAGCGCCCGGCGTGATGAAAGCATTGGGAACGATGCGGCCCATATCCTGAACATTATTGATGTTCTTGGCGGCAAGCGTCTCACCGCTCTCGGCAGTAATGGCGAGCGGCGTGTCCTGAAGTTTTTCCTCACGGAAGCGCGCGGTCACCACAATGTCAGCGATCTGTCCTCCCGCAGCCTCGGCACTCGCCGGTTCCGTCTGCGCCTGCGCACCGGCAGGCGGCAGGGCCAAAGCCATTGCACTTGCCGCACAGAGGAAATGTATCTTTTGCAAAGTCATCTAAGACCCCTCCTGCTGATTATTGCTGTTCCTTCGAATCAAATACTACCCGCTCGTCCGAGAAGTTTACCTATCCCGCGAGATAGGGAGGTAAGTGGCGAGATTCCTGATCTGGGGCTGGCTCCGGCGGCAGAGGAGCGCGCTGCCGAACAGCCATGGGATCATAGCTTTCGAAAGCGCCGCTGGCCGGTAGATCGGGCCGATGTTCCGGCGGAAACCTGTCCAAGTCGAGCGGCGCAAGATGGTGCAGCGGCTCCTCGACCCATCCCTTATCGAAGGATGTCCGGAAGTTGGCGAGCCAGCGCATGCGTAGAATCCGCCACCGCCCTTCCTCCTTCACATAGAGATTGTCATAGGCGCCCTGCTGCCACACAGCCTTCAGACCCGATTCGGTTGGAAAGCTGTTGCACCCGAGCGTCTGCCACATGCCCTGCGCGCGCAAGGCGCCGGGCTCGACCTCGATCACCGGAGTGGTGAGCATATGCAGCGGCATCATCCCGGGCAGGGTGAAAAACGGCTTGAGGACGTGGAGAAACATCGCCTCAACCTTCGCCCGGCCGACATAGACGCCGCCCTCTCCGATCTCCACCGACACGTCCGGATCGTTGCGCGCGAACAGCGCCAGCACCTCCCGATAGCGATGCGCTTCCAGATAATACATGTAGCGGCCCTGTAGATTGGCGATCTCGTGGGTGTCGGCAATAGCCGCCAGCCTATCCCGCGTCCGTTCCTCCATGTCCGCCTCTCCAAATGTTTCCGAAGCGATAGGAAATGCACCGCCCGCCAGGCACCTATCCGGGGCGATAGGTGGCCGGCCCGTCGTTCCCGCTAACGTGTGGAGCGATCGCAAAGCGCCGCCTGCGGCAGATACTTTGGAGAGACGGATGGAATTCACACGCAAGGAAGCGAAATCTTGGGCCAAACATAATTATAATGGTCTCGAAGGAACGCTGATGCCGTCCTTTACGCCGGATTTGAGCCGTCTCGATGAGGATGGCATCCGGCATGATGTGGACTATTACATCAGGCACGGCATGTTTTCTGTCCTCGCCGCCGTGGAATCGACATCCATGACGATGGCGGAGCGCTGCGAATTCGTCCGCATCGTGTGCGATGAGGCGCGGGGGCGCATTCTCGTTTCAGCGCCGGTTCTGCTCGATACCTTCCGCAATGACGTGGAGTTCCTCAAATATTTCCAGTCGGTGGGTGGTCACCATGTGCTGCTTGGCACCCCCGTCCAGTTTCACCCCGATAGCGAGCAGGAGGTCTTCGAAACGATGAAGGCTGTATGCGATGCGGTGGATCTGTGCATGGATATCTATCCGGCCGCCCGCTTCGATCTCAGCCGGTTCGGCCACGGAACATTATCCATCGACATCATCCGCCGTCTTGCCGACATTGACAACATGGTGGGCCTCAAGATTGGCAACCTCAACCCGCCCAACTATTCAGCCCATGTGTTCTCGGCGGTCGGCGATCAGCTGCTCATCAACGATCCGCTCGACAACGCCTGGGCATTCGTCGTGGGCGACAGGGGCGCGCAATGGGCGGGCGCAATGGGCTACGACATGTGGCAGTCGCAGGACGATCAGCGCGTGGTGCGGATGTTCAACCATTTCCGTGCCGGCCAGATCGACGAGGCGATGGAAATCTACTGGGCGATAGACCCGGTCCGGTCCGCCAGCTGGAACCTGCACGGCCGTCTTTCCGGTTCCGGCCTTTATCCGTTCCTCAGCTTCAAGTTCCAGCAATGGCTGGTCGGCGGCAATGGCGGCATGTTACGCCAGCCCATCCACCGCCTGAGCGAGTGGGAGATGGAATCGCTCCGATCCGCGCTCGCTGCATCCGGCGTGAAGCCTTATGACGGGCCGCTGGAGGAATTCTTCGTCGGCCGCGCCGCCTATGCACGCGGCGAACGCCTGCCGCGCGGGGCCATGGTTCTGGAGGGCTGAACCATGTTCACACCGAAGAACGACGCCGAGCGCACCGTGGCAGCATTCTTCGCGGCGCTGGGAGCGGAAGACTGGGAAGCCACGCGCGCGCTGATGGACCAGAATGTCCTCTGGTCAGTCATGGCGCGGGGCGTACCCGGAGAAGGATCCCATCGGGGGGCGGATGCGATATTCGAGTTCATCCGCCCCATTAGGGCTCTTTTCGAACCGGGTTCTCCGCAGATCACCCTGCGCACCCTGGTTTCGTCCGGCAATCTGGTGATCATGGAATCTCATGGCGGCGGCCGGCTGCGCGATGGCCGCTCCTACGACAATCACTATGTCACGGCCGTGGAAGTGGATGGCGGCCGCGTGACGGCGTTACGCGAATATATGGACAGTTATTATGTCCATGAACTGCTGAAAGCGGACTGAACGCACCGGCGCTCAGTCCGCCTGGCCAAGGCAAAGTCCGCCGTCGATGACGATCTGCTGCCCGGTGACATAAGCCGATGCTGGCGACGCGAGAAACAGGGCAAGGCCGTACATGTCGGATGGAAAGCCCACGCGATGGGCAGGAATGGCCTTTCCGAACTCGGCCTGGAGCTTCTCGTCCTTGAAGTGCCCCCCCCCGATATTGGTGACGAACATCCCCGGCGCGATCGCGTTGACCGTGATCCCATAAGCGGCCATTTCGAGCGCGACATTGCGTACCAGATGCGCGGCGCCCGCCTTTGCCGCCATATAGGCGACGCCGATCGCCGGCTCGCACCGGAGCGCCGCTGCCGACGTGGTGACGATCATCCGCCCCGAACGGCGCGGTTTCATGTGGCGGGCAGCAGCACGCAGCGTTGCGAACGCTCCGGTCAGATTGACGTCTACGATGCGGTTCCAGCGTTCGTTGGAATAATTTTCCAGCGCCCCTTCATCGAGGCGCGGACGCTGGCCGCCAATCCATGCCCCCAGATAACCCGGGCCGGAATCGATGCCGGCATTCGCAAAAACGACATCCAGCCCCCCATATTCGGCGGCGGCCTCGTCGATGGCCGCGTCGAGCGCGGCGTGGTCCGTGACATCGACCACTGCCCCGCGCACATAGAAACCGAGATTGCGCAGCCGTTCAGTTTCGATGGCGATTCGCCCAGGATCAAGATCAAGCAAAGTCACGCGCGCGCCGTTCGCGGCCAGCGCCTCGGCATAGCCAAGGCCGATGCCGCTCGCTCCGCCAGTGACGACCACGCCATAATTCTGAACCGAAAAAAGGTCGGTCGCGCTCTTCATGTCGACACCTTTCGAAAAAAACGAGCCGGATAGCCGGGCCGGAAGCGTGGTTCAGATTACGGATGTAATGGCAAGATCGGAAAGCTTCTGGAAGCGCTCGTAATTCTCGCCCTCGATCATCACGCCGTGCGACAGACACACGAATGTCACGTCCCATCGGGGATCCACCCAGTAAAGCATGCTGCCCTGGCCGTGCTGGCCGAAGGTCTGCGGGCTCGTCAAACTACCCATCTGCTGATGGCAGATCCGGTCGCCGCTCAGCGAGAAGCCAACGGAAAGATAGGCCGGGGCCGGCTCCCAGCCGCGCGCGATGGCGTTGCGACCATAAAGCTGGTTGATCATGCTCCCCGTCTCGTTGACCCGGGTACGTTCCACCGTGACGGGCGAGAGGATGCGCGCGCCGCGATATTCGCCTCCCCGGCGCAGCATCTCGGTAAAGTGGAAGATGTCGGTGACGGTCGAGCAAAGCCCCACCCAGGGCATTTCTGCGTCAGGATCCTCAAAGGCCGCATCCGAACCTTCGAGATTGCGCGAAAGGTGCTGCAGCGCGCCCTTGTCAAACAGCCATTGGGGTTTGACGTGGCGTGGTTTGAGGTCGGGGCGCAGGCCGATCGCGCTGTCCTTCATTCCCAGCGGATCGAGGATCGTCTCCTGCATGATCTGGCGGAAACTGCGGCCTTTTGGATCGGTGCGGCGGACCGCTTCGCCCATCAGCGCATGGCCGACCAGCGGGGCATAGCTTGCCTCGCTGCCCGGTGCGGCGGTCGAGTGGACCTTGGCGCAGATCGCCGCGATCATCTCGTCGAGATTATCGATGAACATGCCCGGAATCGGGGTGAAGGTCATCGGCAGGCCCGAAGTGTGGGTCAGCAGATGATAGAAGTTTATGTCCTCGCGTACGCCGCCGGAGAATTCGGGAATGATCTCGCTCACCTTTGTGGTCAACGCGAACTGTCCCGCCTCGATCGCGTGGAGTGTAAGCACGCCCGTGAGTGACTTGGTCATGGAGAAGATAGAATAGACCGCGTTCTTCTCAAGAAGCACCTTGTTGTCCCAATCCCGGTAGCCAACCGCCTCGTGGAGCACCACCTCGCCATGCCGGGCGACAAGTATTTCCCCGCCAAAAAACTTTCGCTTCTCGATCAAGGCCTCCATCGCCGGGCGGATTCGCGCCAGGCGTTCGCCGCTCATGCCAAACTCTTCCGCCCTGCCGGCCATTTTTCTTCCTCCTGGTTTGCATAGGCGCAGGCGCCTCTCGGCCAAGGCAATAGGGTTCCAGCTCCCTGGCGAGACCTATCGTGCGAGATAGGTGGCCCGGCCGAGGACGGGAGCCATTGTCGCCGTGTGAGCAAGCGGGAGGGCAGAAAGGTGGGCGCGAAGGAAGGACCCGGAACGGGTGATCTTGCCCAGCTTTTCGATTATGTGATTGTCGGCGCTGGCGCGGCTGGCTGCGTCCTCGCCAATCGCCTTTCGGAAGACGGACGGTTCCGCGTGGCCCTTGTGGAGGCCGGCGGGCCGGACAAGCATCCGCTGGTGCATATTCCGGCTGGAGTCGCGGGGTTGATCGGCCACCCGGAACTGGACTGGCGCTATGCCACCGTTCCTCAGCCGGGCGCGGCGGGCCGGCGCATCCCGTTGCCACGCGGCCGCGTGCTGGGCGGATGCACCTCCACCAATGGCATGGTCTATTTTCGGGGACATCCGCGCGACTATGACGAATGGGCGGCGCTTGGCTGCGCCGGCTGGAGCTATGCAGAGCTGCTGCCCTATTTCACGCGCTCCGAAGCCAATATCGTCTTCAACGGGCCGTGGCACGGCACCGACGGGCCGATGCAGGTGAGCAGCTATCACCGGCCCAATCCATTGGTGGATCGCTTCCTTCAGGCGGGCGCCAGCATGGGCCATCGGGTGGTGGAGGACTTCAATGGCCCCGATCCCACGGGCTTCGGCGTGCGGCAGGCCACGATCAGAAAGGGACGTCGTGAATCGTCGGCCACGGCTTTCCTGGGGCCAGCCCAAGGCAGGCCGAATCTATCGGTCCTTACCGGCGCGCTGGTCGACCGGATCCTCTTCGAGGGCCGCAGGGCCACGGGCCTGCAGATCCGCAAGAATGGTGAGGAAATCGCCTTCACCGCCACGCGAGAGGTCATTCTGTCGGCGGGCAGCTATGGTTCGCCGGCGATTCTGCAGCGTTCCGGCGTAGGCGATGCGAACCGCCTTGCCGCACTCGGCATTCCCGCGCGTCATCATCTGCCGGCTGTGGGAGCCAGGTTGCAGGATCATCTGGTGGCGCCGGTGCAGATGCGGACACGCAGCAACCTGCCCTATGTCGTCGACTGGCGCGTCATTCCGCGGCTGATCGGCAACGCGGCCGAATATGTTCTGCTTCGCCGCGGCCCGCTAGCGTCCAACATATTCGAAGCGACCGCGTTCGTTCATACGTCGCGCGCGGAGCAGCGACCCGATCTCCAATTGATTTTCATGCCGATGCATCGCGGGCCGCGCCTCGTTCCGATCGAGCGCGGCTATGGCATTCTCGTGGCGTTGCTGCGCCCCCAGAGCAGCGGCGAGGTGCATATCGCATCGGCCGACCCCGGTGAGGCGCCGCTCATCGATCCTGCCTTTCTGTCGCATCCCAACGATCTTGCGCTGCTGACCGAAGGCTTGGGAATAGCGCGCCACGTGCTGACGAATGCGGCCTTTACGGGACTGGGTTCATCGGAGTGCCTGCCCGGAGCCCATGTCACCGACGAACCCGCCTTGGAGGATTTCATCCGGCACAACTGCGTTACCGTGCATCACCCCACAGGCACATGCCACATGGGCGCCGAAGACCATTGCGTGACCGATCCCGCGCTTCGCGTTCGCGGGGTGGAAGCGCTACGGGTGGTCGACGCCTCCGTGATGCCAAGGATTGTCGGCGGCAACACGGCGGCCCCTGTCATCATGATTGCCGAAAAGGCCAGCGACCTCATCCTGAACAGGCGCCCGCCTCCCTCAGCATAGCCCTGCATCTCATCAACAAAGGAGAACTTCATGCAGAATTTCGTTTTCGTCCGATTTTTCGCCAAGCCCGGATCGGAGGACAAGATCAAAGGCATCTTGCAGAATATGGTCGATAATAGCCGGCAAGAGCCCGGCTGTATGCTCTACAATCTTTATGAAATGTCGGCGGAGGGCAAACATATCTTTTGCCTGGCCGAGCAATATCGGGACGATGCCGCCCTGGAGGCTCATCGCGCGGGCTCTTATTACAAGGAATATCGCGCCACCATCATGGAGCTTCTCGACGGGCCCATCGAGGTCAATATCCTGACGCCGATCGACGCAGTCTGACATTCCGTACCGAGCCACCGAATTTGATGTCAAATCTCGGTGGCTCGGGGATCCCATCCCTTCGGGCAGGATCCTATCCCACCGCATAGCCTGGGATCGGGCAGCGCTTGCTCAGATTGGAAACCCGGGTGCGGATATCGCTCATGGGTGCGCCTCGTCCACTGCGCAGCACCACTACAATCAGATCTGCGAGCTCGATCATGTCGTCTTCGTCCATGCCACGCGTCGTTATCGCCGGGGTGCCGACACGCAGGCCGCTCGGTCGCGTCGGCGGAAGCGGATCATCGGGAATCACCTGCTTGTTGCTGGTGATTCCGACATGTTCGAGCGCTTCTTGCGCGGTGCGGCCATCGATGCCGAAGCTCGTCATCACATCGATGACGAGCAGATGATTCTCCGTGCCCCCTGTCACCAACGCTATGCCGGCGCCGGACAGGCTCTCCGCCAGCCGCCGGGCATTGGCCAAAATCCGGTTTGAATAATCTTTGAAGGCCGGTTCGGCAGCCCTGCGAAAGGTAATCGCCGCTCCCGCGATATTGTTCATGTGCGGTCCGCCCTGGAGCCCAGGGAAGACTGCGGAATCGATTTCTCGAGCATATCTCTTGCGGCACAGGATGAGGCCGCCACGCGGTCCACGCAGCGTCTTGTGGGTCGTCGTGGTGACGATATCAAAACCCGCGTCCAACGGATTGTCCAGCACGCCGCCTGCAATCAGGCCGCCGATATGGGACACATCGGCCATGGTGAGTGCTCCGACCTCATCGGCGATGCTTTTGAACATGTGATAGTCATAGTTGCGCGGATATGATGAGTGGCCACAGAGGAGCAGTTTCGGCCGCACTTCCTTCGCCAGCCGCAGTAGCGCATCGGCATCGATCGCCCCCGACCCGTCGGAATTGGTCTTGTAGCGGAAGAAATTAAATACCTTGCTCATGTGGGAGACGGGCGCGCCGTGCGTCAGGTGGCCGCCATGAGACAGATCCATCGCGAGCACCGCGTCGCCAGGATTGAGCACGCCGAAATAGACCGCCTGATTCATCGGCGAGCCGGAAAGCGGCTGCACGTTGGCGTGCTCCGCCCGGAAGAGCATACAGGCACGCTGACGGGCGAGTGTTTCGATCTGGTCGATATATTCTTGTCCGCCATAATAGCGGCGGCCGGGATAGCCCTCGGCATATTTGTTTGTGAGGACCGATCCTAGTGCCGCAAGCACCTCCGGATAGGTATAATTTTCCGAGGGGATCAGCTCGATCTCTTCGACCTGGCGACGCGCCTCGCCCGCCATGGCCGCGGCGATTTCAGGGTCACTTTCACCCAGGATGGCTTCGCGCTGCATGATCAGATCGCCCCCGTGATGGCGAAAGAGACGCCTGTACCGACGATCAAACCACGTCTTTCAGATGGTGTAGCGGCGCGCTTTCGAATCCCTACCCCGTGGATAATTTCGGACATCTCGCCTGACCCCTTGCTTGCACGAACTGCGGATGGGGAAGCCTATCGTCTGCCATTCGTGATGGGACCTATCTTCCTGATAGGTGGCCTTGCCCCGGCAGCCGCGGTCGCAACCGATGAAGGGCGATCCGCTTTGTGGCGCTGCGGCCAGTCATTCGCGAATTGAGCTGCTGCCGGTTCCGCGGACACTAAGATAGCGTGTTTTGGAACCGCCGGTGTTGCGCGGGCCGCGCATCATGCGGGTCACCCGCGCAGTCGAGGAGGTTTTCGGCTTCGCCAAGATGCCCGTGCTCGCCTTTGAAGATCCGTATGCCGGCAAGCTCTGCGCCGCGCTCGACCGCCAGCATCCGCGCGAACTGTATGACGTCCACCTGCTCTACAGCCATTGCGGCATGACCGACGATCTGTTCCGGACCTTCCTGGTCTATGCCCTTGTTCGGGTCTCCCACTCCGCGAACTGATCGATCCCATCTTCTTGCGATTGACCGGGCCTTTGCCTAGGATTTCGACGGCATGACGATCGAGCATGTGCCGCTCGAGACACTGATCGAGGTGCGTCAACGGCTGATTGCGGACGTCCGAGCACGGACCTCGACGCCGTTATTGGACATAGGCCGCCCACGGGCTATATTGCATTGAAAATCTGAAAGACCAGCCGCTTGATGGACCTTTCCGGAAGATCACTGGTGCCAGGAGAACACTCCCATCGGGCACCCAAGAGGCTGATTTTCCCTGCAAATCGGCAGTGGAAAATCACCGGCACCATCAATAGCACCAACACATCGTCTGGAAAAGGGTGGACGCCCCCGGACATGGACAAAATTACACCGTCCGACGACCGCTTAGTAGTAGCCGTACGGTGGCCGAAAGGCTTGATCATCATCGTCGCCGAATAACTTGTTTTTCTCGAAACGCTGCTCGTCAGCGGAAAGCGCTGCTTCGCGTGATGCCAGCCGGCGCTCGGCCAGTCCCAGGAATTCGGTGACGCGGCCGGTGCCCCCCGACATTTCCTCACCGCGCAAATTCGCCACCATTCTCCTCAGCCGATCGAGCGAGGCCATCTCTTCGAGCACCTCGTCCTGCGCCTTGCCGCGGCGCTCGGCGATTTGATCCTGCGGACGTGGCCGCGATCCTCGATCTCCAGCTCCTCCATTAGTTTTTCTCGCCGAAGGGAAGAGACAGCAGACGCCCCTGCGCCGACTGGACGGCCGTCCCCAGCGCGTCGATGATCCGGCTACGGCGCGGTTCCTCCAGCCGCGCCGAGGTGCTAGACAGGCTGATAGCGAGACGGACATGGGGCGAGGCGAGCGCCATGCCAATGGCACTGATCCCCTGTTCCTCCCGTTTCACGAAGGCGAAACCTTGCCCTCTGGCGTCGCCGATCCTGCTCCACATCGCCGCCGCGTCGAAGGCATAGCGTGAATGGCTCGATCCGGTGATAGCCAGAAGCGCCTCTATCTCGGCATCGTCGTGCTGGGCGAGCATGGCAATGCCCCCCGCGGAATCGGTGAGCGGGCGCCGTTCGCCCACGTCGAGCGTAATGACCCGGACGATCCCCTTGCCTTCCACCCTGTCGAGGCAGAGGCCATCACTGCCCGACTGCATGATCAGGAAGACGGTTTCCTCGGTCTGTTCCGACAGCATGTGCATAGCCGGGTTGCAGGCTGCGATGACGACGTCGCGCGAATAGGTCGCGATGCTAAGTTCCGCCATCAGCGGCCCCAGCGCATAGTCGGAATTCTTCCGCTGCACGATCGCACCCTGCTGGACCAGCTGCTGCAACATGCGATGCGCAGTTGCGGGGGTGAGTTCATTGGCGCGCGCAATCTCCCGCAAAGGCATGCCGCGTGCCCCGAACCTCGACAATGTACGCAGGATCGCAAAGGCTCTCGCGATGCTCTGGGTTCCGGCGATCTTCTCCAGCGTTCCACGTCCTTTTCCCGGGGGCTTCGGAACGGGCAATGAATGGAATAGACAAAGGCGACAAGCTCAATTGCATCGGGATCCTCCTTTCACGGCCCTCTCAATCCTCCTTGGCGGAGATTTTCTTGATCGAGGCAGCAAGCCCCCCGCGCGCCAGACTGCCGTATTCCGCGGTGACGTGGCTGAGTTGGTGAATATCGAAATGCGCGGACAGAGCTTCGCGAAAGCCCTGGCTGTCCTCGGAGCGATTAAGCGATTTCTTGACCAGGCGCAGGGCGAACGGCGGCGCCTTCGCGATGTGGAGGGCGAGCTCCATTGCGGCATCTTCCAGCTGCGCGGCGCTCACGACGCGGTTGACCATGCCGAGCTCATAACCGCGCTGCGCCGACATGCGATTCCCGGTGAACAGGAATTCCTTGGCGATGCGCGAGCCCATCACCCACGGGTGAATCAGCACTTCGGTCGCGGCCGCGCCCATCATGTAGGTGACGGGATCGCTGAAAAACGCATCGTCGGCTGCGACGACCAGATCGCACATATTGGCCAGCATGAACCCGGCGGCGATGGATCCGCCCTGGACCTGGGCGATGGTGGGCTTCGGAAAGTCGCGAATACGCAGGCAATAGTCCAGATACCGCCTGCTTTCATATTTCCAGCGATCTTCGACCGTAAAGCCGGCCCGCTCTGCCTGTGCCTGCTTGAGGTCATGTCCTGACGAGAAATGTTTGCCCTTGCCTGCCAGGATCACGACATGGATGTCCTCGTCATCCGTCGCCTCGGCAAAGGCCTCGTCAAGCTGGTCCAGAAGCTGCCTGCTCTGTGCGTTGCGCGCGTCTTCGCGGGCGAGCCAGATGCGCAGGACATGGCTGTTGCGTTCCAGCAGGATTTCCGGTTCGTTCATTCACTTGGCTCCGTTTTCATTTCCCAGCGGCGCTCCGCAATTCCCCTCACCCCCAGCCCACGGACGGTGACGATGCGACCAGCATCGGGATGATCCGTCCTGAGGTAGCGGCCTGAATCCGCGATCGTCGTTACGAACAGCGTGTCCAGATCCTTCCCACCGAACGCAGGGCAGGACGGGAAGGGCACCGGCATGTCGACGCGGTGCAGCAACCGGCCGGTGGGCGATAGGCAGACGACCGCCTGCGACTGAACCAGTGCCACCCACAAATTGCCGTCGCTGTCCACGGTCGCCCCGTCAGGGATGGAGCCGAAGCGAAGGCAGTCGATCGTCCCGATACGGGAGCCCAGCAGGCCGCGATCCGCATCATAGGCGTGGGCCCGAATACAACCTTCCGGACTGTCCGCGAAATAGATTATCGCATTGTCGGGCGAAAAGCAGATCGCATTGGCCAATCGCAGCCCGCTTTCCAACGTATGTGTCAGCCCGTTGCGGGTCAGGCACCAGAGGGCAGCCTTTGGTGTTGTGCCTTCGCGCAATTCCATCTGGCCCGCCAGGAAATTGCCGGTGCGATCCGCCTTCCCGTCATTAAAGCGGATCGCCCCGCCATGGGTTGAGCAGGCGACCCACTGGCGCGCCTCTCCCCGCTCATCCACAAGGTAGAAGCCGTCCGCCATCGCCGCCACCAGACCGTTTTCGGTCAGTCCGATGCTGCCCACGGCCCGCGCGAACCGCCAGCTGGCATGGGGCGTCCCATCCTCATGCGCGGCGTGAATCCAGCCTTCGCAGGGCGCGACCGCTTGCGCGTCGATCCACCACAGGCATTGGCGGGCCTCGTCCCACAGCGGACTTTCCCCCAGCCTGTTCCGTGCCGTACCGAAAAAGGAACAGGACAGGCTCATCGGCTGATCGCGTAAATGGCGTTGGTTTCGTCTGCGGCGATATAGACGGTGCCGGCAGCATCCATTGCGATTCCGCCGGAGCGGGGATAAGGCTTGCGTAGATGGCCAACGGGAAGGTCGTGCGCGATTATCCGGGCCTTGCCCGTCGCCCTGTCCACCCACCACGCCTTGCGCCCGCCGACGTCGAGCACCGCAAATCCCGTCCTGCCGATCGCCACGGATCGCGGCGTACCTAGGCCGCCCGCGATGGTGTGCGCCTTTCCATCGGCAAGGTTGATCGAGAGCAGGGACCCGCTGCCACTTTCCGCGACGATCACCGATCCGTCGCCCATGTCCTCTAGGCCGACCGGAGCATACAGGCCGCTGGTCACGATGCGCTGTCGATCACCCATCAGTTCGACCAGTTCGCCCTTGGCGGGCAATAGCGCGAAGAGCTTGCCATCGTTCGTCCGGACGGCGTCCACGGCCCCCTCCGCCCCGCCAACGGTTCTTTCGATGCGGCCGCTTTCAAGATCGACGACCTGGACGGTGCCCAGCATTTCGCTAGTCAGCGCAGCCTTCCCGTTCGCCACGGAAAGCGCGGTTGCGGGATAGATGCCGGGGTCGACGGGGTGAAGAACGCCGCCGATCGCGCCGCTGCGCCGATCGACGGTGCGCAGGGCGAACGTGTCGCTCACGATCAGCCGGGATCCGTCGACCGCGATATCCGAGGGAAAGGCGAGCCGCGCCGAAATCAAGGTTTTGTTGGCGCCGTTTGCAGGATCGACCGCGGTGATGCTGCCGTCGCGCATGTTGCTGACCAGGATGCTGCCGTCCGACCTGACCAGGAAGTTGTCCGCGCCTGCCGGCAGCTTCGCCACGATATGGCGCTTTCCACTGCTCAGGCTCCAAATCGTGCCGGTGGGAGATTCCAGGACGAGCAGCGAACCGTCCCGCGCGATCCTGACGGAGGTGGGATGCTCAAATCCCGCCGCGAGAATATCCACCCTGCCCCTGTCCGGATCGATGCGCGCGATCTCACCCTTCAGATATAATGGGGCGTAGAGGCTGCCATCGTCGCCGACCGAGAATCCGTTCAGCCATCCTACCCCTTCGACCAGCCTGCGCGCGGGCCGGCGTCCTTCGGGATCGACTTCCCAGAGGCTGTCGCCATGCAGCATCTGCCCGACGAAGAGGCGCTTGCCGTCGCGCGTCATGGCGATCGGGTTGACCCCCGGAATGCCGGTGGCGATGTCCCGGATCGTTCCGTCCGGATCGCGGCGGCGCACGGCGCCCTGTCCCATGGCGGTCCAGATTATCGAACCGTCATGCGTCACTAGAAGATCGTCGGCCTCGCCAAGCGGCGGCCCGACAACGGTTTCGATCGCCTGGAAGTCACGCGTCCTGAAAACGGATTGGCCGGCGACGCTGCCAGCATAGAGATCGCCGCGATCGTCGAGCGCCACGCCGTTCACGGTGTGAAACTCCGAACCCGGCACGAGCAGGCGGATATGCCACGGCCGCTCCGCGACAGCTTGCACATGCCCGTCGTCAATCATCCGGTGCGGCCGCGGTGCGGAATCGGCCGCACCGATCGCCGCAAATAAAGCGCTGCCCGCACCAACAACCAAGAGGGCTACCACCCGTCGCATGGCAATTCCCTTCTTAAGCGCCAGCTTGAAACCCCGGCCGACCGGACCCCGCCCTTCGCAAAGGCGGCCGACCCGTTCTGCCGCCCGGATCGCGGCGATCGCCCGCTCTACCGCTCCTAGTCCCCGTCGGTCACCAGAACGTCGACGCCGCGGCGAGCGAGGGCAGGGGCAATCGCCTCGCCCATCTTCATCGCCCCGGCGGTGACGATCGCGCTCCTACCCGACAGCCCGGTCATCAGAATTTGACGGAGGCAGCCATGCCGTAGAGGCGGGGTTCGCCCCAGCGGCAGTTGGCGAAGCCCAGGCTCGCAAGCGAATCGATGCAGGCAAGGCGATAGTGCTTGCCGGCGATGTTCTGCATCCAGAATGCCAGCGAAAATGGGGTTCCGGCAAGATCGTTGAAGCTGATCCGGCCGTTGAGCAGGCCGAAACCGGCCGCTTTCAGAACACCGAGCTGCGCAAGCCCCTTGCTGCTGCCGCGATATGCGTAATTCATGCTCACGCTGGTCCGGGCCAAGGATTCGGGGATGAAGGACAGGTCCAGCGAACCGGCAACCGAGAGCGTATGACGCGGAATACCGGTGAACCCCTGGCCCTTCAGGGGGAAGCCGCCGTTCAGATCGACCACATTGTCATTGGATATCGGCCCTGGCTTCGCCGGCGCCGGGATGAACGAGCCCGAACCATATCGGCCGGTCTGATACGCATAGGCGACGTCGAGCTGAAGTTCGGGGATCGGCTTGACCGTGGCGTCCACCTCCACGCCCTTGATGGTCGCCTTGCCCAGGTTGACGATGATCAGGTCCGTATAGCGCACCGGGCAGGTGGCCGAGGGCTGCGTGGCGTCGGAGCAGAAGCTGAGAATCGACTGGGTCTGGATGTCCTTATACTTGCCGATGAAGCCGGCGACGTTCAGTCGATAGGCTACGTCACCGATCGAGCCCTGGTGCTTCAGGCCGATCTCGTAATCGGTGAGATGCTCGGGATTGTAGAAGACGAATCTGTTGGTGACCGTGGTCGGATTTGTGCCGCCCGCCTTATAGCCGCGGCGCGTGGCCGCATAGAGCAAGGTATCGCGGGAAGCCTGATATTCGAGCGACGCCGTGTAGGTCGCCGCCTTCCACGATCTCCCGCCGGTCAGATTGCATGCTGTCGCGCTGTTGACGGCGGTTACGCCGCTCGATGTTCCGGCTATGGTGTTGCAGACGGCGTTCGCAACCGGCCAATCCTGCTTCAGATCATTGATGTTCGAATAGAAATTCTCGTTGGTCGCGCTCTTCTTGTCCCAGGTGTAGCGCCCTCCCAGCGTCAGCCTCAGCCCTTCGAGCCCCACTGATCCGAAATCATATGTTCCCTGCGCGAATATCGCCTTCGAAGTGAAGGTCTGCCGCATATCAGCATGCCGCGTCGGCCGCGGGCGGAACGAGACCGGTCCGACGGCCAGATAACTGTCGACATCATAGCCATTCTTCTGGTGGCTGTAAAAACCGCCGACGATGAACTTCAGATCGGCAAGCTCTCCAACGAGTTGCAATTCATCGGTGAGGGTCTTGAACGTGTTGAGGTAGTTCGTCGTATTGAGCGCGGTCTGGCCCGTTCCGCCGTTCGGCCCGAGCACCGGCGTGAGATCGAGAATGTAACCGCTGAAGCCGGACGGTGTCTGCTCGTCGATCGCCTTTTCGTAGCGGTAGCCGAAAATATTCCGGATCGTCAGGGCATCGTTGAGTTTGAACGAAGTCTTGTTGGCAATGCCGTAAGTCTTGACATAGCTGCCGTTGGTATTGAGCACGCTCCCTCCACCGAGCGCGCTGGTACGGCCGATGCCAGTAGGCATGCTCACCCTGAAGGGCGTGCCGGCGCGGACCAGAAGGCCGCCGTCAAGAATCGGCTGGGCGCCGCCCTCCTGACTCTGCAGGGTCACACCCTGTCGCGCAAGCGCCGGGAGGCCCGGCGTGGTTGCCAGCGCCGCTTCGATCACGCGCGGACCGCCGACTTCGTTGCGGTGGATAAAATCCACGGTCGTCAGATTTTCGAATCTGTCGCCGGGGGTCAGCAGCAGAGTCGCGCGGACACTTTCATTTCTGCGATTATCCATGTCTTTGGAATCGACGAAGCTGTTCTTGAACACGCCATCGCGACGCTCGATGCGGCCGGCAACGCGCACCGCAGCCATGTCGGCCGCCAAGGGCAGGTTCAGGACGCCGGTGAACTGTCTGCGGTCGTAATTGCCCAGTTCGACTTCGGCCGAGCCTTCAAGGTCGAACGTTGGCCGCTTGGTGGTGAATACCATAGCACCGCCCAGCGAATTCTTGCCGAACAACGTGCCCTGCGGGCCCTTGATGGCCTGAACATTCTCCATATCGTAAAGCAGCAGCGCTCTTGTACTGACCGGAACGTCGTTGAGATAGGTCACAACGTTTTCATCGGTGAAGAGCTGCTGGCGCTGGCCGCGCATCGTGAATTCGGGCACGCTGACATAGTTGATGCTTGGCGCGATCTGCAGGTTGGGCACGCTGAACTGGATGTCGGACACCGTCCTGACGTTGCGCTTCTGCAGGGCCTCATTGGAAATGGTGGTGATCGCAATCGGAACGCGCTGCTGACTTTCCGAGACGCGGCGGGCCGTCACGACAATATCTTCCAAGCCGGCGGGCTCGCTGTCCGGCGCCCGGGCTCCGGCCTGGGCATGGGCCGCAGCCGTGCTGACCCAGGATGCACCACAGGCCAGCAGCCCGGCGATGATGATTCGCGTGGATGATGAATTCGGCTTCAT
This sequence comes from Rhizorhabdus sp. P4_G6, assembly GCF_056401045.1. Classification (NCBI taxonomy): domain Bacteria; kingdom Pseudomonadati; phylum Pseudomonadota; class Alphaproteobacteria; order Sphingomonadales; family Rhizorhabdaceae; genus Rhizorhabdus; species Rhizorhabdus sp. P4_G6. Next base: position 109,670 of record NZ_JBFUKC010000009.1, on the reverse strand, counting down.
GGCCATGATTTCTCTCTCCCCTAAGTGGCGACCGCCATCTTTGTCGCCCTGCCGTGGACGCCCTTGGTCCGTCTCACGATGTTCCATTTAGTGGAATACAAACTCATGTCAATCGCCTTCCGCTCTTCACGGTAGAACCAGATATTACGGCAGAACTCAGCAAATTCCTCCGCCAATTCGCAATTGACGGTTGACAGAAGTCTCGATCGCAGCAATTTCATCATATCAACATGTGGAATAGGTGGAGCGGGTGGCAAGCCTTGTGGCAACAGATGCTCAGCAGGAACTGGCGCACAGCGTCGCGAAATTTCTGAAGGCCGAACTGCCGGTCGAACGGCTGACCGGAGCGGGCCTCGATCCGGCCCTCGATTCGCGGACGTGGCACCAAATGGCGTCTCTCGGCTGGCTGGGCATTGCCACCGCCGGGGTCGCAGGCGGATCCGATCTGCCGGTAGGGGACCATGTACTAGTGGCCCGGGAATTCGGCCGCGTCCTTGCGCCGCTCTCGATGCTCACGAGCTTGCTGGGTGCGCGCGTCGCGCAGGCGGCAGGCAATGCGCCCCTCGCCGAATCGATCATCGCGGGCATCAGTCGGGTGGCGACCGCCGTGCCGACAGACGCACCCGGAGCCGGAGATGGCACCCCCGCCTATCTTCTCGACTGCCGCGATGCGACGCTGGCTCTTCTCGTTACGCCGGAAGGCGCGGCTCTCCACGGGCTCGGGGAGCTGCCCGAGCTCGATCAACGAGAGGCGTTTGACGAAGCCATGGCGCTGGCTCTGGCAGATCTTGCCGCCGCACCGGTCCTCTGTCGGGTACAGGATCCCGGCCTACACGACCTCACGCTCATTCTGTCGGCCGCCTACGCCACGGGGATGTGCGAGGCGATTACCGGGATGGCGGTTCGCTATGCATCGACGCGTGAACAGTTCGGCCGCCCGATCGGCGGCTTCCAGGCGGTGAAGCATCGCTGCGCCGATATGGCGATCCGGTCGGACGCGGCCTGGGCGCAGGTAGTCTTTGCGGCGCTGTGCTTCGGTCAGGACAATGGCCGCGCTCGCTATCAAGCGCTCGCTGCGCGGCTGGTTGCATCCGCCCATGCGATCGTCAATGCCCAAGCCAACATTCAGCTCCATGGCGCCATCGGCGTGACGGACGAACTGGTTGCCCATCGCTTTCTGAAGCGCGCCCGTGTGATGGACATGTGCTTCGGCACGGCCGTGACGCATCGGGACGCTCTGCTGTCCTGCTCCGATGTGCTGGAGCAGGCGGCGTGAATCTCGATTTCTCCCCCGACGAGCAGGAGTTTCGCGAGCAGGCCCGTGACTGGCTGGCGGAAAACAGCCCAGGCCGCGCCCCGCCGGTCGGAACCGACGAGCGCATGGGTTTCGACAAGCGCTGGCAGCGCACGCTCCACGACCATGGCTGGGCCGGGCTCTCCTGGCCGAAGGCCTATGGCGGGCGCGAACTGACGCTGATGAAGCAGCTCATCTGGTTCGAGGAAGTGGCTCGCTCCGGGGCGCCCGGCGAGGGAATTTTCTTTATCGCCCTCAATCATGCCGGGCCGACGATCATCGCCCGCGGAACCGAGGAGCAGAAGGCGAAATTCCTGCCCCCGATCCTACGGGGCGAAACCCCCTGGTGCCAGGGCTTTTCCGAGCCCAATGCCGGATCGGACCTTGCCTCGCTGCGCACGTTCGGGCGGATCGAAGGCGACAGGCTGATCGTCAACGGGTCCAAGATCTGGACGACCAACGGCCATCAGGCGGATTATCAGGAAATGCTGATCCGCACCGAACCGGGTTCGGTGCGCCATCGCGGGCTCAGCTGGGTGGTCTGCGACATGCACCATCCCGGCGTGGAAGTGCGCCCGATCCGGGCAATGGACGGAGACCTCCATTTCTGCGAGGTCTTCTACACCGATGTGGAAATCCCGCTGGCGCATGTCGTAGGCGGCCTGCACGACGGCTGGAACGTGGCGATGACCACGCTGGAATTCGAGCGGGCGACCGCCAGCCTTGGCGAGAGGATAGAGATCGGCCGGGTGGTCGAGACCCTGCTGCGGCTGGCCCGGGAGACCCGGGATGCGAGTGGCAGACCGGTGATCGAAACGGGCGACATCGCCGCCCGGCTGGCCATGGCGCGGGCGGAAACGGCGGCCTTGAGGGCCATGAGCTACATGACCATTTCCCGCTTCGAGCAAGGGCCGGTGGGGGCCGAGGGGATCATACCTGCCGTGTTCGGCACCGAGCTGGTCCAGCGCGTCCATGAGCTGGCGTTCGAGATCATGGGCAGCCGGTCGCTGGAAATGCACCCGGTCTGTAACTGGCCCAAGCGCTACCTGGCCTCACGCCTTCGCACGCTGGCAGGCGGCACGGCCGAGATCCGCCGCAATATTATCGGTGAGCGGCTGCTCGGGCTGCCCAAGGGATGAAAAAAGCGTCCATGACATCTTCAGTGCAAGGCAACAGGGCCGTGGATCCAGACTACGACGCGCTGGGGCTGATCGTGCCTCGGCACCGCGAGCAGCCTGCTCACCCGACCATCGGCCAAGCCATGCTCGAGGTTGCACGACTCCAGCCTGGCAGGGAAGCGCTGGTCGGCCGTTATGCCCGCTATGACTTTGCCGGCTTCCTCCGGGCGGTCGATGCGGCGGCAAACGCCTTGCTCGCGCGGGGTATCAAGCCGCAGGACCGGGTCGCCGCTACGTCGCGCAACGATCCCGACATGGTGATCGCCTTTCATGCGACCCAGAACATCGGTGCGGTCTGGGTCGGCATTTCCCGTCACCTGTCCGCTTCCGAGAAGGTCTTTCAGCTGAAGGATTGCGGCGTCTCGGTCTATTTGGCCGACGAGGCATCCCGTGCCGAGATCCTTCCTCAGCGTGGTGACTTGCCGGATCTACGCGAAGTGATCGACATGGAGCCCTCGCGCCCCGACAGTGGATGGCGGGAGTTGCTGCGTCAGCATGAAGGGTGCCCGCCCCCGCATGTCGCGGTCGACCCCTTCCTGCCCGCCATCATCGGCTATACCAGCGGGACGACAGGCTTTCCCAAAGGCGTCGTTCACAGCCAGCACAACATGCTCGTCGCCACCGCCGATTCGGAGGAGGAACGGGCGGGCGTGACGCGACAGGGCTGCGTCATGCAGCTCACCGTCATGAACGTGATGATCAACCACGGGCTTGGAACGCTGCGGCATGGCCACACGCTGCTGTGCGTCGATCGGGCCGACGCGGGCGGCATTTTCCAATGGGTGCGGGCCGAACATATTGACGGCTTCCGCGCGCCCCCGCCCGTCATTTACGACATGCTGATGAGCGCCGATCTTGCCCGGGAGGACATGTCCGGCCTTGTCTATCTCGCCACAGCCGGCGCAGGCGCTTCGGATCGGTTGCGGACCATGTATCGCGAACGCTTCGGGAGAGAGATGCGCGATGGCTATGGCTTGACCGAGGCGCCGGGCGTGGTGACGCGCTTCAATCCGGACGACCAGCCGGTCGAGGGCGCCATCGGTCGCCCCTTGCCGCATCTGGAGGTGGCGATTCTGGACATGGCTGGAAACCGGGTCGCCGACGGCACCGATGGCGAGATCTGCGTCCGCGCCGCCCGAGACGGCTCCCATGCGGGCATCTACACGCCGATGCTGGGCTATTGGAAGAATCGTGAGGCGACGGAACAAGCCTTGCGCGGCGGCTGGCTGCATACCGGCGACATCGGGCATGTCGACAAGTTCGGTATCTTTCATCTGACTTCTCGCGGCACAGATATGATATTGCGCGGCGGCGCGAACATCTATCCGCGCGAGATCGAGCGGGTGCTGGAAGGCGTCGCCGGGGTGCGATCGGCGATCGCATTCGGAGTGCCCCACGATCGCCTGGGCGAGATCGTTGCGGCGGCGGTCGAGTTCGAAGCCGGGGTGGACACCGAAGAACTGCGAAGCCGGCTTTACGACGCAGCGGCCGATCGGCTGGCGAAATACAAGATTCCGGCGGTGTGGCTCATCGCCGAGCAACTCCCGCGCAACACCATGGGCAAGGTGGACCGCAGCAAGCTTCGGCTCGCGGCGATCGCGGAGCCGCGCGGAAGCTGATCGACTTCCGAAGAGGCCCTGAAGACAAGATGAGAGGATGTACCGATGACCTATAACAGTCCGCCGCCGCTCGATTGGCATGCCAGCAGATTGAAGGACAAGGTCGTGCTCGTGACGGGTGCTTCCAGCGGCATCGGCGCCGCAGCCGCCGAACTCTTCGCGCGCGAAGGCGCCAAGGTGGTGCTGGCCGCCCGTCGCGAGGATCGCATCACCCATATCGCGGCGGATCTCCGTGCGGAGGGGCTGGAAGCCACGGCCGTCCTGTGCGACGTCACGTCCGAACAGTCGATTTCCGATGCGGTCGATGCCTGCGTCAGCGCTTATGGCCGGCTGGACGGCGCGCTCAACAATGCCGGACTGGGCGGGATCCATGGCGCCATCCATGAGCTCAACCTGGCCGATTTCGACAAGATCATCGATACCAACCTGCGCGGCGTTTTCGCCTGCGTGAAGCATGAGGCCCGGGCGATGCTCGCCTCCGGCGGCGGCTCGATCGTCAACATGTCGTCGGTCGGGGGCCTCGTCGGCGCGCCGGGCAACACGATCTACTGTTCGAGCAAATGGGGCCTGGCCGGCCTGACCAAGTCGGCGGCGCTGGATTACGCGACCAGGAATATCCGGGTCAACGCGGTGGCCCCGGGGCCGACCTATTCCGAGATCATGGATCGGCTCGCGCCTGATGAGGAAGGGCTCGCCAGAATGGCTGCGCGCTTTCCCATGAACTACATCGCACATCCCGATGACGTCGCGCGCGGGGTGTTGTTCCTGCTCACCGACGAATCCAGGTGGACGACCGGAATCGTCCTGCCGATCGACGGCGGCGCGACGATCGACTGACCCAGCCACACCGACCGGCGATCATCAGCATGCCAGGGACCAGCATGACCGGACCAGATATCAGCGGCAGTCAGGCCGCGCGTTCATCGATGGGATTTCGCGAGTTCGTGGCGCTCATCGCGATGCTGCAGACGACCTCCGCGCTCGGGGTCGACCTGATGCTGCCGGCACTGCCCGCAATATCGTCGTCCTTGCGGCTTGGCGGTGAAAATCAGCGCCAGCTCGTGATCGGCGCCTATTTGCTCGGCCTCGGCGCGGCGATGATCCTCTACGGCCCGCTCGCAGATCGTTTCGGACGGCGTCGGATCATCTTGACCGGGCTCATCTCGTTCGTGGCGATGAGTGGGGTCGCCGCCGCCGCCGGCAGCTTCGAACTGCTCGTCGCTGCGCGATTCCTCCAGGGATGCGCCGCCGCGGCGATGCGCACCCTGGCGACGGCCATCGTCCGCGATCGCTATAGTGGGCGTGACATGGCGCGCGTCCTGTCACTGTCGATGACGATCGTCCTGCTCGTGCCGATCCTGGCGCCGGCATTGGGACAGCTCATCATGCTGCTCCTGCCATGGCGAAGTCTATTCTGGGCGCTGGCCCTGTTCAGCGGAGCGGTATCAATCTGGCTTGCGCTCCGACTGCCGGAAACCCTTCCTCCCGAGCAAAGGCAATCGCTGGAGTTCGGCCGGATCGGCCGCGCATTGATGCAGATCGTGACCACTCGACAGTCGCTCGGTTACGCGCTCTGTGGCTCGATCATCTACGGCAGCCTGCTCGGTTTCATCTTTTCGGCGCAGCAGATTTTCGAGATCGGCTTTGGCAGTGCCGATCTGCTGGCGCCTTCCTATGCCGTTATCGGCGGGGTGATGGCGGCGGGCGCGCTGTCCAATGCGCGCCTCGTCGGTCGCTATGGCACCCGGATGCTGTCGCATGGCGCGCTGTTATGTCTGGCGACGATCGCAGCGCTGCACAGCTGCGTGGCCTTGGCGGGCGCCGAAACGGTATGGACGCTGATCCTGTTTCAATCGCTGCAGATGTTCTGCTTCGGCCTGTCCTGGTCTAACTTCAACGCCATGGCGATGGAGCCGATGGGTGCCATCGCCGGAACCGCATCCTCGACGCAGTCTGCCATCTCCACGGTGGTCGGCGTCGGCGTCGGAAGCATCATTGGACAGAACTTCAACGGCACGACGGTGCCGGTGGCGCTGGGCTTTCTCGCCGTCGCGATCGTCGCGATCGCCATCGTCGCCGTCACGGAGCGGGGCCGGCTCTTCGCTCGCTCCGTCGACGTCGCCTGATGTCCAGCCGGTATGTCCATGCCATGGCCACGGACGCCGCCAAGGCGGAGGCCGCGCTGTCCGGTCGCACGCAATCCCCCCGCGGTAATGCGGTGTTGTTGCTGTGCTTCGCGATGCTGATGCTTGGAGCCGGACCGGTCTATTATGCCTATGGCAACTATGCGGTGGCGCTCGCCGGCGAATATCACGCTCCCCGGGCCACGATCTATCTGGGCTACACCGCAGCCATGCTGGTGGGAAGCTTCGGCTCAATCCCGATTGGCATGGTGATCGATCGACTTCCGATCCACCGCATCGCCGCCGCAGGGGCGATCGGAACCGCGTTGGGTTTCGTCGCGATGGCGTTCGCGGGCTCGATCGGCGTGACCATCGCCATATTCAGCACACTGATCGCGATGGCCGATAATTGCATGGGCAATGTGGTCACAAACTACCTGTTGTCGCACTGGTTTCAGCGCCGCCGCAGCTTTGCTATCGGCCTGTCGGTGCTGGGCGCTTCGGTTGCCGCGATCATCTTTCCGCCGCTCACCGCGCTGCTGATCGAAAGCGCCGGCCTGCGTCCGACGTTCCTGATCTATGCAGGCGCATTCGCGGCGCTGGCCGTTCCGGTCTGGTGGTTGGCCCGGCTCCCGGAATCCCCGCCCGCTCCCATGAACATCGCGTCACATGGCCAGCCCGGTGAAGCGCCGTTGCCGCTGCGCGAGATCGCCCGGCGGCCCGGCTTCTGGGTCGTCAGCATCGTCGTGAGCGCCATGCTCGGCGCGAACAGTGCGATCGCCATCTCAATGGTCGGCTTTGCCACGACGCTCGGCTTCGGGACGATGGCCGGATCGACCCTGCTGTCGATAGCCGGGCTCGCGGCCATCCTGGGCAAGGTCGGGTTCGGATTTCTAGGCGATGTCGTCAGCAAAGTCTGGGCGCTCCGCGCGGCTGCGATGCTTCAGATCGCCGGGCTAGCCATATTGTCGACGGCATCGAACTATGAGGCTCTGGTGTCGAGCGTGCTCGCGTTCGGCCTGGGCGTGGGGGCGATGATGCCAGTCTGGGGCGCCGCGCTAGCAGCCGAATATCCGCTGTCGACTTATGGCCGCGTGCTCGGCTGGTCACGGGCGGTCATGGCGCCGATCACGCTCGGCTGCCCCTTGGCCGCCGGCCTGATCTTCGACCGGACCGGCGACTATCGGATGACCTGGATGGGCTTGGCGGGCCTGCTCGTCCTCGCCCTGATCGGCACGTTCTATTGGCGGCAATCGGATCGTGAAGGATCCGGCGGAAACGGAGATTCTTAATGGAACGCTTGAAGGGGCAAACCGCACTGGTGACGGGAGCGGGCATGGGGATTGGCGAAGGGATCGCGAAGCATTTCGCGGCCGAGGGTGCGCGCGTGCTGGTCGCCGACATCAATGAGGAGGCGGGCCGGACCGTCGTCGGCGCGATTGCCGACGCGGGCGGCGATGCGATGTTCCTGAAAACCGACGTCCGATCCGAGCAGGCGATCGCAGAGGCGATCGCCGCCGTCGTCGGTAGGTGGGACCGGCTCGATATCTTGGTCAACAATGCGGCGATCGCGCTTCCCGATCTGGATCGGCTGCTGACGCTCGAAGAACAGCTTTGGAACGACATCATCGCGATCAACATGCGCAGCGTGTTTTTCGGGATGAAGCACGCCATACCCGTGATGCAGCAGGCCGGCGGAGGATCGATCGTCTCGATTGCGTCGATCGGGGCGCTGAGCGGCGCGGGGGGAACCTTCGCCTATGGCGCCACCAAGGCCGCAGTGGTGAAGATGACGATGACAGCCGCTGCCCGCCATGCCGGCGACAATATCCGCGTCAACGCCATCGCGCCGGGGATGATCCTGACGCCCCTGTCGTTCAAGGTATCCGGCGCCGCCCGTCGCGAGGAAGCGGAGGCGGCGTTCGCCAAGTGCCAACCGCTTCCGCGCTGCGGCCGGCCCCAGGATATCGCCCACGCGGCGCTGTTCCTGGCCGGGCCGGAGGCGGCCTTCGTGACGGGCCAGACCCTGGTCGTCGACGGCGGGCTGATCATGGCCGGATGGGGCGACGCAATGGCCCGAAACACCGGATGAGAAAGCCTACCCATCGATCGTCGGCAGATCTGCCGGCCTGACAGCATTGCGCCGACATAGTTTACCGTAGGAGACCATCAATGGCAAAGACCGTCGATTACGCGCTGGGCGAACATGTCTACCCCCGTGGTTGGTTCATGGTGGCGGATGCCGAACAGATCAACACGGCGCCGCTCAGCGTCCGCTTTTTCGGCCAGGACCTCGTCATTTATCGGGGAGAGAGCGGCAAGGCCTATATGGTAAGTGCCTATTGCCCGCATATGCGCACGCATATCGGAAAGAACACGACCTCCTTCATCGTCAGGCAGGGCCGGCAGATCGAGGGTGAATCGATCCGATGCCCCTACCATGCATGGCGCTTCGGCCCTGATGGGCAGTGCGATCATATTCCCTATTCGAACATCATTCCCCAGCAGGCGCGCCTCGCCGCCTATGAGGTCGTCGAACGCTATAATGCCATCTTCTATTGGCATGATCCCGAAGGCGGCCCTCCCGATTACGAGCTTCCCGAAATCTCAGAATGGGAAGATCCGATGTGGGTCCGCTGGCGGTTCGATATCCTCGGAGAAATGGACCTTCATCCCGTCGAAGTGGTCGATAATATCTGCGACTTGCAGCATCTGCTGCCCATTCACGCCACCCATGTCAGCTCGTTCGAAACCGAACTACGCGGGCACATGGCCTGGCAGAGGCTTAGCGGCGTACATGAAATCCTAGGTGCCGAGGCCGGAATGATGAAGTTCGACACCTATTATACCGGACCGGGCATTCTGATTTCGCGCTTTCTGGGCGATAATAACTCGATGATGTTCATCACGCACACGCCGGTCGACGATGGCCGGGTGTTCGTATGGCATGCGACCCTCACCAAGATCGCGGATCGCATTCCGACCGAAGAGGACGTCCAGGCCGCCCGCGACTATCAGCGTTTGAGCAGGGACGCCTTCGCGCAGGATTTCGAAATATGGTCGAACAAGCAGCCATGTCTGCGCCCGATGCAGTTGCCGGGGGACGGCAATTTTCTCAAGGTGCGGACCTGGTACAAGCAATTCTACAATCCGCGTTCGGCGGCGGCGCTGTTCCTGGGCCGAAGCGCGGGGATCTATACCGTGCCGGGGGTGCCCGATTTCTCGAACGAGCGCGTCTAGAGCGATGTCCGGGCGCGTGGACATCCGCCGGTCCGAAGATCTTGGAAGGCGCTGAGCGTGGAAGAGACGATTGGCTTTTTCAGCGACGCGCCCGAAGGAATAATCCGGATTGACGGAGGTTCAGGGAATCAGGAGCGCCCTGTCGGCCGATTTCGATCTCTACCAGCTTGGTCATCTCACCCACGAATTTCCCCATGTGAATATCGGAGGATTGGCCGACGGGATCAAGAAAGTCGAGGCAGCAGGCAAAGCCAACCCGCCGGACTGGCGGGGCTGATCAAGCCGTGGCTTTGGTCGCCGGCGCTCGACGCACATTCCTAGTCGGAGATGACAGTGACACTTTCCATCGAAGACGATGGTCCGGTCCGCACGATCCTGCTGAACCGTCCCGAGGCGATGAATGCGCTGTCGCTGCAACTGAGGTGGGACCTGTGTGATGCGATCCAGGCCGCGCGATCGGACGATAGCGTTCGTGTCATCATCATGAGTGGCGCCGGCACGCGGGCCTTCTGCGTGGGACTTGATCTCAAGGAACTCGCTGCGCGGGGCGATGCCTCTGCAGTGCTGGGCGCGGAGATTTTCGACGATGATATCGTCGCGTTGGTCGAACAATGCGAAAAGCCGGTGATCGGCGCTATCAATGGCCCAGCTATTGCGGGTGGGCTCGAGCTCGCCCTTGGCTGTGACATTCTCATCGCCGCTGAACAGGCGAGCTTTGCCGATACCCACGTCCGGGTCGGGCTCCTCCCCGGCTGGGGTCTGTCGCAGAAGCTCTCCCGGCTGATCGGGACCGGACGCGCCAAAGAGATGTCCCTGTCCGGCAACGCGATCGATGCCAACCATGCCTATGCCTGGGGACTGGTCAATCGGGTCGTGCCCGGCGATAAACTAATGGAAGTCGCCAAAAGCTTGGCGCACGATATCGCGACGGCGGATCGGTCGGCGGTTCAGAGCTACAAGTCCCTGATCGATGGCGGATACGAGCTACCTTATGGTGATGCCCGCGCGCTGGAAATCAGAATGGCCGACCGGGTAAATGGCAATGTCACCCCAAAAGAAATCGCAGACCGCTGGCAGGCACTCACCGCACGCGGACGGCAGCAGAAGCACCATCTGCCGGACGATGAGGAAGCGGAGTAGTTTCCCACTTTGCGCCGCCGAGGGCGCGGGGTGCGAATGCCCCCATCTCTCAATTCGCGCCCCCAAAATGCCCCCGGCCGCAGTGAGATTTGGGGGCATCGGGAGCAACCGACTGAGACAAACACTAGCCTAAAACTAGCAGAAAATCAAGGTTTTCTGGGGTTTTTGAGACCATCTGAAAAGGTCCGTTGGCGGAGCGGGAGGGATTCGAACTCATCCAACAAGTGACTGATTTGTCACAAGTCTAATTCGAGATTTCCAACCGCGTGCCACGAAATGTGCCACGATGGTGGCAACTAATTTTTCCGCCTCAAACCAACGCTTTGCAGGCTTAGTTCGACTCCCAACACGGTATTCGAACCCACGATACAAAGCAAGTTTTCGGCGATGGCGAGCGACGGTTCTTGGGACGTGACCAACATTTAGGCAGCCCATCGGTCCGTAAGCTTCGGCCGAAGCGGCGGAGCCGAAGCCAAGGCGCCGGTTAAATCCAAACATGTAAGCCTCCAACGAAGCGATCCCCGCTCTCAAACGTACCTGACGGCGCTCCTCTTGAAATTATGTTAGCTCACTAACATCTATGTTTGATGGCTAACAAGATCGGCCGACCGGAGCATGCGTCCGTGGGGGCCTGGGCGAAGCGATGCTATTTCGCCGGGCGCGCCATGATGGAGGAGAAGCTGAAGCCGTACGGCATCGGCGCTACGCAATGGTATGTCTTGCATCAGCTCGCCCAGGTCGGGCCCACGATGCAGCGTGAACTGGTGCAACTGCTCCAGATCGAACGCGCGACGACGAGCATCGTCATCTCAACGCTGGTCCGAAAGGGTCTGGTCGAACAGGTGCAGGATGGTGGTGATCAGCGCCAGAAGTTGCTGCGTCTCACTCCGACAGGCGCAGCGCTATGGCGTGAGATGCCCGATCTTAATTTCATCCGCGACACGGCCTTCAGCGATTTCTCCGACACCGACATTGAAACGACCGCGCGGGTGCTGAAAGCGGCGACCGAGCGCCTCAATGGGCAATTGAAAGGAAAGAAGGCATGACGATTCTCGTTACAGGCGGGACCGGACTGGTGGGCGAACGCTTGCTGAGTCGGCTTGTTGAGGTCGGAGAAGTCTGTCGCGCGCTGGTTCGCAATGGCAAGGATGCCCCGGCTGGTGTGAAGACCGTGGAAGGCGACCTTTTTGATCCGGCGTCGCTGAGGGCCGCAGTGGAGGGCGTCTCGGCGATCGTGCATCTGGCAGCAGTGTTTCGTACGCAGGATACCGATTTGATCTGGAAGAGCAATCTGGAGGGCACACGCGGCCTCATCGAGGCCGTGCAGGTTCATGCGCCCAAAGCGCGCTTCATCATGGCGAGCACGTCCAACGTTTACGACAAGAATGGCTCGAAGCCCGGGCGTGAAACAGATGTCGTCGAACCGGAACTGGCATATCCAGCCAGCAAGGTCGCCGCGGAGAAGCTCCTCCGGGAAAGTGGTTTGAACTGGTCGATTTTACGTTTTCCGTTCGTGTATGGCGATGGAGACGGGCATCTGGAGATGCTGCCAGGGCATCTGTCCAGTTTCGGATTTCATCCCGCCAACCGAATGAGCACAATTCACCATCGGGACATTGCAACTGCAATAAAGTTGGCACTTGTCGGAACCTTCGACGAGAAAATCGTCAACATTTCTGATGAGGCGCCAACCACGATTTACGAGTTGGTAGGCCTGGTAGGTGGCAATATGGAGCCTTCATCCCAACCCATGGAAAATCCGTGGCATCTTCATATCGACGCCTCACTTGCCCGCAGTCTTGGTTACCAGTCCACCGTAAGGACGGTGTATCAAGCCGAACAGGAAGGCATACTTTAGTACAAAGCGTATGTCGCCCTTCAGCTTTTAAGCTCCGGGGAGCCCGAGAATCGGGCTCCCCGTCTCACATCAATAGTCCATCGCCGGCATCGGCGCGGCTTTCTCCTCTTTCGGCACCTCAGCGACGAGCGCTTCCGTGGTGATCAGGAGCGAGGCGACCGAGGCGGCGTCCTGCAGCGCGGTGCGCACGACCTTGGCTGGATCGATCACACCCGCCTGGACGAGATCCTGGTATTCGCCGGTCGCAGCGTTGAAGCCCCAGTTATAGTCGTCACTCTCGAGGAGCTTGCCGACGATCCAGGCACCGTCCTCGCCGGCATTCTCGGCGATCTGGCGCGCGGGTGCGCGCAGCGCGCGGCGAACGATGTCGATGCCCGACTGCTGGTCGTCATTCGCGGCCTTGAGGCCATCGAGCGCCTTCAATGCCCGGAGCAGCGGGACGCCGCCACCGGGTAGGATGCCTTCCTCGACCGCGGCCCGGGTCGCATGGAGCGCGTCATCGACGCGGTCCTTCTTCTCCTTGACCTCGACCTCGGTCGCGCCGCCGACGCGGATCACCGCGACACCGCCGGCGAGCTTGGCAAGCCGCTCCTGCAGCTTCTCGCGGTCATAGTCGCTGGTGGTGGTTTCGATCTGCTGGCGGATCTGCGCGACGCGTCCTTCAATGTCGGACCTTGCGCCGACGCCGTCCACGATCGTCGTATTGTCCTTGTCGATTGTCACCTTCTTGGCGCGGCCGAGCATGTCGATCGTGATATTCTCCAGTTTGGTGCCGAGTTCCTCGCTCACCACTTCGCCGCCGGTAAGTATGGCGATGTCCTCGAGCATCGCCTTGCGGCGATCGCCGAAGCCCGGCGCCTTGACGGCGGCGACCTTGAGGCCGCCACGCAGCTTGTTGACCACCAGCGTCGCCAACGCCTCGCCCTCGACATCCTCCGCGATGATCAGCAGCGGCCGGCCCGACTGGACGACCTTCTCGAGCAGCGGCACCAGCGCCTGAAGGTTCGAGAGCTTCTTCTCGTGGATCAGGATATAGGGATCATCCAGTTCCACCTTGAGCTTCTCGGCATTGGTGATGAAGTACGGACTGAGATAGCCGCGGTCGAACTGCATGCCGTCGACCGTTTCGAGTTCAGTCGCGAGGCTCTTGGCTTCCTCGACGGTGATCACGCCTTCATTGCCAACCTTTTCCATCGCCTCGGCGAGGATGCGGCCAACTTCCTCATCGCCATTGGCCGAGATGGTGGCAACCTGCGCGATCTCGCTGTTTGCGCTGACCTTACGGGCGTGACTCTCGAGATCTTTGACCACGGCGCCCACGGCGACGTCGATGCCGCGCTTGATGTCCATCGGGTTCATGCCGGCGGCGACCGCCTTCGAGCCCTCGCGCACGATCGCCTGGGCGAGCACGGTGGCGGTGGTGGTGCCATCGCCGGCCTTGTCGTTCTGCTTGGACGCGACTTCGCGCAACATCTGCGCGCCCATATTCTCGAACTTGTCGGCGAGCTCGATTTCCTTCGCGACGGTCACGCCGTCCTTTGTGATACGCGGCGCGCCGAAGCTCTTCTCGATCACGACGTTGCGGCCCTTGGGGCCGAGTGTGACCTTCACTGCGTTCACGAGCGTATCCACGCCGCGCAGCATGCGATCACGCGCGTCTGACGCAAATTTAACTTCCTTTGCAGCCATCGCTGCCTACTCCTTTCTATGTCCTTCCTGAATGTTCGAGGGATAGGCGGTCAATCAGGCCGCCTGCTTGAGCGGCACCACATTGTCGATCACGCCGAGGATATCGCTTTCCTTCATGATCAGCAGATCCTCGCCGTCGATCTTGACCTCGGTGCCCGACCATTTGCCGAACAGGATGCGGTCGCCGGCCTTGACCGATGGCTCAACGAGCGTGCCATTGTCATCGCGGGCGCCGGGGCCCACGGCGACGACCTCGCCTTCCTGCGGCTTTTCCTTGGCGGTGTCGGGGATGATGATGCCGCCCGAGGTCTTCTCCTCGGCTTCGATGCGGCGGACGACCACACGGTCGTGCAAGGGGCGGAAATGCATGGCAAAACCTCCAGATGCAAAACATGATGTGACAGCCTGCCGTTCATCTGAACGACAGGTTCCGCAAAGTTAGGGAAAGCGATTTTTTCGTTCAAGAGGCGGAACCCGATTTTTTGGCACTCCTGGGCGCCGAGTGCCAATATTTGGTCGGAAGCTGGCGAACGGCGGCTGGAATGCCCTTGACGCACCGGGTCATCGCACCAAAATCTGTCAGCGCGGCGCGTTCGCCGCCGCCGTCATGAAGGAGCGACACAAGGAAAGGAGACCCGGCCATGTCGCAGCCATTTTCGCGTTTTCTTCATCCCTTTGACGTCGCGCGCCATCCAAGGCTCGAGCCCGAGGTCAAGCGCGCCATCCTCGCGTCCTGGGCGTCCGACCGCTCCGCCGTGCGGGATCAGCCAGCCCTAAGAAAACCGCCCGGTGCCAAGCGCGCGGTCTCGATCGATGACGTCCTAGCCGCCATGCGCTCGCTCGACGGGGGCACCGATCGGACCACTTCACTCCAATGAGCGATCGCGGTTTTATCGCCCAGCTGCAGGGTTATGGGCTGACCACGGCGGAAGTTCACTACTACCGTCCCGACGCTCCGTCCCTGCTGCAGCTGTTCATCTGGCAGGAATATGACCTGGCGCCCGATTTCCCGGTCCTGTTCGACTTTCTCGACCATTGGCGCCGGGAAATTGAGGCGGCGCTCCACTCGGTGCAGATCGCGCACGATCAGCTCGTTCGTCCGGCCAAGTGGCGCGCTGTCGATGGCATCATTAGAATACAATGACGAGCGGGCCGTTGAGGAAGTGGCGCGAACGTGGCGGCCGCGGCGTCCGTATCGCCTTGCCGTTCGACGACATCATGGAATTCG
This sequence comes from Rhizorhabdus sp. P4_G6, assembly GCF_056401045.1. Lineage (NCBI taxonomy): Bacteria > Pseudomonadati > Pseudomonadota > Alphaproteobacteria > Sphingomonadales > Rhizorhabdaceae > Rhizorhabdus > Rhizorhabdus sp. P4_G6. Next base: position 94,301 of record NZ_JBFUKC010000009.1, on the reverse strand, counting down.
CCCTGGCGCTGCTATCGGTGCCCCCCGAGCAGCTGGAAGAGCTCGGCTGGAGCTTCGCCGACCGCAGGCGGCTCCTGGATCACTTCCTGCGATCCGGCAAGACAGCCCAGCGCATCCCGCGCGATGCGCTGGGGCAAAGCCTGATCACGCTGCGGCTGCCGCGGCGGGACCTCGCACCACTTCAGCGCTTCGGCCGCCGCGAACTGCCCAAGGCCGCTTCCAACGCCGCCATGCTCGACCGGGTTCTTCGGGTGCTGGACGAGGCCGCATAGCGGCTAATTCAGCCGGCCATGAACGGTGCGGCCGCAAGACCGTCAAAGACGAATTGGACGGCGAGGCCGGCGAGAAGCACACCGGAGACGCGGCCCACGACGTCGGCACCGGTGCCCCCTAGCAACAGGACAAGGCGGTCGGCTGCGAGCATCGCGAGCCAGGTCAAAAGCATACAGAACATGATCATCCCGAGCACGGCGCCGCCGTCGATCCAGCTTTCGGTGCGGCCCATGACGAGCACGGCGGCCGAAAGGCTGCCGGGGCCCGCAATCAAGGGAAACGCCAGCGGGAAGACCGCGATGTCGCCGGGCCCTTCAGCCTCTCGGCGTTCTCCCTCGCTGATCGACGAGAGTCCAGGACTGGAGAAGGTGAGCGTCAAGGCCTGGAGGAACAGGAGCACGCCGCCCGCCACCCGGAACGCGGGCAGCGAAATATGCAGGAGCGAAAGAACGACGCCGCCCGCCACCGCGAACAGCAGCAGCACGCCGGCGGCGATCGTGACCGAGCGCGTGGCGAGGCTCATCCGCTCGCTGCGGTGAATCCCGGCCGTCAGGCCGGCGAAGACCACCGCCGTCTCGATCGGACCGATCGTGACGAGCAGCGTGATGAAGGTGGAGAGGATGCTGGCTGATATGTGCATGGGTAACGTAACTGAAAACTTGCAAAGGGAGCGGCGCTTACGCCGCTCCCTTATGACTCAGTTGGCTTTAAATAGGCTGCCGGGATGGCCGGCAGCAGGCTCGTCATGTGCGGCGCATCCCGTTCGTTTGGTTCGGGTGGGCGACAGTCTCCGACGGCGCTTCGCGGCAGTCACCGGAGCTCTTCGATACGACCTTCGGTTGCTGCCCTGAGCCCAGCGAGGTGACCTGAACGCTTCGGCTGCAGGTGCTTCCCCCATTGGCCGTCGAGACGAAGCTGTAACTTACGGTCCCCGGAGGCAGGCTGCGCAATGCCGCCAGGTCGATCTTCCCGTCATCGGCCATCGCCTGGAGCGGCAAGGCGCGAACCTGCCGCATCATCAGGTCGCTCTGCCGGTCCATGTCGGCCGCGATCCGATCGAACAGCGCGAATGGGGCCGGCTCGAATGGATCGAGCCAGGCAATCGGTGTAACGCTTGAGGCAGGCGCGACCATGACCTTGGGCGCGACATCTCCCTCATATTCGATTCGGGCGACCGTACCGTCCGGCAGGCCGACGTTCATCACATGGCTGCCATGGCTCGCCGCCAGCGCGGTACCGATGGCGGCGACCGCCGTCACGCCAGCCAGGACGGCTGTACGAATTTTTCGCATCAATCGTCTCCTCTGATCACCGTGAATGTGAAAATGCCTTTCACCCGACGCCCGCTGCGGTTCCCGAGCACAGGTCGCTTTCAAGCGCGGCCGGATGCCGGCTGCCACATCGCGCGAGCGGACCAGTGGGCCAGCAGCGCAGCACCGGCGTCTGTCCCGCTGGCAGGCGACTGGGGAGCGGATACTGGCGACCCGACACGCCATGGATCGAGAAGTCCAATCCCTGGCGTCGACAGTAGTTCGCGGCGCTCTCCAGGTCGAAAAAGCGCAGCTCGATCGTCTCGATCGGATCACCGCCGCCCGTCCATCCGGTCAGGGGATCGGCCACCGGACGCCAGCGCGGCGCGAAGCGCACCCGCCATCGTCCGCGCCCGCCCCGTCCGCCCTGGTTGGTCGCGCGCGGCACAGGCTCGATCACGGCCTGCGCATCTGGAGGTAGCGCATTCGACGCGCATGGTCCGGGGTGGTTATCGTTGGCGATTGGCCCGGAACCGAAGTCCCGGGCCAGGCCGTCAAGCCGCCTTGCCATTGACCGGGATGCGACGGACATTTTCGTTCGCCGCCTCCGTCTTCGGCAGGGTGACCGTCAGCACGCCGTTCCTGAAGGTTGCTGCGGCGTGGTCGCGGTCGACGCCCTGCGGCAGCCCGATACGCCGCTCGAAGCGGCCGTAGCTGCGCTCGGTATAACCGCGATCCTTGTCTTCCACCTCGGACCGCTTCTCGCCCCGAAGCGTGAGTGCACCGTCTTCGACGGTGATCTCCACGTCCTTCTCGTCGAGACCCGGCAGTTCGGCCGTGACGCGGATTTCCTTGTCAGTCTCGCCGAGCTCGACATGGGGCCAGCCCGCAGCGCGGTCGAACCCGGCCAATGCAGGCACGCCGAAGCCGCGGAAGACATCGTCGAACAGTCGGTTGACCTCGCGGTGGAGCGAGAGCAGCGGGTGGGTATCACTGTCGCGGCCGCGCTCGGCGCTGACCGGGACGGGGAGCCGGTTTTCCTGCCGGCTCCAGGGAATGAGATCACGAAAAGCCATGATGGTCATCTCCTTTTCTGGCTGGAAGGGGGCAAGGCCTGCCGGCCCGCTGGGGGCGGCGCCGGCAAACCTGTTAATCAGGGTATCAGGCCGCTTCGCGGGCCTCATCCCTGGGCGCTTCGATCTGATCCTGGGCAGCCTTGCCGCCGCTGATCTCGATCCGGCGCGGCTTCATTGCCTCGGGCACGACGCGCTTGAGCGCGATGCTCAGCAGGCCGTTCTCGAAGCGGGCATCGCCAGCTTCCACGAAGTCGGCAAGCTGGAAGCGCCGCTCGAATGCGCGCGCCGCAATGCCGCGGTGCAGATACTCGCCCTTGTCGTTGTCCTCGGCACGCTTGCCGGTCACGGTGAGCTGGTTCTGCTGGGCCACCACCTCGATATCTTCGGGGCGGAAGCCGGCGACCGCCAGCGTGATGCGATAGCTGTCGTCACCTTCTCTCAGGATGTCGAAGGGCGGGTAGCCGTCGTCTTCACGCGCGCCTGCTTCGAGCAGGTTGAAGAGCCGATCGAAGCCTACGGTGGAGCGCCGGTAGGGCGCAAAATCAAAAGCAGTTGTTCTCATTTCCAAATCCTCCTTGTGAAGCGATCTGGGCATGAGAGGCGCCGGTAACGTAAGAGCCGACGCTCTCTATGTCCAACCGGACCCGAACGGCGTCCGGTGACAAAAAATCTAGGACGGGTCGGAAGGCTTTCAAGAGGTTTTTTTAGGCAATTTTTTTGCAACGCGGATGCGCCGATCCACTCCTAGAAGGGCGGCCGTTGATCAACATGCGCGGCGAAGTTGTCGGCGTGAACAGCGCCATCATCGGCCCGAACGGCGGCGATGTCGGCATCGGCTTGGCCGTGCCATCGCGCATCGCGCCAAGGTCGTCGAGCAGATCTCCGGCGTGCGCTTACCGGCAGCGGGCGGGACCCAGGCTGGCAGGTCCAGCGGCGCTAAGGACTCACGCCAGGCGATCGCGCATGACCGTCACGTTTACTCGCAGCCCCTCCGGCCGCCACTCACGCTCGATCGTGCCGCCAAGCTGTCTGCTGGCCAAGCGTCCAAGCAAACTGCCGAACCCTTCTTCCGCCGGCTTATCGCACCGCGGGCCGCCGCGCTCATCCCAGATCATGGCGAGCGTATCCTTTTTCGCGATGCATTCGACTGTGACGGTGCCCGACGGCGACGACAATGCGCCGTATTTCGCGGCATTGGTGGCAAGCTCGTGGAGAATGAGTGCGACCGTGTTCGTCGCGCTTCCAGGCAACGTCACATCGTCGCCGTTGATCCGCAGCCGCTCCCGGCCCCCGCCAGCACCTTCGTAAGGTGCCAAAATCGTCCGAAGCAGTATGTGGAGCCGAACAGAATCGTTGCTGCCGGCAGCGGAGCCCTTCGGCATTGTTAGAGAGTGCGCACGCGCCAGCGCGCCTAAACGGTCCTGCACGATGGTGGCCAGTTCCTCTGGGCTTGCAGCATCGCGCACGCTCATGCCGACGAGGCTGCCCGCTAGCGCGAACAGGTTCTTCATCCGGTGATCCATTTCACGCATCAACAGGCGTTGCCGCTCCTCGGCTTGCTTGCGCTCTGTAATGTCGCGCGCGATCGTGGACGCGCCGATGACCCTGCCGCTCGCATCACGCAGGGGTGATACGCTGAGCGAGATGTCTATCAGGCTCCCGTCCTTGCGGCGCCTCACCGTTTCATAGTGGCGCACTCGTTCGCCTCGGCGCAGCCGTGCCAGTATCGGCGCCTCGTCGTCCTGCCGATCGTCCGGCAAGAGCTGCATGATGGGCTTTCCGACGATTTCTGCGGCGCGATAGCCGAACAGCCGTTCCGCTCCCCTGTTCCAGCTCGTGACGGTTCCATCCAGACCTTTTGTCAAAATGGCGTCGTCGGAGGACTCGACGATTGCAGCGAGGCGCTGCGCGATCTCGTCCTTTGCTCCGGGCCGCTCATAAGGCAGGTCGGGCATTACGCCAGATTGCGCGTGGCTTCCACCAAGGTCACTCATTCTAATTTCCACTCACCAGCAAAATGCTCGTTTCCAAGCCGTTGCGGCCGAGATCAGCGAGGGCGCTGCCGCCTTCGAACGCTGTGCCGGCGATGCCCCCTAGGAAGCGATGGCTGGCCAGATCCCTCCGATTTGGAATTTTCGACCCGCCCCGAAGCCACAGAGTCTAAAGTGCCACCAAGAGTCGACGCTGCAAAATGTAACAAAAGCGTGGTCGTTGAACAACCGCTCGATCAGCTATCCTGTTGCATGGGTGTTTTCTGGCAGCAAAGCCGAGATCAGCCAGTGCGCCGCAGCGCGGCGAACTCGTCACCAGACGATCGCACGCGCGGCAAACCTCGTTAGGACAGGTCGGCCTGCCTGCACTCAGCGGACTGATGTGCCGTCACGGCGGTATCGTGGCGCTACTCGTGGTATCTCGCCAAACAAGCCCAAAGATATCGCGCTGTGTCTATGACTTAAACGCTGAATGTGATGGCGGCCATGGTATTCGAACCCACGATGCAAAGCAAGTTTTTGGAGGCATCGGCGGGTTACACTACCGGTTCAACGTAGGCGTCCCTCTCGTCATCCACACCTGCGAACTGCGTCCTCGTCAGTGTACGCGAGGCGCGATCACGCTCACGAGGGCAAGAATTTCGGTTTAAGATGAGGCGGGTGAAGCATCAGCAGGCGGAAGCAACCCGCTGCGCCCATCCGCCAGATCCCCAGTGAAGGTTTGCACTGAAAGTCGATCCACGAGATCGCTGGGTGGATCGCTATTCTCGAGAATAATGAACTGCGCCCGCCCGCTGAGACTCGCCAAGTGAAGGTAGAAGTGCTCGTAGAGCGTCGTGGCCGCTAGTTTCTTTTCGTCGGGTGCAAGCGCGCCGTGGCGGGGCACTCGGATCGGCTCCCTATAGGTGAGGAGAGGTGTGTCCAGTGCCAACACTCCAGGATGCGGCAGGTCGTTGTCCTGACAGTAGAGCAGAACAGCGACCTTAAAGGCAGAATGAAGAATAGCGCGAACGCCCTTGCCGTTTGCACCCCGTTCCTTGCCGTCGAGCCGGATATCTTGGGTTTGCCCGTCGAACGACACGACGGGGTTGCCTGGGAATTTCCAGGCTGTGAGCACCTCCGAAACCTTGCTGGCAAAATCGTGGCCGGTCGGACCGTCGATACCGACTACCAGCTTCGGCTTGGCTGCAGTTTGGGTTGTAGTGACCTGGGAAAGTTGAACCGCTAGGCGGTCGCGTTCCTCGAACAGCTTCAGGCGATCCCGAATGGTATCCCGGGCCTCGATCCTCCGCTCGTATTCCTCTCGAAGGCCAGATTCTTCGGGGCGAAGAGAGCCAAGAATCCGCTCCGCGGCTGCCATCCGCCTTCGGACGCGCTCCGCGTTTTCGAGGTTGGAAGTAAAGTCCGAACTAAGCGCGTTCATCGTTGCGACGAGGTCGCGGCGTTCTCGATCGATGCGTGAAATTTCGACGCGGGCAGCCACCCGTGAACGCTCGACATCCCTCTGGCCGTGATGATGTTGATGCTCAGAATCGGCACCACAAAGCGGACAAGGGCGATCAAGCCGCGCGAGTAGCAAATGGCCGCCTTGCTCAAGGGCTTCGAGGCGCTCGACGTCGGACTCATAGACCTCCATGAGCCGCGCGAAGCGCGCCAGCGTTAGATCAATCTCGCGCGCCTGGGCAGCTGATCGATCTGATTCGTCGATCATGCGGCGACGTTCTCGCGTGACCTCGTCGATTCTGCGTTGGCGCTTGGCAAGATCGCCCTGGATGGTGGTGAGGGAGGCCTCGATTCTCTTGTCTTGATCAGCGAGTTGCTCGCGAGAAATGCCGATCGCGTCGATCTGAGCATCCAGCGATGCGATCCAGTCTTCCAGCAGTTCCCTCTGGCCTTCTTGCCGAGCCTTTCGGATTTTAGCCGGCACAACCGCTACAATCGCGGCATCGTCTCGCCCAGTCAGAAGCAGACGGAAGAGGTTCTTTTCCGCGGTCGCACTGGTGTATTGCCCGGAGAGTATAGGACTCCGGGCGTCTATGATCGAGCCCTCGTCGACGAATGTGAAGGGATYGAGCGAGCGCAGCGTGACACTGTTTTTCTCGCCGTTCTCGTTCTTGACTACAAACTTTCCGCCCAGTCCTAAAGCGCCGAGGATGACGCTGGTGATGTTCTCGGCCCGTGCGTCATATTCAGCATCCAGCACTTGGAATGGCACATCTTGCGGCGGTTCGTGGTGGAGACCCTCGTAAAGCCTGAATCCAGCGCCCTGAATGCCGCGATAGAGCGTGACTGGCCCCATCGAGGGGATGTCAACGCCAAGCAGTACCGCCTCGTACCCGTCTAACTGTTCGATCACCGGAAGCGGCGTCGACTTTCCTAACATGAATTGCAGCGCGGCAAGCGTGAAGGACTTGCCGGTGTTGGAGGCGCCATAAACGACGTTAGTTCCATCAGCGAATGAGAGCGTGCTCACAGGTTTCGCCGTGCCGGAGAATGACAAATGGCGAAATATTATCCGTTTAATCATGCTGAAGGCTCGTGGAGTGTGCCTTCGCCCTGGAACTCGAGCGTCCAACGTCCGAGGCGTTGATGAACAATGCTTCTCAGCTCTTCTTCAGGGAGAGCGCTGAATCGCTTGGCTAGCCAAGCCGCGCACGATTTCAGGCGCTCGCAATAAGAGGCCTCCATAAGATCGATGAACGACGGGGCCTCTTCCCCGGCGACGTAACGTACTCCATCTTCTCCATCCACGAGGGAGATCAGGTCTGCATTCAGCAGCAAGCGCACACCCTCATCTACCAATTGACGGCGCACGAGAAGCTCGCCCGTTCGCGATGGCAGATCTGGGTGCAAACTGTCGGGGCCTTCTACATCGGCGGTATGAACCACGAGGTGATCGAACCAAGTCAGTTCGCTGATGGTGCATGAGCGGGGATGGAAGGCATCGAGCACTACAAGGGTACGCAAGCCCGTCTCAAGCGGGCTGTTGAAAAGAGGCACCTCGCTCGGTGCCGCCGAAATCACTTCACCCACGGGAGGACACCGTCATTAGCGAAGTGATGACAGACACCCTGCTTTACCGGCACCCTCGCGTATTTTCCGAGTACGCCTGAAACCGAAACACTCTTGGCCTCACTCATCACGGCTGCGATTTTCGTCATGGTGTCGGTGTGAACCAGTCCGTGTGTGTCGAATACGCCGTGAAAGATGTCCTTCTCGAACGTCGCGAGAACGACCGGCTCTGTGCTGTCCCGATAATAGCGCTTGAAGGCAGCAGCATCGAAGAAGCGCTCCCGTTGGACACGGAAGTGTGGACCGAATTCGGTGTCGACAAGCGCTTCGTCGCCAGTGGCGTAGGGTGGGGCGCCCTGCTCGTGATAGGCAGTCAGGAGCTGCGCCACATAGGCAGCCTCCTCCGGCTGCATTGCTTCTGGGACGCTTCCGATCGGAGCATCGCCGGGATCAGCGTCAAACCACTTCACCAGCACTGGCTTCATTGCATCGGTTCTCACCAGTTTGCCTGCTTCGAAAAGCGTCACTTTCTGGAAATCGAATGCATCGATGAGCGCTCGCACCTCATCCGATAGGGAATGATGCTCGCCATCTACCAGATCGTCGGCACACCAAATGTCCCATTGCTCAATCAGGCGCGGTCCGATCTTGCTGGGGTGACCTATGAGGTTCCGGACAGCCCGCACAGCTCCCTTCGGTGCGACGAAACAGAAATGTGTTGGGACACCGAAGTGCCCCGCTGCGCTATGGAAAAATATCTTACCTAGTTCGCGGATAAACTCAGGTTCGCCGAGTGCTTTCCTGAGTTGCTTGCACTGGTAATTATCCCAAGGTCCATCAAATCGAGCGGATGTGTGATAGCCCACAACGTCGCGCCCCATGTCTCCCGCACCGGAAAACCGATCGCTGTCAGGATAGCGCGATCTCATTGACGCGACCCAATCATCCGTGAGCCGTTCCAGATCGCTATCATTCAGTGCGTATATTCGCGCTGCGTAGTCTGTGGCGCCAACCCCCAAATCACATCCCTCCCCGTGAAAGGGTAGCTCCTGCGGAAGGGACTGCCAATCTTTCTGTGTGAAGCGGACAATCGTGCCGTTATCGAAGCCGAAGCGATTGCGCCGCCGACTACCGCGAGCGGAAGACCCTGTCAGACCTTGCGCCTCTTGCCTTCGAAACCATCCTTCACGTCGTTGATCCAAGCCACGATCTCTCGGTCGCTCCAACGGGATGCCAGCGGTGAAAGTTTGTATGGCGCCGGAAATTTCCCTTCCTGGATCAGACGGTAGATCATCGACTTGCCAAGGCCGACCCGGCGCTTGACCTCGTCGAGCTTGACGAAACGATCGGGGAGTTCTGGCTCGGTGCTCATTTCCCGGCCGATCGGCCGCGAACGAAGCTACGATCGCTCTCAAGGAATGCTGCCAACATCGCCGGCACCAGCTCGGTGATGGTTTCCTCACGACCATAAACCTCGGCGTACAAGGCGGCATACTCCTGAAGCCTCTGGTGTAGGTCTGGGGTGACGGCGATGGCCAACTTGACCGGTGTACGGTCGGGCAGCCTCCCCAATTTTAGCTCAGGCATCGATTGCTCCTATCCGCGCCAAGGCGCTAGAATAAGGTCTTTGTGGACGACCATCCTCACGGTCGCGCCGGGCCGGATCGTGATCGTCGGCTGGATATTGAGGTTGCGGGATGTGAGCTGATCGCCCGCGCGCGACACGTTCTGCTGCGTCGATTCCCGGATTGCCTGAACGAGATCGCTCTCGCCCGTGACCGTCAGCTGCGAGCCGACGCCGAGCAATGTCGAAAGTGCGACGCCCTTGAGGAGCGCCCTGGTGTGGAAATCGACCTTGTCCTGCAACCCGGCATAGCCCGACGCGTCAGTGGCCGGGACATTGTCGATCCGGAGCGAGCTGCCGTCCGGAAGCATGATGCGCTGCCAAACGATCAGCGCGCGTTTCTGGCCAAATGCCACGACGCTGTCGTAGCTGCCGATGAGCCGAGACCCTTGCGGTATGAGCAAGATGCGCCCGGTGGGGCTGTCGAACACCTGGCTCGTTACTTGCGCCGTCACGAGCCCCGGCAAATCGGAGCGTAGGCCGGTGATCAGGCTCGCCGAGATGACGCTGCCCGCCGAAAGCAGGTAGGGCGACGGTGCTGCCGCTAGCGTGTGCGGATTGATGTCGCCTGAGCGATCGAGCGTGCCGACAAACTGGGCCTTGCGCCCCTGAGCGTTGGGGTCCCGATCCGGATCAAGCGTCGGCCCCGAAGCCTCGGGCGCTGGGACCGCCGGCGTTGCCGCGGCGTCGGCCGCGAGCGGCGATGTGGCGGTGCGACCTTGCACCAACACCCCGGACTGGCGAGCGGCCCTCAATTCCGACAGCCGCCGCTCCCTTTCTTGCGCCTCCGACTGACCCGACGGATCATTGCCAACCCCGGTTTCCGTTGCCATGCGACGCTGGCTTTCGAGGATTGGCCTGCCCAGGTCACCGGGCAGCGGTGGGCCGAGCTTCGGGGTATCGCCATAGGTTGCGGGCAAGCCGTTCAATGCGTCAGTCGACGGACGATTGCTCGGCTCCGACAGTTCCTGACGATCCGCGACCGCGCTGAACACACGCGGTTTCAGCGCGATCCATGCAACGACAACCAGGCTGACGGATCCGAGCGCTGCAACGGCGATGATCACGCCGCGACGGAAGCGTATCGCGCGCGCCGGCTTCGTCCGGATCGCCAACGTCTCGGGATCGAGCTTCGTGGCGGGAGAGATGGATGGCTCGCTCATGAGCGCTTCCCCTTTCTCGAGGGGGTGCCGTCACCGACGCGCGCGATCCGGACAACCTGCTGCTTTTTGGTGCCGAGCCTGAGCTCGGCCACGTCGAAGATACGGTCGACGACATAGAACCGGCCGCGGACACGATAATTGACGAGCTCGGCCTCGCCAGTCGGCCCGACAACGAACAGTGGTGGCGCGTCGCCGACGGCGATGCTGGCGGGGAACTCGACAAAGGTCTGCTGGCCGTCGTCGAACGCACGAAGGGGCCGCCATGCGGGCGCGTCGCCACTAATCGCATAGTTGAAATGGAGGCTATCGACCGCCAGCCCCTCGGAGATCGGGGCCGCAGCCGCAGCCTGGTCGGCGGCGCGGCGCAGGGCGATCAACTGTTCAGCTGGATAGGTCCATGACAAGGCGGCCATCGCGGTGCGCGACGTTGCGGTGAGTTGGAGGTGGTAGCTCCGCCGCTCGGTCGTCACGACAAGGTTGGTCGCGAGACCGGAGGCGAATGGCTTCACCAGGATGTGCGTTCGCTTTTCTGCGCCGATGCCGCTCGTGGTGTCGCCGATGACCCACCGGACTGTATCGCCGGCTGCCACCGCCACAAGATTTTCGCCGGGCTGCAAGGCTATGTCAGTGACGGCCCCGGGCGCGGTGTAGACTTGGTAGATCGTGCCCTCGCTAAACGGGAAGACCTGGACCGCATTCACGAACCCTTGCGCCTGAGGCTCCAGCGTGGCTGCGCGATTGGCCGCAGCGACACGCGCCACCATCGGGCTAACCCGCTTCCGGGCGATCGCTCGCCGAGTTTGCTGCTTCGGCGCTGGCGGCGCCTTGGCAACCGCAACGGGCCCCGGTGCTGGTTGAGCTGTCGTGGTCTGGGCCTGCGCTGACGCCGCGATGATCGCGAGGGCGGACGCTGCGAGAACGAATTTCATGGGCGTGACTCCTGGGCGGGCTGCGTGGGAGCAGCGAGATTGGGATCGAGGGGAGAGCCGAGCGGCAGGCCTGCCGGGACAGGCGGCACGGCAGCAGGCGACGGTGTCGGGCGCGACTGCGCGGGAGGATCGAGTTCCCGGCTCCAGTCGACCGCATCGACATAGACACCAAGCGGGTTCTTCCGGAGCGTGTCCGCATCGGTAGGCGCCCGCATCACGACGGTCAGAATCGCCGTCCAGCGCTGCGTGCCCGACTGCGCGCCGCGCTCGTAGGCGGTCTCGGTCCATTTGACCTGGAAGGACCGGTCGGACGCGCGCACCACGCTTGTCACCTGAACCGACACCGTCCGCTCGCCGATATTGGCAAATGGATCGGCGGTTCGGGCATAGTCGCCGAGAAACTGCGCGCCGCGCTTGGTGGTGAAATCATACGCTTCGAGCCAGTCCTGGCGAACCAGTACCGGATCGAGCGATCGGCCGCGGACGTTCGCGATAAATCGCGACAGGTGCCACGCGATCTGCGGATCGGTTGGATGGTAGCCCGCTTCTGCTTCCGAGACGGCGCGCGCCTCGCCGAGCCGGTCGACCTCCACGACATAGGGGGTGATGCGGCTCTGCACCGACTGCCAGACGAGACCTGACGAGAGACCACCTGAGAGGGCAAGGCACCCGAATGCCATCAGGCGCCAATTGCGCGCTTGCACGCGAGCGGAACCGATCCGCTCATCCCAGACCTGCCCGGCACGCTGGTACGGCGTCGCCGGCTCCGGGGTTCGTCCGTAACGCTGGACGGCGCGTTTGAAGATCATCGATCGTCCCTTTCCTTGATATCGGGGGTGGCAGAGGCGCCGCCGCGATCACCCTGCTGCAAGGTGTGCAGCGCGATCTGGCGGTGATGTCGGGCGGTCTGCTGGCCGCGCATGGCGCGTGCCCAGGCCGGCGTGCCGTCGGGGTCGACCGATGACGCTGCTTCGGCCCGGCCGCTGCGGTTGAGGGCATTCCATGCCGCCGCGCGACCCTGCGAAGCGGCTTCGCCCAGGCCGAGCGCGCTCGAGGCGCGCTCGCGGGCGGCATTGCCAGCGGCACGCGCCACGCCGCCAAGGCCAGCCGCCATCGTCGGTGACGACGCGGTTTCCTTGCCCAGCGTGTAGGCGGTCGAGGCTGCCGACCCCATCGAGGTTCCGGCCCGCACCGCGCCGAGTGCCGCGCCGCCAAGTGCGCGCGCCCCGCCAACCGCTGCGCCGCCTGCAAGCATCGTGATCCCCGCCGCGCCGACGGTCGTTCCGAGCGCGGCACCGGCCCCGAGTTGGGGAGCGCCCGCGACGAGTCCCGAAGCAATGCTGGGCCCGAAAATGCCGAGACCGAACATGGTGAGGCTGGCGAGCATCAGGCTCAGTGCCTGGTTGATATCGGGCTCCTGGCCCTGCAGCGCGGACGTGAACTCGGTGAAGAAATTCGATCCGATGCCGACGATGACCGCGAGCACCATCACCTTGATGCCGGACGACACGACGTTGCCGAGGACGCGTTCGGCTAGGAAGCTGGTCCGATTCCAGAGCGCGAAGGGCACGAGGATGAAGCCGGCCAGCGAAGTCAGTTTGAACTCGATGATCGTGACGAACATCTGCACTGCGAGGATGAAGAAGGTGATGATCACGATCGCCCAGGCGAAAAGCAGCACGGCGATTGTCAGGAAATTATCAAAGAAGCTGACGAAGCCCGTCAGCTCGGACACCTGCTGAAGCAGCGGCCACGCGGCGGAGAACCCCGTGCCTGCGAGGCGGCCGGGCTTGAGGAGGTCCGCTGCCGATAATGTGCCGCCGCCCGCGGTCAGGCCGGCCTGTGCGAACGAGCGGAAGATGATGTCGGCGAGGGTCGAGAAGCTGTTCAGGATGAAGGCGAACGCGCCGATGTAGAGGATCTTCTTGAGGAAACGGCCGATCACATTGTCGTCGCCGCCCATCGCCCAGAAGAGTCCGGCCAGCGTGATGTCGATGCCGATCAACGTCACGGTCAGGAAGTGGACGTCGCCGCCGAGCAATCCGAAGCCGGCGTCGATGTAGGTGATGAACGCCTGCATGAAGCGGTCGATGACATTGAGATCATTCACGGCGGTTAGTTCCTCAGCGAAGTGAAAGAGGCCGCGGGGCGAGGCCGGGGGAGCGAAGCCCCGCCCCGCGGCGGACGACGACGGGAGGCGGACCGTCGCCGCCCTCCGGCGCGCCTATCGGGGGGTGTAGGCGGTGCCGGAACCGAGGAACTTCTTGGTCGCTGCCTGCGCATCGATCTGCGCCTGCGCCTGCCGCGCGCGTTCGATCGTCTCGGCGCGATACTGGGCGGCCATCATGTTCTGGATCTGGAACTGCTGCTTGGCGCTGAGCGCGAGCAGCTGGTTGGTGGCCTGCTGCGCCTGCAAGGACCCCTCGGCGCCTTGGCTCTTCGCGACCAGCGAAGACAAGGTCTGGGCATCGGCCGCGACGTTCTCGGCGACCTGCGCCTGCACGGTCATCGTGTGCTGGTAGGCGGTCATGGCGGTGTCGAGGCGAGAGCGCGCAGCCACAACCTGATCGTTCATCCGCAATGCCTGGCCGAAGCTCTGCGGGAAGAGCTGGTGGAATTGCTGGTCGAGGCCGGAGACCTGGAGCCGGACGCCCTGGGCTTGTCCCATCAGGCGATCGACCTGCTGCAGCGTCTGAGTCAGCGCCTGCAGCTCGGGGAAATCGATCGTGGTCAGGTTCTTCGCCTGATTGAGCAGGCTTCGCGCCTGATTCTGCAGCGACTGGATCTGGTTGTTGATCTGGGTGAGCGTCCGGGCAGCCGTCAGGATGTTCTGGCTGTAGTTACTCGGGTCGAACACCGTCAGCTGCGCGTGGGCAGGCGTAGTTGTCATGGCCAGGCCCATGGCGAGCGAGCCTGCGGTCCCGAGACATAGCGCGCTCGCGATCAGATATTTTCGGGTGAGGAAACGCATCACATTTACTCCTTTGCTTGGGGGACGGGAAAATCGGCGAGCAGGTCGGCGGCCCAGTCGAGGCCGGCATCGCCAAGGAAGCGGGCCGCGAAATCCGAGAGGCCGTCTTCCGCGATCATCGCGTCGATCCGCGATTGCGTGGCAGGGTCGGACGCGCCGCACAGGGCCAGCGCGACCGGACCAAGGCCCAGTTCGAACAGTCGATTGCCGCGCGCAGACTGCAGATAATATTGCCGCTTTGGCGTGGCGCGGCTGACCAGCTCGATCTGGCGATCGTTCAGTCCGAACCGCTCATAGGCCTCGCGACTCTGCGGCTCGATCGCGCGATCATTGGGCAGCAGGATCCGCTGTGGGCAGCTCTCGATGATGGCCGGCGCAATACTGCTCGACGCGATGTCGGCGAGGCTCTGCGTCGCGAACAATACCGCGACGTTCTTCTTGCGCAGCACCTTCAGCCACTCGCGGATGCGCGCCGCAAACAGCGGATGGTCGAGGAATATCCAGGCCTCGTCGAGCACCAGCAGGGTGGGCCGGCCATCGAACCGCTCTTCCAGCCGGTGGAAGAGATAGGTCAGCACGGGCGCCACGACGCCGGCTTGGCCCATCAGCGCCTCGGTCTCGAAGCACTGGACATCGGCGAATGCGAGATGCTGCTCGGCCGCGTCGAGCAGCCGCCCATAGGGTCCGTCGAGCGTGTAGGCGCCAAGCGCGGTGCGAAGCGCATTCGATTGGAGGAGCAGGGTCAGCCCGGTAAGGGTGCGTTCCTCCGGCGGCGCAGATGCGAGGCTGCCGAGCGCCGACCAGACGGCATCCTTCACCTCCGGCGTGACGAGGACCTTCTCGTGCGCGAGCAGCGCCGCGATCCATTCCGCCGCCCAGCTTCGCTCGGTGGCATCGTCGATCCTGCGCAAAGGCTGGAACGCCAGCGTCTCACCGGCATCGGCACCGAGTCCGAGCGCGTGGTGAGCGCCGCCCATCGCCAGCACGGCCGCCCGCGCGGAAAACCCTTTGTCGAAGATATAGACCTGAGAGCCCGCATAGCGCCGGAACTGAAGAGCAATCAGCGCGAGCAGAACCGATTTGCCGGCGCCGGTCGGCCCGACCACCAGCATGTGCCCGACGTCGCCGACATGCGTCGACAGGCGGAACGGAGTAGAACCGGCCGTGCTTCCATGGAGCAACGGAGGACCGTCGAGATGGGCGTTGCGGACTGGTCCGGCCCAGACCGACGACAGCGGCATCAGATGTGCGAGGTTCAGCGTGTGGACCAGCGGCTGCCGGACGTTTGCGTATACCTGACCGGGCAGCGACGACAGCCACGCCTCGACCGCATTGACGCCTTCTCGTATCGTCGTGAAGCCGAGCCCATTGACGATCCGCTCGACCCGCCGGACCTTGTCTTCGACGCCGGCGCGGTCACTATCGCTGACGGTGATGGTCGTGGTCAGGTGGCCGAACGCGACGTGGTCGCCGCCCAGGACCTGAAGCGCGAGGTCGGCATCGACGACCTTGTTGTCGGCGTCGGTGTCGAGCAGCTGCGATGGCTGATTGTACATGATCTCGCGCAGGAGCGCGGTGATCGACTTGCGCTTGTTGAACCACTGCCGCCGCAGCTTGGTCAGCGCTTTGGTGGCGTCGCTCTTGTCGAGCGCGAGAAAGCGCGTGACCCAGCGATAGCCGAAGTCCTGATGGTTGAGCACATCGAGGATTCCCGGCCGGCTCATGCTTGGGAAGCCGAGCACCGTCAGTGTGCGAAGATGGGCGCCGCCGAGCCGCGGCTCCAGCCCGCCAGTCAGCGGTGTGTCGACGAGCAGCGCGTCGAGATAGACCGGTGTCTCCGGGACCGCGACACGATGCGGGCGATTGGAGATAGTGCCATGCAGGAAGGTCAGCGTCTCGGAGTCATCGAGGGCGCGGACCTCGGGCATGAAGCTTGCGAACAGATCTAGCGCGCGATCGCTTTCGGCGATGAAGCCGGTCAGCGCTCCGTGCCAGTCGCGGCCCTTGTCGGCATCGGGCCGCTCGACCAGCGAACGGCCTGCCGCCTCGGCGCTGTCCGCCGTCGGCAGCCAGGTCAGCGTCAAATGGTAGCGGCTCTCATAGTGTTCGCCTTCGCCGAGGAAGGCTGCGCGGCGTTCCTGGTCGACCAGCCAGGATGCGGCATCCGGAAATCCGCTGTCGGGGTAGGCAGATGCCTCGCGGCGCTCGGCTTCGAAGAACAGCGCCCAGCCCGTCCCGAACCGCTTGAGGACATTGTTGGCTCGGGCGCAGGCCGAGATCAGTTCGCCCTCGGTGGCGGATTCCAGGTCGGGCCCTCGGAAGCGCAGTGTCCGCTGGAAGCTGCCATCCTTGTTGAGGATGACGCCAGGCGCGACCAGCGCTGCCCATGGAAGATGGTCCGCCAGCCGGTCGGGCCGGTGACGATATTCGGCGAGGTTCAGCACGCGAGATAGCCTTTCTGGCGGAGATGACGGATCAGCACGGGGGCGAAATCCGGGTCGCGGCGCGCGGCAAAGACAGCGATGCTGTGGCCGACCGCCCAGAGCACGAGACCGGCGATCCATTGCTGGAGCCCGAGGCCGACGGCCGCCGCTAACGTCCCGTTCACGATCGCCAGGCCGCGCGGTGCGCCGCCGAGCAGGATCGGCGAACCGAGGCTCCCGTGGATGGGAGCCTCGAAGCCTTCGAGGTGTTGGCCGGCGCCGATCACGCGATCAGCGCCCCACCGCCGAAGCTGAAGAAGCTGAGGAAGAAGCTCGACGCGGCGAACGCGATCGATAGGCCGAACACGATCTGGATGAGGCGGCGGAAGCCGCCGCTGCTCTCGCCGAACGCCAGCGTCAGGCCGGTGACGATGATGACAATGACCGCTACGATCTTCGCGACCGGTCCCTGGACCGATTCCAGAACCTGCTGGAGCGGCTGTTCCCATGGCATGCCCGAGCCCGCCGCCTGCGCGGCAGGAGCGATGGCGAGTGTAAGGCCGATGGCGGCACCAATGAGGAAGGTCGATCCGCGAGACGGAATCTTGGCAAGCTGCATGGTCATTCTCCTTGGGGGTTGGCTAAGTTGAGGAGGTCGGCGAGCGCGTAGGCGCCGGTGTCGGGATCGAGCCCGGCGACACGCGCGATCTGCGAGATGCGGCGCTGGAGGCCGCGTCCGGAGATGAAGACGATGATGTCGATCGCCTCAGCGATCAGGCGCCGCGGAACGGTGACTACAGCCTCCTGAACAAGGCCCTCGATCCGGTAGAGCGCGGAAATCGCGCTATTGGCATGGACGGTGGCGATGCCGCCGGGATGGCCAGTGTTCCAAGCCTTCAGCATGTCGAGCGCTTCGGGACCGCGCACCTCTCCGACGATGATGCGATCGGGGCGGAGACGCAGCGTCGAACGGACGAGGTCGGCCATCGTGACGATGCCCGGCCGCGTGCGCAGCGCGACCGTGTCAGGCGCCGGGCTTTGCAGCTCCCGCGTATCCTCGATCAGGATCACGCGCTCATCGACCCAGGCCATTTCGGCGAGCAAGGCGTTGGCGAGCGTGGTCTTGCCCGAGCTCGTGCCGCCGGCGACCAGGATGTTGTAGCGCTGGGTGACGCAGGCCTTCAGCCGATCGGCAGCCGCCTGCGTCATGATGCCGTCGCTCACATAGTCGTCGAGGCTGTAGAGTCGCTCGGCAGGCTTGCGGATCGAAAAGCAGGGCGCAGTCGATACGGGCGGAAGCACACCCTCGAACCGCTCGCCAGCGCGACCCTCGACATGAGGTGGCAGTTCGGCCGAAACGATCGGGGCATCGCCATGCACTTCGGCGCGCGCGTGCGAGGCGACGAGCCGGATGATCCGTTCGACCTGCGCGGCCTCCATACGAACCTCGGTGTCGGTTCGACCCTCGCCGAGCCTGTCCAGGCGCAGCGCCCCGTCGGGATTGACCATGATCTCGATGACGCGGGGATCGGCTAGCGCTTCGGCAATTGCCGGCCCCATCGCCGTGCGCAGCATCGCGCGCCGACGGTCCGCGGAAATGCCGCCGGTCATTGGCCGGGCTCCGTGGCGCTGATCGTTCGGCGGCCGGCAGCTATCTGTCGGCCGACTTGTGCGATGAAGGCCTCGAACCGCTTGGCGGCGATGGCGCGGCCGGCATGATCGTTCTCCGCAAGCGGCGCGTGAATTGCCAGCTCGTATCGGACGAACAGGGCCAACGTTTCGATCTGAACATGACCGTCGCGCTCGAGCCGGCCGAGCGCGGCGGTAAGGCGATCGAGCCTGATGCCGAAGCGATCCTCCAGCTCGGAGGCACCGCGCCGGTTGAGCCAGGCCGTGACGGCATCGGTCAGGATCGCCGATTTGGATGCACCGGGCTTCGCCGCGAGCGCCTCGAGACGGTCACTGACCGGCTTGGGCAGAAAAAGCTGGTGGCGGATCTTCTCGACCATGATCAGAGGTCCAGCTGCAGGTCGCCGGGCCGGTGCCCGTCGGAACCATCGGCGCCCGCGTCGATCGCATAGACGGTGCGCGCCGTGCCGAGCGCTCGGGCCTGGTCCATTTCGCGCTGGTCCGCGGCGAGATCGCCATCGTCTTCACCAAGGCCGAGCGGGTCGGCGCTGATCGTATCGGGCGACACCGGTCGGTCGATTTCGTGACCTGGATGCCGGGCCTGCTCGAGACCACCGGCAACATCGTCGCTGTCACCTTCGGTGGTTGCGCCAAGGCGTGCATCGATGCCGCGGATGATCCCGGCCCAGTCGTCCGTCCGCGCAGCTGGTCGGTCGGCATAGTCGCCGCCCGCGAGCACGGGCGGCGGCAGCACCCGCATCTTGAACGTGCTGTCTTCATGGTAGCGCAGCTTGCTGGCACGGATCGGAGGCGTTCCGGCCACGAGCACCAGCTCGTCCGTCGCCGGGAGCTGCATCACTTCGCCCGGTGTCAATAAGGCGCGGGCGGTTTCCTGCCGGCTGACCATGACGTGCGCGAGCCACGGTGCGAGTCTGTGGCCGGCATAGTTGCGCATGGCGCGCTGTTCGGTGGCGGTGCCGAGGGCATCGGAGATGCGCTTTGCGGTCCGCTCGTCATTGGTCGCGAAGGCGACGCGGACATGGCAGTTGTCGAGGATGGCGTTGTGCTCGCCATAGGCCTTCTCGATCTGGTTGAGGCTCTGCGCGATCAGAAAGGCACGCACACCATAGCCGGCGAGAAAGGCGAGGCTGGTCTCGAAGAAGTCCAGACGGCCGAGCGCGGGGAACTCGTCGAGCATCATGAGCAGCTTGTGGCGGGCGGCGGCATTGGCGCCGTTCTCGGACTGCAGATGCTCGGTCAGCCGGCGGCCGATCTGGTTGAGCACGAGACGGATCAGCGGCTTGGTGCGGCTGATGTCCGATGGCGGCACGACCAGAAAGAGCGAGACCGGCGATTTGCCCTCGACCAGATCGGCGATGCGCCAGTCGCACCGCGACGTGACGGTCGCGACGGTCGGGTCGCGGTAGAGACCCAGGAACGACATGGCCGTCGACAGCACGCCGGAGCGCTCGTTCTCGGACTTGTTGAGCACTTCGCGCGCCGCCGATGCGACAACCGGGTGGACGACCGGCGCGTCCGTCGTGCCGAGATGGTTGGTGGTCATCATCCGCCGCAGCGTGGCGGTGAACGGCCGTTGCGGGTCGGACAGGAAGGACGCTACGCGGGCGAGCGTCTTGTCCTCCTCGGCGTAGAGAATGTGCAGGATGGCGCCGACCAGTAGCGAGTGGCTGGTCTTCTCCCAGTGATTGCGGCGTTCGAGCGCGCCTTCGGGATCGACGAGGATGTCGGCGATGTTCTGGACGTCGCGCACCTCATCGGTCCCGCGGCGAACTTCGAGCAATGGATTGTAGCGGGCCGAGCGGGCGTCGGTGGGATTGAAGAGCAGGCAGTGCGAGAAGCGCTGGCGCCAGCCGGCGGTCAGCTGCCAGTTCTCACCCTTGATGTCGTGAATGACCGCCGAGCCTGACCAGCCAAGTAGCGTTGGAACGACGAGGCCGACACCCTTGCCGCTCCGGGTCGGCGCGAAGGCCATGATGTGCTCGGGACCGTCATGACGGAGATAGCGGGGACCCGTGCGGCCTAGAAAAACGCCGGATTCCGTGAGCAGCCCGGCCCGGCGAATGTCACTCGCATCGGCCCAGCGCGCCGAACCGTAGGTGGTGAGGTTGTTTCGCTGGCGCGCACGCCACAGCGACCCGAAGATAGCGGCTGCGCATCCGACGAGACCGCTCGTGGCGGCGATCGCCCCTGCTTCCTCGAACAGGGTCGGGGCGTAAGCCTCGAACGAGAACCACCAGCTGAACAGGGACCAGGGCAGGTAGACCGGATAACCGAACGCGATGAACCACGGCCGGCCTAGCTCGGGCTGATAGGCCAGTTCTGCCGCAGCCCATTGCGTTGCAAACCAGACGCCCGCCAAAACGATGGYGAACACCACTATGATCTGTCCGATGAGCAGTTTGGTCGGGGTCATGCGGGCCTCCGCCCGCGTGGGAATCAGTCCCTGCGAGCCTCGGGCCTAAAATTGCCGATCGAGTCCGTCTTGCTCAGATGCTGTCCGGTGCCACCGAGGACGTGTCTGGCGAATCTGGATCACCGGACCTGATCAAGCTGGCTGCATCCCTCCCCGCCGGCTCCTGTTCGATCGTGAACCTCATGTCGTCGATGACCCAGAGGCTTCGCGGTTCCTCGAGATGCTCCTGTGTGCCGCCGGCTTCCTGGCTGAGCTTCAGCATCCGGACGACGTCCGCCAGACTTGGCTGGGCCTTCTCCTGCTTGGCCAGCAAGCTCGCGTTGAAGAACTGGTTCCAGTTGCCGAAGGCCATGTCCTCCTCGGCCTCGACGTCCTTCAAAGGGAAACTGTAGTGGCGGGTGATAACCACGCGAAACGTGGTCATAGTGGGAAAGGCCCTGCCGAGCTGAAGGCTTGCTCGGACCCCGGGCTCACCGACGCTCGAAACCCACTTCGCGACCGACGCAAGCCAGCGCTGGACCTGCGCCTTCAGCCGTGTGGCCCGAAGATGTCCGGAATGGACATCCATTCCGTATATATCCTGATGCTTGAGCTGGACGAGCAGGATCGACCCTGTCGCGGGCTCGATAACGGCGAGGTCGACATCAGTCAGGAGCTTGCCATCGAGCCTGATGTTGACGTTCTCCCGGTACTCGAGGCCCGCACAGACATCATCGAGAATGCGCTTGGCAGCGGTCTGCATCGCCCGTTCGCGCGTGCGCTGGTGCTGATCATATTCGCGCGGAAAATGATGACGCAGGGAATCGAGGAGGAACTGCATCGGGCTCGTTTGAGCCCCGGTCTGGCAGCGGATGACATCGTGGTCCGAACACTGGATCAGGAGTGGAAGCGCACAACCTGGCCGATCGAGCCGACCTGTGCTGGAACGACCTACCGAAAGGACGGAAAACATCAGGCGTGCCTCGTCGAGGGTCGTCTCCTCGAAACCTTCAAGCACGCTGCCAAAATAGTTGATCGCCTCGCACATGTCGGAGACGAAGGGCGCTGTCTCGGCAGAGACGGTGAGAACATTCTCCAGGCGGACGCCGACGTCCTTCGCCGCCAGCGCTTCGGCGAACTGTTCATGCCGGATCGCCATGGAAATGAGGAAGGTCAGCGCCAGCTTGTACTTCAGGAACGTGATGCCGCCGAAACGGATCGAATGGTGGAACGCATCATAGCCGTCTGCGGCCCTCAAACGGTGGGCTGCAATGCCGAAGAAGTAGCTGTCGAGCGTCGGATGAGCGTCGTATCCGATGAAATGTGTCATGAACGGGTAGACGAGTTCGGACAGCAGTGAGCGAGACTCGTCGGCCATCTCCCTACCGAGCCTGGATTCCATCTTTCGCGCGAGCTCGTCGTTGGCGACTGCTCTGTAGTGTTCGGACACCGAGCGTTCCTGGGCTTCATCGTCGGGCAATGACGCTGGTAGTGTGATCGCGAAGCTTCGCTCCCCCAACTTCTCGACCGAGCCGATCCCCGCCATCGCCGTCTGGGCAACCCGGCGACCATGTTCGATCATCCCCAGCCCACCGGCGATCTCGAGAATGGGAACGGATATGCTCGGATCACGCACGTAGGAAACCGTCGGTACATCGAACGCTGACCGGGCTTCGAGGGCGAGTTTGATCAGACGCGAAAGTCCGATGTGCAACAGGTAGAACTGTTCATGCTGCTCGCTGGTCGGTTCAGCCTCGCGCGAGAGGTTGTAATGGTACCAGTCGAGCTCGTTCACGGCCGCACGGAGCATGATACCGAGATTGTCCGCCGCCAGAACGGGAGTGAACTTTCGTTCCTGCTCGTTCAACGCCTCGAAGAAATCGTTGAGAACCGTTGTCATGGCAGGCCCCTGACCGCTTGCCTGACGCTCATCCTCGGAAACCGAGCGACCGGGCCTCCTCGATTATCTTCTCGCCATGCACGGCCTGTTTTCGCGTCGGCTTCTTCCCTGCTCCTGCCAGGCGCCCAAGGCTGAACGAGAGCGAACGCTGCCACGGCTGAAGTGTCTGCGTGTCCTTTGCCCACGCCGCCAGGTCGAACCACGTCTGGGAGGGCACTTCCGCAACGCGATCGACCTGCTCGCTCTCAGCCTCGCTGGTCTGTTCCTCGAGCACGCTTGTCGATCCCGCCGAATGTGCTCGATCTCTCGAAAGGAGGCCCGCCTCGACGTCAGCAGGAATCTCGATCGATATCTGTCGAAACCCCTCCCAGCATGCCTCTTTCTTGCTCCACTCGCCGACATCCTGGTTGCCCGGTGCCGCCGTCAGATATTCCTGAGCATGGACGCTCAGTATCTCGATGAACGCCGCAAGCGCCGGCGAGATGGACTGTGCAGACCATATTGCGTCCAGGTCCACCCGCTTGGCGGTATGATGGGACAGCCAGGCCAGCAGGTAGGTCACGATCTGCGCCCGGTGCCCGCCGAGCTTCTGGCGGGAGACGATCTTCTCCGCCTGCTTGAACAGGATCGCACGAGCGACGCACCGCTCGAAATATCGCTCATCGGGTTCGAACGTCCCGCGCTGGTCGAGCGCGAACATGAAGTCGAGGTAGTTCTTCTGGCCATGCCTGCTGACGATGTGCGGCAGCTGCGACCATGTCTGTTCATACTTGGCGAGATCTGTCTTCGTGATGAGCTGGTTGCGAGGGTGGATGAGTTCCCACTTGCGCCGCTCGGCCTCGGTCGGGTTCTCGGCAAGGGCATCGTGATACTGACCCCTTGCACGTTCGTAGAACCAGCGGGTCTGGCGCTGCATCCCGCTGAGCGGCGGAGCCCAGATCGAACGGGATAGCTCCTGCATCTTTCTATGAAACGGATGGTTCGACGAGAAGTCGGCCATGTTGACCTTGTTCTGATTGTTCGCCGATTGGGAAATGCGCGGAGCGATCTCCTCGACGTCGCCGTCACTCAGAATCTCGGTGATCTTGACGGGAACCTGGAGGAGACTCGCATCGATCTTGTCCTTCCGCCAGGCTCGAAAGATCGAGCCGGTCGTCTGACCGCCGTTCACGATCTGGAAGTCGTCAGCGGACAGAAGATCAGCCGTGCCGTCGCCATGATCGACGATTTTCAGTCCAGTCGCCGTAACGGACAGGCCGTTGTTGAAGGCGAGGAACATCTGCGGCTCGTCGATGATCGTATTGCGAATCCCCTGATTCACCTTGCCTTTGAGCTGGAGAAAGCTCCGGACGTTCCGTTCGAGCAGTCTCGGCCCATGCTGGCGATACATTTCCACAAGCAGGTTCCCAGGCAGCACGGCCATCAGGCAGCGATATCCGCTTCCGGGCGGGCTCGCGACGAGGCAGCGGACGGCACCGCCGAGTTTCGGGAAGTCGACGTGGATGGGTTCGCGATTGGCACCGCTCGATACCGCGCGATGAAGTCGGCGCAGATCCCAGAGGTGACTCGAGACTTCGATCGGACCGATCATGAAGCTCTCGATCTGGTCGATGCTTGCGAGCCCGTCGGTGATGACGAAGAGCCGCACATGACTGAGATCGTTGCGGGCTTCCCAGACAGCCCGCGTCATGTCGTAGCCCTTGAGGGCCTCCTCACGTTCCTTGTGCAGTCCGCCGAGCGCCTTTTCGAGATAACTGCCCACACGTCGGAACGCAGCATCGATGTCCGCCTTCGGGACGGTGCTGGCGGTGCCGTCTAGCCGTGGGACGACAAGAAACAGATCGAGCCGATCATTGTCCTCGGAAAGGAAATATCCCGAGCAGCGAATGCCGCGGCCCTCGACCGGACAGGGGACGCCGTCGTCGATCTCGCCTGCGTCGGCCAGGTGCTCGAACATGAGTTCAGCGAAGGCTTCGGCGCGCATCGCGCCGTCCTCGGCGGCATCGGCGCGCGCAATCACGTCCTGAAGGATGTTGACGGCGTAGGTCTGAAGATCGTCGATCTCAGCCATCCACGACCTCCAGAAGAGCTGAGGCGTCAGCGGCAGTGATTTCGAACGGGCCGAGATCGTCAGCTATGATCGAATAATGGATGTCGCCGACACCCGGTGGGAGGTTCGCCTCCGTCAGTCGAGGGAATTCGCCTTCAACGCGGAAGAAGCGTGACGAGGACAGGCGCCACCGGTTCGGAAGATAGATTGGCGCATGGACATCGAGGTAGCTGCCGAGCATCAGCCGATCGTCGAACAGCCGCGAGGCGGCTGGATCGCTCGCAAGCAGCTGCCTGACGCGGGCGACCACGACCGGCAGCGATTCTCCGAGACTGGCGCTTTCGTCCAGCCTGAGATGGGCCAGGACGAGCGAGTTGTGGGGACGCTCGTCGAGCTGCTTCTCGTTTGCGATGATGATGCGCGCGTGTCGTTTGGCGAGGCTGGTCTTCACTTCGACCGCGGCACCGCCGTGAATGAAATCCTGGTGCGCCGGGTCTGGTCCCACCCACGCCGTCACGGCCGCCAGCGCATCCAGTCGAGGCAGCAGCAGCGTTTCGAGGATGAGAAGTTCCCCGAGCATTCCTCGCTGCTGTTCGTCCGAGAGGCCTTCGGCGGGTACGCGCTCGAACAGGCCCTGCCAGAGGCACAGGCGATCGATGCACCTTCGAAGGGCAGCCGCGACGGTTGTCTCCCCGATGGCGGCGTCGATGAGGTCCGCCGAGAGTACGGCGAAGATGTCGAGCAACCGATCGTCTTCGAGCATCACGCGGAGAACCGTACGCTCGTTCGGTGTCGCGATTACCTCGTGGACGGTGCGAACGCCCCGGCAGGCCGGGATGCGATCTCCCGCCGGACGATACGCGCCGTCGCCTTCGATGAGCAGGCCCGGGCGCCCGCTGGGCCAGAAGAGACACGCAAAGACATCGGCAGCAGCTTCGGTGTCGAGGCGCACACGCTGCACTCCGCTGGGCTGAGTCGGCTCCTCGCCGAGGCTCCGCCATGCCTCGATCATGCGCTCGGGCGTCATTCGAAGAGACTTTCCAACTGCTTCACGCTGTTCTCGGCATAATCGACGAGCGGGGCGTCTTCGTCGAAGGGAAAGCTCACGGCGAAACCCATCAACGGAAGATCATCCGGCAGACCCGCGTCGATGGGATAGATGATAAGCAGACCTCGGTTCGGACTTCGCTGCCGGCGAATGAAAGGACCGCTGGCGGTCTGAGGTCGATCCCGCTTCGGATCCGGCTTCTTTTCCCATGCGGCTACGGTCTGCTCCATGGCTCTCGTCTGTGCAGCCCGATCGAGATCGACGGATTCGTCGGCCGGACTGACGAGACGGCCGATCGTGACCTTGCCGTCCTGCTTGTCGGGTTCGCGATCGGTCAGGGTCACGGTGTACGGACCGACCTTCCGGGAAACCTTCGATCGCCCGTTGCCTGCAAGCACCACCGTCCATTTTCCCAGCCTACCCGCTGCTACCCGGTTCGACACATATTCGGCGAGGGCGCGGGCATTCGCCTTCCAAGAGTCCCGAGAGGTCTCGATCTGACGAAGAAGCGTGACGACATCGCTTCCATCGACATCGTCCCACTGCTGGCGACCTTGGCCCTCCTGCTTCGGCAACCGGTCCAGAAAGTCGGAAAAGGCGTTGAAGTTGGGCTGCGCCTGCGCCTGCTCGAAGGACACGGTTTCGGAGATCGTTCCCGAGAACCCTGCCCGAACGCGGGAGCCGGCGCGCATCTTGTTTGCCGCGGTGATCAGAAGACCGTCCGGATGGGTCCGGACGCGGTGACCGAACTGGAGCGGCGTCTGTCCGGTGTTGAAGGCCAGATCGAACTCCTCGCGCAGTTCCGCTGTGGCTGTCGCGATGTGCCTGTACCAGCGGACGAGAGTCGGCGAGGTGTAGAGCCTGCAGAGGTCGGCGTACCTGGGCCGATAGCCGAACCACCGACCCATCTGCATCAGCGTGTCGTACATCTTGGACGTGCGGATGAAGTAGCTGATCGACAGGCCTTCTAGCGTGAGGCCTCGTGAGAGCTTGTCGCCGCCGATCGCGATCACCGACAGACCGCCGGGGTGATCGGAATAGTCGAGAGCGTCCTTCGCCGAGCCGTTGACGCGGCGGACTCGGATCCTGGTTGCAGCGTCGAACAGCTGCTTCTTGATGTCCTTCCACTCCACCGGCGGCAGATCGTGATCCGACAGGGCCGCCTGAAGAATTGCCGACTTCGCGGCGAATTCCTTCCTCCACAATGCCTGAAGATCGGCCAGCGCTGACCCGCCGGTGCCGGGAAACTCAAGCTGTCGCACGACATCGACGAGATGGTCGTCGACGAGGCCCGCGACCTTGTCCTGCACGGCAACGAGCCGGGTGACGTGGACCAGCATGGAATTGTCCACATTGACGTCGCCGCGCACGCGGCGGGCGGCACACACCAGGATGAAGGCGAGCATCGCTTCCTTGAGGGAATCCGGGAGGTCGGTAACGGGAAGGTCCATCTTGTGACCGGGCGGAAAGATCGCCGTCGCGTCAGTGATGCGACGGATGATGGGAAGGCCCTTTGCCTCCCCGTCAGCTCCAGGACGATTGATGCCGAACACCTTCTCGGGACCAATGTAGTTGGACGGCGCCGGCAGGTTGATGATGAAACTGCGCGGGAAGAGATCGGGACCCCCGATCTTGTGCTTCGCCTCATGGTGGATGAACACGTTGGCGAACGGTGTCGCCGTATAGCCGACATAGGCGCTCTTCTCGAACGAAACGAGCAGCCGGCGGATCAGGAGATTGGTCTTGGTTGGATCGGCGTCCTCGTCGATCGTTCCGTCATCATTACGGAACTCGTTGGTATTGGCCGACGCGTTGTCGGCCTCGTCGTCGATGACGAGCATCGGCACGTCGCGGACAATCTTGCCGCCGGGTGTCGTCGGATCATCCACGGCACGAACCGACTGCACCCAGGCGATCAGGTTCTCGAGAATGCTGACGCGCTTCTTCACGACGAGAATGATCGGATCGCGACCGCCGGGTATCAGCCGGGTGCCGTTTGCGGTCGCAGCCTTGAAGTCACCTCCATCGGCGCTGCTGGTGAGGGAATGTGCAACGAGGAACGGCGCGCTCGGCATCTTGCCGGCACCGATGCGCTGGTTTTCCTGGTCCTCCGCGAGAAGGCTCAACCGGGTGTCGAAACCGAGGAAACCCTCGTCAAGGCGAAGCTGGGTCTGGCTTCGTAGACTGTTGTGAACCCCCGCCAGCACGATGACGAGCGGGAAGCCGGCATCGACAGCCTTGCAGATGAGTCCGGTATAGTTCCCGGTCTTGCCGGACTGGACGTCGCCGACCACGAGTCCGCGACGGTCCCAGCTTCCGGCCGTCTCCGGGTCGCGAAGCCGATCGAGAATGTCGTCCGTCATCCGGTCGAGCTGAACCAGCGGGCCGGAGGCCAGGCCCTTGCCCCGATCCATCCAGTGCCGATACCGCTCCCAGAACGCGAACGGATGCTTTTCCCTCGCGACCTTGACCCAGGCACTGAACTCCTTGTCGTCGATGATCGAGTAGCCGCCGACCAGGGTATTGTTCTTCGCTTCGAGCTTCCGCAGAAGACGAGTGCGATCGACATCGCGATAGGGCGGCATAGCGATCACCAGATCGACGGTGCGCTCTAGGGCCTCCTGCGTGATGCGGGTTTCAAGTTCGAGCAGCGAGTTCGCAGTGCCATATGCACTGTTCAGCAGCTGTTCCGGTATTCCGCCCGCCATCACTTTCCCCCCGAGGTATGTCTTATCGTTTTGCTGCTGCCGCGCGGGCAACCTCATCCAGAAAGGCCGTCACAATTTCCGGATGATTGTTGAACGGCTCCATGGCAAGCAATGCCCTGGCAGCCTCCGCCTTGTCGCGTCCGCCTTCGACCATTGCATCGAAGACGGCTTCCATCGCCTTCCTCAGCTCCGAGGCGGCTCCTTCGAAGGGTTGCCCGAAGGCGTCCGGCATCTCGGCATTGTTGATGACAATCAATGGCGCCGGGATGGTCTGCTCGATCAGACTGAACAGCGCCTGGAGCGGCGCGCGCTCCTCAGCACCATCGAGCACCTTGCGGACGAGCGGATGATCCCGGTTGATCTTGTAGAACGACTTTCCATGCTTGGTCAGATGCGTCCACAGGAACGCCTCCTTATCGCCGAGCTGCCGCTGAATGACCTTGCCGCGGTGTCGGTAGATGCTTGAAGCTCGGGCGCGCGCGGTCCGCGCAATGCGCTGCAGGTCGCGCCGAAGTGCCGCGGGCGGCCGCGCCCGCGACTTCTTCACGTCGATCTGCCACTGAAGGTCAGCGGAATTCGCAAGGTCGATGCGGATGCGCGCGAGCTTGAAATGCTCCTCCTTCTGCATTCCCAGGCCAAGCCAGTCGCCCGCGACCAGCAGGCGACGATTGCGATAGATGTAAAACCCCTGATGCGCGTTCCAGCCCTTCGGTCCCGCAGCCGCCTGATGCTGATCGGCTGTGATCCTGCTGTGATGCGGCAGGATGAACGGCTTGACCTCGACCTTTTCACCGTCGGCGACGAGCAGTTCGGCCGTCTGGGGATCGGTGAAGTCGACGTCCTCCAGAAACGGATCCCACGGCTCGATTTCGCGGCCGTTCATGTGGATCTTGATCGAGCCCCGCCCTTTGAGGAATCGATGGAACACCATCGACAGGTGGTGCTTCACCGCATCCGCGCGCTCGCGAAAATGCTTCTGGGCAATCTCGTCGTCACTTCCCGCACTACCGACGAGCGTATCTAGGCGATCCCAGAACAGGATCGTGCCGCTCTTTTGTGGAGCGAGCAGCGCATGGTCTTCCGCACTGAGAAGATCCATCTTCTTGAGCAGGCGCCACTCGCCAGTTCCGGTGTTGGCGATGTAGTCGAGATCCCAGCGACGCAGCGCGGGCGCCGACGCTTTGGTCTTGCTGAGTACGGTGAGGCAGCGACATTGCGATATCGACGCCGTCTTCATGCCGAGGCCGAACCTGCCGAGGTCGTTGGCCGCCCGGTCCGCAAGAGGGCTGAGGCTTCCCGGCTTCATCGCCTGGCGAAGCGCGTCCTCCGTCATTCCCTTGCCGTCGTCGCGGATCAGGACGCGGGAGTCCTGACCATCCCACTGCAAGTCGATCCAGATGTTTTTCGCTTCAGCGGATATGCTGTTGTCGATGATGTCGGCGAGAGCGGTGGGGAGGTCATAGCCGAAGGCCCGAAGGGATTCGAACAGCTCCGCCGCACCAGGGCTGGCGATATCATAGTCAGCCGACACGGTTCAGCCTTCTGGTATCGGCTGTCGCATGCGCGGCGGCATTCCTTGCGTTAAGGATCGTCCACAGAGCCTCGCCGATCCAGCGTGCCAGAAGGGGCGGAACAGCGTTGCCGACCTGCACATATTGCTGGGTCCGGTTTCCCTTGAAGAGATAGTTGTCCGGGAACGTCTGCAGCCGGGCAGCTTCCCGAACCGACAGGCTCCGGCACTGCAGCGGATCGGGATGGATGAAATAATGGCCATCCTTCGATATGTGGCTCGTCACCGTCGTCGAGGGACCGCCTGAAAGCTGAACTCGGAAGCGATCCGCGAACTTTCCGGAATTCCAGTTCTCATGTTCCGGTGCGAGTTCTTCCGGGTAGTCCGAAGCCTTCGGAGACCGTCCTGCGACTTCGGCAAACACCGCCGCGAAGAAATAGCGCGCGAGGTCGCTCGCCATGTGGCCGCGTGTCGCGTGGTTGGGAAGAGTCTCGAGCCGGGAGTCGGTGAGCCAATCTCGAAGATCGGCTGGGCAGTCGGACGAGATACCCACGCCGCGAGCTTCGCGGGCAGGAACATCGTTCAGGCCTTTGAAGGAGGCAAGGTATGCGGATGCCCGCTGGGTGAACTCGATCTGCTCGTGATCGGGCAGACCGGTGTCCATGTCGGCGACGAACGCCATTGCGACACTCACGATCTGTTTCCACTCGTCCTTGCTGTCGATGCCGCGGCTCAGTCCGCTGCGGAGTTTTGGCATCCCGTCGAGAACATGGCCCACCTTGGTCGTCAGACTGTGTCGAACCATCAGGTCCGCAAGCGAGGAGTCTGGAACGCCGTCGGCGAGATCGGACCGGAGCCCGACGACGATGACGCGATGCCGTGCCTGCGGAACGCCGAAATCCTCCGCGCGCACGATGAAGTCGGACGCCGTCGGCTCGAGCCTGCCCAGGTCCAGCTGTCGGCGCGATCTCGGATCGAGCGCGATCAGCCGGTATGATTGTCCATCCTCGCGCTCGCCCCGCAGATCGCGGAGCACCTGATCGAAGATGCGGTTATGCCCGTCGACCGAGGACGAGAGCATACCCTTGACGTTCTCCATGACGAATGCGGCCGGCCTGAGCCGATCGAGGATTCGGATATATTCCTGATAGAGGAAATGCCGACCGTCCTCGCTGGCGACATATCCCTCCTTTCCCTGATTGCGGGCGCGACCGACCAGCGAGTAGGCTTGGCACGGTGGCCCCCCGATGAGGATGACGTTGCCGCCGCTTTCGGCGCGGATCTCGTCCAGCCTCGGGTTCAGTCGGGTCTCGGGATCCTCGTCGCCCAGCTCCAGTTTCCAGGCTTCGTCGATTGCAGCCGACCATTGCTTGGGAAAGAGCGCTGCCCAGTCAGGCTCATCGCCTCCGTCGTTGATGTACCGGTAATAGGCGTCGGGAAGCGCATCGCCGAACTGGCGCAGAAAGCTGCGCAGCTGCAGAGTCGAATGGGCGGCTGCTTCCTTCTCGATTGACAGAGCGATGTGGAACGCCCGAGCGCCGTCTGCCCCAGGAACGCTTGAAAATCCCTCGGCCAGTCCCCCGGGACCTGCAAAAATGTCAACGACCGAATATGTTGGCAAGAATCATACGCTTTCGAACTCACAGGCAAAGGGCTGATGAATATCATCTCCGCAGCGAAATGACAGGCTCGGGTCCACGATGGATGTAGTTGATCGCGCAACCCGATCGAGGATGATGGCCGGCATCCGCGGAAAGGATACGAAGCCGGAGGTCGCACTGCGCGGGTTCCTGCATCGAGCCGGGCTTCGATATCGCTTGCATGCTTCCGATCTGCCCGGCCGCCCCGACATCGCCTTCCCAGCGAGAAGAGCTGCCATCCTCGTGCATGGCTGTTTCTGGCACAGACACGAGGGATGTCACTGGTGCACCTCACCTTCGACAAACGGGGAATTCTGGAGTGCGAAATTTGCCCGGAATGTGAAGCGCGACACCGAAGTGCTTGCCGCATTTCATGCGCTCGGCTGGCGGACGGCGACGGTCTGGGAGTGCGCCCTTCGAGGCGACCGGTTCGAAATGACCGCCGCGGGGATCGTCGACTGGGTGCGGAATGGCCTGGAAGACCTCGACACCGGCATCATTCGCCCGCGAATGCCGACCACAAAAGCCGACCAGCCCTGAGTGTCAGGAGATCTGTGGGCCGTTCCTTCCGCGACCGAAGCTCCAGCTGACCCCTTCGGTGCGCATGACGCCAGCGACCGGGCGACCGATCTGGCGGTCGAGCACCGGCCGCCAGGGCACCAGAGTGAAATCCCGGCTCCTTTCCAAGAGTGCGAACCGACCGCTGGCGAGATCCACGCGGCGCAGCAGTCGGCCATCGATCACTTCGCCGACGCGCATCTCGACGAACGGCTTGCCAAGCTCGCCAGCCAGCTCGTCGCCGGCGCGAAGGAGTTCACGCCGCTGCAGCATCATGATCGCGTTGGCGCGGAGTCGAATTCGATCACCATCTACATCCGCGAGCTGCTGTTCAACGAGCCATTGCTGACGGCCGGCCATCGCGGCACGGACCTCACGCCCGAAACCGGCGTCGCGCACCGCCAACGGCGATTGGGAGGCAAGTTCCCGATCGACCCACGTCGCCGTGTCGGCGTCACGAAGCTGTTCGAGTGGGCGGGCCGATAGGGTCTCGACATCGACGGGCCGGTCTCGATGACGGCGCGCCTCATACTCGGCGGCACGATCGACATGGCCTGCCGGGATCGTCCATGTCCCGTCGGCCTCGCGCTCGACTCCGGTGCCCGCTCGCCGCATCGCCTCGAGCCGCCGAACATGGGTTTCTGCAAACGCCTGCGTGGCAGAGGGATCATGTCGAAGATGCAGATCGGTCGAGTATCGCCCACCATTCGCCGCCGCCACCTCGGCGACGACCTGGTCGGCGTCCCGAACCTCCAGGCTTCGCGCCGACACCCGCACGATCGCTCCCTCCGGGATCGGCGCAACGGCATCGCCGCGTCCGATATCGACATAGTGGGCATGACCGTCGACGCCATCGACGAGCAGATAGTGACGGTCACGATGCTCGTCGGCGAGGCCTCGCGCGATCACGCGGCCGACCACTGGCTCCGGATCCGTTTCCCCGGCCCCGAACAGGCTTCTCCCGATCCACGGCCGCTGGAGATTCCGGGCGGTCAGGTCGCGTTGCATGGTCCGGATGATATCGACCCGTTCGCCAAGCGTGCGCAGCGTGCCCTCCAAGTCGTCGGCGAGCCGCCAGCGACCACTGCCGGCATTCTCGGCGAGGCCCATGCTGGCAAGCTTCTGCAAACGGCCGGCCCGAAGCGATTGTTGGAAGGGATCGCGGTCCGCCGATGCGACCAGGCGATCGGAATCCATCGAGCGGATCAGACGCCGGTCGATCGCGGTCAGCCGCTCCTCGCCGATATCGTGGCGAAGCCGCGCCTCGATTTCCTGGTCGGTGCGCGGCCCGAGGTCGAGCGTCACCAGCTCGGCCGCCCGCTCGCGAATGCCGTGCGAGATATACTCGCGGGCGATAATCAGATTCTGGCCGGTGTCATCGACGCCGCGCAGCATGATGTGAGTGTGGGGATGGGCCGTGTTGAAGTGATCGACCGCGACCCAGTCCAGCCGGGTGCCGAGGTCAGCCTCCAACTGGGTCATCAGCCGGCGGATATAGGGCTTGAGATCGGGATATTCGGAACCATCCTCGGCCGAGACGATGAAGCGGAACTGATGGCGGTCGCCATCGCAGCGCTGAAGGAACGCCTTGCCATCTGCCGTGTCGCGGTCGGCGGAATACAATTCGCCCGGCGTGCCCTCGCGAGTGACGCCGTCCCGCTGGATGTAGCGCAGGTGCGCGCGCGCGGCGGGCATCCCCTTTGCGCCGATCCGCACTAAGCGCGTCTTCACGACCGCCCGGCGCGCCCGCAAACCCCCGAACCGATCACGGCTGGAGAGCAGCCGGCCCATGCTGGCGCCGCGGCCGATCCGACTGCCGTCGAAGCGTCGGCTCCTGACCGAACCCTTCTCGGCGGAACGGATCGCCGCGCCAACCACGCGGCCGAGATAGCGACGCGCGCGCTTTCCGCCCTGTTGGCGCTGCCGACCGAGCCGTGGCGTGAACTCGTCGTCTTCGCTCATCGCGACCTGCCACCAGGGCCACAAATCTCGCGAATTCGCGCCGAAAACGGCGGATTTCCGCCAATCCCGGCGAGCATGTCTCGCGCGAAGCGCGGCTTGTCTCCATAAAAAACGATGTGCAGACAATCACTTGGCACCTGTCGCGAGACAGTGCCTTTCTCTTGCTTTCGCTTTCTTCCTTCTTCCTGTCCCTCTCCCCATCCTCGGCTCAAAGAAAAAGCCGGGACACGATGCCAAACTGGCACCGCGCCCCGGCCCGAACTGCGCAGAAGATAGTCAGGCATCCGCGAACGCCGCCAATGCCTGTTGCCGCCGCCCGAATTCGCGCTTGCCCATCAGTCCGTGCGGGTTTCCATCGCCATCGACGATCATCACCGCAACGAACCACTTGCCGTCCAGCCGCCCAAAAATCCGCACCCGATCCAGGTCGATTTCCTCATCGTTCGTGCTGTCATAGGCGCCGATCCAGCGCTCCTGTTCGCGTGCATCCCAGAGGAAATCGGTCTCCTCAGCCTCCAAAAACCGATGCGCCAAAGCCTCCCCGACACCGTGTCCGAACTCGATTTCCAGCCCCGAAACCAGCGCTGCCATCACGCGATCCGATGCCACCGAAATGGGTTGAAACATGCCCATGATCATCTCCTTCGCTTCTGTTCTCCTCATTGAGAACATCGTGAAGAAGACGGGTGGCGGAGTGGCTGTCAGGGCCGCGGAGCGTAGCGGAGCGCCGCGGAGCGGACGTGGGGGGAACCGATTTTCGCAGAAAATTGGGGGGCACCCACGGGCCTTGAGAGCCGCTCCGCCACCCGTCATGCTGGGCCTGTCGAGACGAGCCCCTCCAACGCCCGCGATCATGGCCCGACCTTCCGGACAACGAACAGCATGGGCTGCGCGCCAGCTTCTTCCGGGCCAGGCCGATCGGTCGCAACATTCCGACGGACGACGAACAACAGGGGTTTGGAGGGTATGTCCGCCGACTGCGGCGCGGCCGGTGGCGAACCGCTGACCGACCCGAGATAGGCGACCGTCTCTCCGGGCAGTCGTCGCTTGCCGGCCAGATACGATGCGTAAGCGCCCGGTCCGGCATTATAGGCGCCGAACAATCCCGGATAGCCGAACCGGTCGTACATCAGCCGCAGGAAGCAGGTGCCAGCGAGGATATTGTCACGCGGATCGTCGGGATTCATTCCGAGAGCGAGACGCGCGCGCATGTCCGCCCAGGTCGCGGGCATGAGCTGCATCAGGCCCATCGCCCCGGCACGGCTGCGGATCGGGCGACCATTCAGCGTCGTGTAACCCCGGCTCTCGGCCCGCATCACGCGCTCGATCCAGCTGGTCGGGATACCGAACCGGGTCGATGCCTCCTCGATCATCGGCCGCCAGCGCGCGACCTCGTCGGCCCTGGCGGGCGTCGCGACAAGCAGCAGGACGGCCGGGAGCAATCGGGTCAGCGTGCCCACAGCAACCGCGCCTTTCCGACGACCAATCCACCGTCGGTCACGCCGAAATAGCGGCCATCGAACGAACCGGGGCTATCCGCCATCAGCAGGAAGAGCTGGCGCCCGCGAAGGCGGACGCACCCGCTCCACCACGGCATTGGTCTCCCTTTGGCGTCGGAAACGCGGCGCTCGACTACCCATGTTCCATTGACGAAAATCTCCCGGCCGAGCGCGCAGACCTCGTCTCCCGCCGCCGCCGCGACGCGCTTCACCAGCGGCACGTTGGCGGGGATGTAGCGCCGCTCCGCCGCCATCGTCCGCGACGGATCAGGTACTCGCGCGATGACCATGTCGCCGGGTTCGACGGTCGCGCCGGGCGTCACGGCATACAGGCCGATCGGCGCACTTGCGCTGGCATTCCACACGAGGCGCGGAGCCGGTGGAAAGGCAATGGTCAGGCCGACAAGGGTGATGACGGCGCCGATGACAGCGACGCGCCGGCCCAAGTTCCGGCGCTCTCGCTTGGCCTGCCGAAGCTGATCGCCCCATTCGAGAAGTGGCAGGTTCCGGCTGCGATCGGGGCGCCTAGTCATGGCGCTTCTCCCCGACCGCCTGCGCTTCCGACCAGGCATCGAGATCGTCGATATGATACTGGACGAAGCGGCTATGCAGCCGGAAGACAGGCCCCTTGCCCGCGCGCCGCAGCCGTTTCAGCAGCCGACTGGAGAACTTGAGATAGGCCGCCGCCTGGTCGGTATTGAGGTAGGGGGAACCGCGTTTCGCGCGGGTTGCGCGGGAGATGTCATCGTCGGTGTCCATTGTGCCTGTCCATGTCCGAAAGGGACGGCGATCGGCCGTCGCTGACACCGGGAATGGCGGGCGGGACACCGGTTGCGGAGTGTCGCAATCGCGACCCGCAATTTCGACACACCCCGGCGATTTCACGGGAAGACCCCGCGCGCCGGAGCGCGCGGGGCTCGCCATCGCCGGGAAGAGCGGTGTGGGTTGTGCCGGGTGGCAGGGGATTGTCGGTCCCTTGCGACGGTAAGCTGACACAAGCAGACGCCCCCKCCTGCAAGGTCTCTCGCGAGCTATGGCAACGTATGGCCCGCCCCGTTTGCAATAGGATTGTACGATGTTCTGATAAGTCTGCGTCAACGTATGCGGTCTCATGGGGAAGCCCCATGGCCAAGATGGACATCCGCGCGTCTGAAGCCCCTATAAATCCGCCGGCATCAAGTGCCATTTGCCATATCGGGCTTTCCAGACGCCGATCGACTCTCAGGCCATCTTTACGATCCTTCCTGCAAACCTCTGTGGGCTACACGCTCACCGGCGCGCGACCGATCCTATTACGCCGCTACGGGGTGGCAGCGTTCAAAAATTGTGTCCTTGCGCAGGGCCGCCCAGGCGATCCGCGCCAGTTTGTTGGCCAGCGCCACCACCACAGCATTGCGATGGACGCCGCGCTCAATCATCCCCTTGAGCCATCGTCCCAACGGCGTGTCGCTCTGCGACAGCGAGGGCAATGCTGCCCGGGCGCCGTGGATGAGCAAGGTTCGCAAATAGGTGTTGCCGCGCTTAGAAATCCCAAGCAGCCGGGGCTTGCCTCCGGTGGTAAATTGTCGCGGAGTCAGGCCGAGCCAGGCGCCGAGATCGCGAGCCTTCGCGAAGCCGCTGGCGTTCCCAACGGCCGCGATCAGAGCCGTCGCGTTTAGGACACCCACACCCGGGATCGACGTCAGCCTTCGAGCAGCAGGATCATTACGCGCCAGTTCAACGAACTCGCCGTTCAACGCTTCTATCTTCGCATCGAGCACTCGCCATTCGGCACGCAATTCGCCGACCAGTTGGCGCAAACGCGGCGAGAATGTCGTGTCCTGATCGGTCAGCATGGCATCAAGACCCAGTTCGAACTTGCGCCGCCCCGCCGGGAAAATAACCCCGCGCTCGAGCAAGATCGCCCGCGACTGGTTGATCAGGTTCGTACGCTCGGCCACGAGGCGCGAACGCACCCGATGGAGTGTCTGGATATCCAGTTGCTCCTGACTTTTCAGCTCAACAAAGCGCATAGTCGGACGTGAGGCCGCCTCGGCGATCCCCTCAGCGTCGCGGTCGTCGTTCTTCTGCGCCTTAACGTAGGGGCGCACGTATTCCGGCGACATCAACCGGATCTCGTGACCCTGTGACGCAAACAGGCGGCCCAGATGATGAGCGCCGCAGCACGCTTCCATCGCGATTACGCAGGCAGGCAGCTTCGTCACATAGTCAACCAACGTCTGGCGCCGCATCTGCCGGCGCACCACCACCGCTCCGGCCGCATCAACCCCGACCACGCTGCAAGAGGTCTTCCCCAGGTCAACACCAAGGATCGCAATAGACATCGGCCGTTCCTTTCCTTTTCAAGCACCGGCATCATATCCGATGCCGGGGAGAAGGGGCGGGCCATTCCATAAATCCGGCTCACCGCTCGTGCCCCGCGCGCGGTGGCGCGCGGGGCATCCGGTTCAGCGCGACCAGATGAGCTTGTGCTCGCCGTCATCGCCCTGGCTGAGCGTCGCGTAGATCGGAGCCGGGAACGACGGATCGTCGAGCTTGAGGCTCAGATATTCCGCGCCGGTTTCGCGCGCCGCCTTGGTCCAGGCCGCCCCGAATTCGACGCCCGATGCGCTGACCCGGTGGTCGGGCGCCTTCTCGTTGTCGCGCTCGCAGGGGCGGATGCTCGCCTTGACGCGAAGCGTCAGAGTGCGGATTTCGCCGGTGTAGACGCCGTTTTCGCCGCGGGTGAAGCTGCCGATCTGTGCCATGATAACCTCCTTCAAGTGATGCGATGCCGCCCGATGCGGCCTCGACAGGCGGTCGATCAGGCGGGCGGAGGACGGTCCCGCACCCGCAGGGCCGCAGCGCAGCGGAGGACGGCCAAAGCCGGGCTTCTTGCCTCGCGAGGAAGGCGAGGGAACCGAGCCGGGGAAGAAGGTCGGCGACGCCGTTGCGGGACCGGCGGACCCCGCCAGACCCGCCAAGAGAGAGGTCCGTTCAGGGCGGCAGGCCGAATGCAGGAGGTCTGGCACCGTGCGGATGTCCCTCGACAATCGGCCCCCGGCACCGCGATAATCGCGTCCATGCTTCGTGCCCTTGCGCTATCCGTCCTCATCGCCGCGACGCCGATGCCAGCGCACGGCAACGCAGCGGACGGCTACGATTCCGGCCGCGTGGCCTGGGTAACCGACGGCGACACGTTCCGGCTGGAAAGCGGCGAGCGGATCAGGATCGCGGGGATCGATGCCCCGGAAACGCACCGCGACCAGGCCAAATGCGTGGCCGAAACACAATTGGGATTGAGGGCCAAGGACCGCGCCACGGCGATGCTCGCGGGACGCGACGTGACCTTCCACCGCGTCGGCCGCAGCTACAACCGGACCGTCGCCACCGTCGTCCTCGATGGCCATGACCTCGGCACCGAGCTCGTGCAGATCGGGGTCGCAGCGTGGTGGCCGCGCGGTCGTCCGAAGCCGGACTGGTGCCGCCGCGCATCCTGATTTCCGATTTGATCAGCGATACTCAGGGATTATGATGACGAAGCGTGAAGCGCCGCCAGCGTGTCATGCCGGTGGCCGCTCCCGCGCTCAATAGACTGCCGGAGAAGCGATACGCGCTTCCGCAGTCGAGAGGTGATCAGCGCATGAAAACGATCGAACGGGCCGCACGGGCGCTCTGCAAATTCGACGGACATGCCGAGAATATCAGGTTCGAGGGCGGGCCGATGTGGCAAAGCTATGTACCGCAGGTGCGTGCGCTGCTCGATTCGGTTCGCGCGACCGCACCGGCGGGCACGGACGTCGAGGGCTGGCGGATGATGATCGAGGCCGCCCTCGCCGAAGGCGATGCCATCTAGCTCGCGGCGGCCACCAGGATCGAGACTTAACACTCACTCCGGCGACCGGGCGTTCGCGTCTGCGCGGTCCTGAGCGCCGGCTTTGAACTTCTGTTGCCGCGCGCCGACGCCGGGACGGCGGAGGCGCGCGGCCGGATTTTGAGGGTCCGGATGCGGGCGGGGTTTCCCCCGCCCGCGATGATCACGCCGCCTGCTTCAACGGCTCCTGCTCGGCATCGGGGTCCGGCTCGGGAGTCCGTGCCGCCTCGACTTTGGCATGGGCCGTGACGGTGGCGACGCCGCCCCGGTCGGTATAAGCGGACGCCGGGAACCCCAGCCATTTCGGAACCCAGCGTTCGACCTTGGTCCGCCCGTCTGCGCCGTCGAGATGGTCGCGGACGATGCGCTTCAAGGTCTTGGTCTTCTCGCCCGCGTTGGCAGTGGCGACCATCTCGCCCGCCACCTCCGCGACGATCCGCGACAGCACTTCGCGGTCGCGGATCAGCTCGAAGAACGCCGCGTCGGCCTGCCACCAATCGGCCATGTCGACGCCGATCTGCACGCCGACAGCGGCGACGGCGGCGCTGCCGCTCGCCAGCGTCTCGCCCATGATGACCGTGATGATCTCCATGATCACCGGGTCGGGCAGCTCGATCAGGCGCAGGAAGATGCCCGCCACGCCATAGTCGTCACCGTTCCCGCCGGTTACGGTCGGCTCCTCGGGCGAGAAGTCGAGCACCGCCAGCACCGCGCGGCGGCGCTCGTCGAACACCGTCTCGGCGCGCGCGGTTTCGAGGCTTTCCCGCACCTCATCGTTGCGGGTCGTTTGCGGCTCGGGCGAGACGCGCCACAGATGCGAACCGCCGATGGCGTGGGCGACCATCAGGCGCAACGCGATGCCGGGATGCCCCAGCAACGCAGCGCGGGCGGCGGCGTGACGGTGCAGGTCGAGATAGGTCTGCATCGTCGAAGTCACCTCGGGCCGGGCGATCTTGATCGCCTCCGGGGCATCGCCGCGCGCGACCCGCTGCGCTTCCTTGCGGGTCATATAACCCTCGTGGAAGGTCACCTCGCCATTGCTGCGCACATCGACATAGACGCGCCCGCCCTTGCGCTTCGCCGCCTTCTCGAACTCCCATGTCTGGAAGTGCTCGGACGGCGGGACGATGACGACATCGCTCCAACCGTCTTCCAGATAGGCGGTGCGGCGCGCCGCGATGGCCTCGTTCTGCGCGGTCCAGAAGGCATCGGCATCGGCGAAATAGCGGTCGTCGCCGAACAGGTCGGCGACGGTCGCGCCCTTGAAGCCGTCGAGGTCGAACAATGCGAAGCGGGCCGGAATCGACTGCCCGCCGAACAGCCACGCCTTCAACTGGTGGCCGGTCGGGACATAGGTGTCGGGGTCGTCGAACAGCGCCAGCCACGCGCGCTGCTGGCTCTTGCTAGCAAGGGTCAGGTGGCGGACGGTGGCGCGGTCGATCTTCTCCGCCGCGTAGAGGCTGCGGATGCGCGGCAACAGGTTGCCGAGCGCCAGCACCCGCGCGATGGTCAGGTCGGGAAGCCCGAAGGTGGCGGCGATGTCGGCGACGTCGCGACCCTCCTTCACCAGCCGGGTGAAGGTTTCCCATTGGGTCACCTCGTCGGCGTCGAGCCGGGCAAGGTTCTCGATCATCGACGCCTCGATGGCGGCGGCATCATCGGTTTCGGAGAGGATGCGGCACGGCAGCGGCTCGGCCTCGCCGGTTTCCGCAGCCACGATCCGGGCGGCGTGGAAGCGCCGCGATCCCGCGACGATCTCATAATGGCCGTCCTGACAATTGGGGCGCACGAGCAGCGTCTGGATGACGCCGCGCTTGCGGACGGTCGGCAGGATGTCGGACACATCGGGGGCCTTCTTGCCGTAGCGCATGTTGGTCTTGCTGACAGACAGCTTGTCTTGATCGATGAAAACGAGTGTCATGGCACAACTCCTTGTGAGTGCCGGTCCGTCGTTCTTTGCGGGAGGGCGGACCGGTTTTCGGATTGGCGGCGAAGCGCGCCGCCCGCGCTTCAACCGCCGTCCGGCTCGCCGGAACGGATCGGAAGTTCAGGGTCCGCGCCGCTTTCGGCGGCGCGGCGCAGGATGGTTTCGGCCCACAGGATCGAACCGGCCCGGCGCGCCCATTCGGCCCAGACAGACAGCGGAAATGGCGTCGTGAAGCCGGGCTGACGCTCGATCCACAGGCCATAGGGCAAGCGCACGGCCCTGATTTCGGACAGGCTGAAATAGCCGAGTTCCGGGGAACCGAAGCCAAGGTCGGCAAGGCCGAACAGGGTGTCGCCGTCTTCGCCAAGTTCGGTCGCGAGCCATGTCGCCGCGCCAAGCGGGTTGAACAGCTTGAGCACCGGCGCCGGGTCCGGTTCGGTCGTCTCGGCGGACGCGGCGGCGCGCCGGTTGATGTCGTTGGCGCGCAGCGAGAAGCGGGTTTCGGGGGGCAGGAGGATCATGCCGCGATCCTCTCGTCCTGAGCCTCGCGGTGCCGCGCGAGCAGCCAGTCGGCGGCCTTGGTCGCCGCACTGGCGGCGCGGAAGATCGCGCGGTTATCCTCGCGCAGCACCTCCAGCCACGAGCCGAGATAATCGGCGTGGCGGACGGTCGGCACGATGCCGAGCGCGGCGCAGAGGAAGGCCGATCCCATCTCGGCGACCAGTTCCTCGCGGGCATAATCCTTGCTGCCGAAATTGTTGGTAAGGTCGCGGCCCAAGCGCTTGGCGTGGCCGGTGGCGTGGGTCAGTTCGTGCAGGCAGGTCCGGTAGTAATTGATCTGCTCGAAGAAAGCGGGCTGCGGCGGCACCTGCACGAAATCGAGCGAAGGGACGTAGAAAGCGCGGTCGCCGCCGATGTGGAAAGGGACGCCCGAAGCGGCGATCACCTCCTCGGCAACCGGCACGATCTCGCGTTCGGGCAACGGTGCCGGATCGGACGCCAGCCCGGCGCGCAGCCCCTCGCACTGCGCGACATTGAAGACGGTGAAGCGCTTGAGGAAGGGCACAGCCTTGGGGTCGCCACCCTCGCGCGAGGCGCGCTCCTTCTCGGCCTCGGGGGTGAAGCGGTCGGCATAGACGACGGTCACGCCATGCTCGCCCTTGCGGACGCACCCGCCCGCCTCCTGCGCCTGCCGGAAGGTCAGCCACGATTGCGACGGCCAGCCATGCTCGATGACCGCGCCCCACAAGATCAGGACATTGACGCCCGAATAACTGCGCGCGGTCAGGGCGTTGCGCGGCAGACCGGGACCGGCGCTGCCGGTCGATCCCCATGGCTGGACCCATGGCAAGCGCCCGGCCTCAAGCTCCGAAATGATCCGCCCGGTCACCTCGTCATAGAGGCTCGCCCGGTTCTCGGTCTGACGATCTTCGCCCGCATCCTTGCGGCGGGAACGACGGTTGGCGGCTTCTCGCATCGCAATCCTCCATCGCCACCCAAAAAGCAGCAAGCCTCCCCGGAAGGCGGGGGTGGGCGGCGAAGAGCGACCAAGAGGCCCGGCTCCAGTGGCCGGCGGCACCGCAGGGCGTAACGTAAGTGGAGCACCCCGAAGCGCAGCGGAGGGGTTGCCGCAGGCCGCGACGGGCCTAGCCGGGAGCGCCGCCCGCACCCGCCGTACCGGGAGAGGCACAAGCAACGCCGCCGCGCGCCCGCTCGGCGTCCGCGGACACGCCAGCGATCGTCACCTTATGGCCGAGACCCGGCACGGGGCTCGGCGGAGACCGGCGCGCAGCGATGGTCGAAGTAGAGCGCGGTCGCATGAGAATGCGAGGCGCAACACCAATCCTTCCTCAAAAACTCAGAAAAAAGGGGTTCAAAGAGATGCTCGAAGACACGACACTGTTGCGGAATTTGCTAAGGGAATCGCATGCCCGACCCATCCACCGCCGTCCTTGATCAAACGCCCGGCGGCTGCGCCGGCATCGTGCCGCCCCTCGTCAACGAGCTTGCAGTGCCGGGGCGCACCCTCGTCTTCTGCGACGATACCGACATCGCGCAGCAACCTGTCGAGACGCTGCAGCCCGATCTGCGGATCCTGGTGGCGGTGCAAATGCGCTCCGAAAGCTATGCCGCCATGGATGTGGCATTGACGGCGGCGCTCGACGAATTTGGCGTCGGCGAGTTTCACGCGACCGACATCGCGACCGGAAACGGGGCATGGAAGGGGCGGACCGAGGAAGAACGCGTGTCCGCGCTCAACGTCGTCGCCGGCCAATTGGCGACTCACGCGGCAAGGGTCGGCGCGGTGTGGCTGCCGAAGGGGCAATATCCCCAGATCAGGAAGGATGCGGAGAAGCTCGGCAAGGTCGGCGTCGGGTTCAAGCACGGTTTGAGGCGCGTCCTCGTGCGCAGCGTCGTGGAACGGCTGGCCGCCGGTAGTCGGCCCTGCATGCTGTGGCTCGATCAGGATAGCGCGCTTGCGGGGCCGAAGGTCGAGCCTTGGCCGGAGGCGACATTCCTTGTCGGGGGCGGTCCGGTCGTATCACCATCGCATATGGTGCGCGGTCTCCAGCTCGCCGATCTCGCGATCTGGTCGGTTCAGCGTTTCCAGACGAAACGGGCGGGCTTCGATGATGGGAGCGCAACCGAGATCGACAAGGTGGCTCGAAACGTCCTGGCATCGTTCCCGACCGGGCTCGACGATCTGCGCGGCGACGGACA
Source organism: Rhizorhabdus sp. P4_G6 (assembly GCF_056401045.1). NCBI lineage: Bacteria > Pseudomonadati > Pseudomonadota > Alphaproteobacteria > Sphingomonadales > Rhizorhabdaceae > Rhizorhabdus > Rhizorhabdus sp. P4_G6. The sequence goes on along the minus strand of NZ_JBFUKC010000009.1, from coordinate 50,171 downwards.
TGAAGACTGGGCGCTGTGACATACGACGAATTGATGGCGAGGCTGGACGCGCGACAAGCACTGATCGTCCATTTCTCGCACCATGCCGCGATGCGCGGTGAACTGGTGTTTCCGACCGACCTCCAGCAGGTACTCGCGGAGACGGAGCGCTGGCCGCTGTCATGCTCGGTACTGACGCCGGGTCACCGGATGGACGTGGTCGGATCGGTTGGCGTGGTGCTCGAGCCGAAACGTGTCCAGGACGTCCTGCGGGTCCATCATGGCGATGCTGGCGCCTATGACGAAGACGGCGAAAATCAGTCATTTGGCGAGCCGCTGTCGGCGACTTCGTTCGACGGATCGATCGATGACGTCGTGCCAGGGACCTACAATGAATGGCGCGTGCGCGGCGCGAAGCCCATCGGCCTGTTCGTTCTCGATCCGGCGAATATCGAGGTCCGCGGCAAGGTCACCTTCGAGGGGTTGTACGGGCCGGAGGAGACCATCGCGAGCGGACGCATCTCGCTGGCCGAGGTCCGCGGCGCTTTTCCCGGTCATCCGATCTGGACCATGACGCCGGAAGGTCCGCACCAGCTCTAGCGAGCGCCAATCGGCTATTTCAGAAGCCCCTGGCAGATCATGCTCGCTGGCAGGATCGCGTCGGGCACGCATTTGAACTTCTTCGGCTCGTCGGCGAGTTGCTCGCGCAGGCGCTTCGCGTATTTCAAATTACGGACGATCACCGCCGGCACGGTGGAGCGCAGCTTGAATTCTCCTTCGCATCGCCATTCCCGCTCGTGGACCCAGTTCACCCAGCCGCTGTCGCGCTGTTCGAGACGGACGACCCGCCATTGCTCGGCCTTGGGGATGCCGAGCTGCCGAACTTCCTTGTCGGAGAGATAGAGCACCGGACGCAAGCCGCGCTTGTAGGCGGAGGCCTTGCCCACGACGATGCCATAAGGTTCGTAACGCGGATCTTCCGCCTTCATGTTTTCCGGCGTCAGGACATATTTGAGTGAGGCGAAGGGCACGTCCATGAAGCAAGCGGCTTCCTTGCCGCCGCGGATGAATCCGGCTTTCCCGCTGCCCCAGATTTTCCCCTTCTGCAGGATATTCACCAAGTTCTCATAGCCCGAATAGTCGTCCTTGCGCTTCGTGTTCTTGGTCAGGTGGATCAGATACGGAGAAAGATCCGGCCGCTTGTTGAAGGGCAAATCATCGAAGGTCGGATAGATCATGTCAGCTCCGTTTACGCCCTTGAGTTTGGCGAGAGGGCACGTCCTACCACGGCTTGGCTGAAAGCGCCGACAGCGGTCCTTATGGTGGTCGCTCGAACGTCGGGGCGTCGAGATCGAGGTCCCGGGCAGGCCCGAGGCGGCGATCTATTTGTCGGCAGGCGATGCAGCTACGCCGAACGCGGCAATCGCACTGGCCAGCCCGGCGCCAACGATCCAGTGCGCGCGCCGCAGGTGCGACAACCAGCAGGTTTCGGCCTCGTGATCATCGGGGTCGAGATTCATCAGGGTGGAGACCGAATGTCGCCAATCCTCGCCTGATTGATCGGCATCCAGCAAGGCAGCATAGAGCGAAAGATGGGTCCGGTCATAGGCGAGGACCTCTTCGCCATCCGGTGCAACTGGGCGCAAACCCGAAAAGGCGTTCCTTGCTACACTTGCGACAGCTTCATCCTTGGCGGTCACCGAACATCCTCCTGCCTCGCGCGACGGGTATTATAATGCGTAGCATCAAAATACCCGGATGTCCTCTAACCTTGGGATGGACATCAAGAAACTCGTCGGAGCGAACGTGCTGCGCCGCCGGCGCGCCATTGATCTGAGCCAAGAAGCCGTAGCCGCCAAAATGGGCGTCGATCGTGCCTATATCGGAGCAATCGAACGCGGCGAGCAGAACATCACCTTGCATAGCCTCTGGGGTTTGAGCGAGGCGCTCGGCCTTCATCCGCGTGATTTCTTCGACGACCTGGCGCTCGACGAACAAGGTGGCTAACCCCGCATCGCAAGGCGCGCTCACGGAGCTCCGAGCTTCCCCGATACGGCTTCCTTCTTCGACTTGTCCCACTCGCCCTTGAGGAGCGCTGCCATGTGCTCCTCAAGCCTGTCGGCCAACCCCACGTGCAGGGCCGTCCCCGCCTTGCCTGCGGCCGTGATCGCGTCGAGCACCTGATGCACTGCGCGATCCGCTTCATGCATGTCGCCACCGGGAGGCGAAGGTTTGCGGCCCGTCGGATTGAGACGCAGCCGGATACCGGTTCGCAGGCGGTCGACCTGCTCCCAATCGGCCTCGGGGCCGCCCCGCTCATGGGCGCGCAGGAGCGCCACCAGCCGCTCGACTTGATCCCGCATCTCGGCCCGCCACTTCGCCCGCTCAGCCGTGACCGTCTGCACCAGCACCGTCTTTGCGGTGTTGTCCGTCGACGTCGTGGCCGCGATGTTGGCCACGTCGCGCGCGCTGTCGCGGGCGCTCTTCTCGGATTCACGCGCGCTCTTCGCAGCGCTGCGCGACTTGAAGTAGCTGGACAATGCGGTCGCGATGACGCCCGCCGCCGTCAGACCCGCCGTGACCGAGGTGTCGAACTTCAGATGCGCAAGGATACCGGCGATGGCAGCGGTGGTTCCGACCGCGACGCCGACGTCCGCCTTTGTAATGTCGATGGTCATCCTGCGCTGACTCCTGCCGCGGACGGTGGGTGGGAACTCCGCCCCGACGCCAGCAATAACAGTCGCACGTAGCTGAACATGCGGACGAAGAGCCAGTCGAGCTGCTCCGACCGATCGATCATCTCCTGCGTCACCTCCGAATGACGAATGCGGAGACTGTTGCCAATGGACGTGAGCGCCCTTGCTTCCTCGGCGAGGGCGTCACGCATCCTCGTCCCGGGAGCCGCGGCGCGATCCAGTAGTGCATCGGCCTGGGTTCGCTTGTCCGCACCGGGCTCGAGAGTCTTCATGCGCTCGAAGGCATCCCACAGTTTTTCTGTCGCGTCCCGGCGATCGTCGAGCTTTGGCGAGAGGAAGTGGGAGCGAGCGTATTCCAGCAATCGATCCAGTTCCGCTTCACCGGTATCGAACATCTGCCAGCCAAGCGCCTGCGCGACCGGCTGCGGAAGAATCCGCTGTGCGCGGCCATCGGCATCGAGCTTGAACGCGATGCCGTTCCGTCGAAACAGGAGGTTTACCTCGGCAACGAACGAGGCAAGGCCCGCGGCACGATCCCATTCCATGTGATAGTGGCCGTGGTAGGAATGGTAGCTGCCGGGTATCGGTTCGCCGACCGCCTTGGCGCAGAACTCCAGCAGGTCCAGCACAACCGGCGTCTCGGGCAGCTCGTTGCGCCGTAGCGGCCAGTCGATCCAGGGGACCTCAGCCTGAAGAAATTGGGCGAATGCCTGCCGGTCGCAGCCGCATGGCCCGTTCCCGTCCGGACATTGCTCGGTGAATCGGAAGCCGAACGCACCGTTTCCGATACGCATGTCGATCAGGGCATGGAGGGCCCCCCAGACACGTTCGCCAATATCTTCGGATACTGCCGGTTGCTGGCCGTATTCCCGATCCGTGTAGTAATCCATGCTCAGACCTGCCCCCAGGGTGCCGCCGCTTGTTCGGCAGCAGCCTAGCAGCTCGTGACGGAGTTGTCCGATCGCCGAGTGTCCTCTGGAGTATCGATCACAGCGCCATTAGATCACCTGCGCCGCCGGCGAGCCTGCCAGCCATCCACCGTGCGAGGATTTTGATGACACAAGAACCTTCGCGCACCGGCACGACCGACGTCACGATCCGCAACGACGCCGGAGAGGTTCTCCTCTTCTCCTGGCCCGACTTCGTGACGAGCATCTGCGGAGGGCTGGCCTGCTTCATTTGCGGACGCACGCGTGCGGATGTCGCCTTCAATGACGAACATATCGTCCCAAACTGGGTGCTCCGCGCCTTCGGTCTGCACAGCTTGAAGATCACCCTCCCGAACGGAAATCCAACGCTCTACGGCAATTACAAGATCCCGTGCTGCGAGCCGTGCAACAGCGAGATGTCGCGGGTCATCGAGCATGACATGGCGCGTTTGGTGAAGTCCGGACCCGGCGCGATCCAAGACCATATTGCCACGAACGGCGGGCTGCTGCCTTACACTTGGATGGCACTCATCTTTCTCAAGCTGCATCTCAATGATCGTTGGATGAAGATGCATCTCGACCGACGTAAGGGTGATGCCCCGATTTCGGCGGACTACGTCTGGGAACACATGCACCATCTGCATGCGGTGGCTCGAGCCTTTCACATCGGCGCCGAGGTGCGACCCGAGGCAGCAGGGTCGATGTTCGTCTTCCCGGTCGATGGCGGTGAAGGCGATTTCGACCTGCACACGTTCACCGAGGCCCAAACGTTGTACCTTCAGCTCGGACAGACGGGCATGATCGCGGTCTTCGATGATTCCTGCGCCGCCGCAAACCGCGTCGCATGGATCCTGGAGAAGATAACGGGACCGGTCAGCCCGGTGCAGGCGCGCGAACTGACGGCCCACTTCGCGCTGGCGAGCATGGACATGATAAATCGCCCGAATTTCTGGACGTACGTGTCGCCCGATCGAAAGCAGGTGGTGATTGGTGGCACGACGGACGCGGTGCCGATGTTCCCGAAGTTCGATCGTGAAGGCTTCGGTCACATGATGGCGGGTGCCTTCCCGACACCTCCTCCGGTGGTCGGGAAAACGTCCGAGGAAGTGGTCGCCGGGATCGCCGCTGGCGAGATCAGCTTTCTGTTTGACGACAAGAACGAATTCATCCGCGACCATGCGCGTGCCTCGCGCACTACCGAAAATCCCGCGGCTTGACCTTGATGCCTTCGGTTGGCTGGCCGGGAATGATGCCAGACCCCAGCCGCAGGTCGGGAATGAAGATGTCGCGCGGCGCCTTGCCGAGGGTCGGCTCCGCCGGGTCGCGCGGGTCAGGCCGCATGGCGTTCCTGACGACGTCAGCGCGGCTCACCCGGTAGATATCGGCGACGTCGGACCGGTTGCCGACGTTGGCGAGCAGCGGCGACAGGTCGTCGAGCCGCTGCGCGATGACGTGGATGACCTCGCCCTCGCGCTGGACCTGGCCGCGCACGCCCATCATCGAGGCGCCAAGGACGGTGCGCCGGTTCTTCTCGAAGACGTTGGTCCAGACCACGAGGTTGGCGACATTGGTCTCGTCCTCCAGCGTGATGAACATGACGCCCTTGGCCGAGCCCGGCTTCTGGCGGACCAGCACGATGCCGGCGAGCTCGATCCAGCGACCGTCCTTCACGGTCTGGAGCTGCTCGCAGGTGATCATCTTACGCGCGCGTAGCTCGTCGCGCAGGAAGGCCAGAGGATGGGCGCGTAGCGACAGGCCGGAGGCGCGATAATCCTCCACCACCTCGGCCCCTTCGCCCATGGCTGCCAAGATGACCGTCGGTTCGATCGCTTCCTGGCGGAGTGCGCCATCGCGTTCGTCGGCCGCCGCGAACAGCGGCAGCGCCGCATGGCCAAGGCCCTTCACGTTCCACAGGCCTTCGCGGCGGCTGTTGCCGAGCGATCCATAGCCATCGGCATCGCCGATCCGGTCGAGCGCGCCGCGGCCGACCCCGGCCCGGCGCTGGATCTCCTCGACGCTCGCATAGGGCGTGCCGGCGCGCGCCGACACGATCGCCGCGGCATCGTCGTTCGACAGGTCGCGGACCATGCGGAGCCCGAGGCGCACGGCCAGGTATCGGCTGCCCGCCGGCTCGAGCGTGCAGTCCCAGCGGCTGTGGTTGACATCGACCGGGCGGATCTCGACGCCGTGCTGCTTCGCGTCGCGGACGATCTGGGCGGGAGCATAGAAGCCCATCGGCTGTGCGTTCAGCAAGGCCGCGCAGAAGGCGTCGGGATGATGGCATTTCATCCAGCTCGAGGCATAGGCGATCAGCGCGAAGCTGGCGGCATGGCTTTCGGGAAAGCCGTAGGAGCCGAAGCCCTCGATCTGCTTGAACGTCTTCTCGGCGAATTCGCGGTCGTATCCCCGGCCCACCATCCCGTCGATCAGCTTGTCCCGGAAATGGGAGACGCCGCCGGTGAGCTTGAAGGTCGCCATCGCGCGGCGCAGCAGGTCGGCCTCGCTCGCGGTGAAGCCCGCGCATTCGATCGCCACCCGCATCGCCTGTTCCTGGAACAACGGCACGCCGAGCGTCTTCTCCAGCACGCGGCGCAGTTCCTCGGTCGGGTAAGTGACTTCCTCCTGGCCATTGCGCCGCCGACGATAGGGATGGACCATGTCACCCTGGATCGGCCCGGGCCGGACGATCGCGACCTGGATGACAAGGTCGTAGAAGGTGCGCGGCGCCATCAGCGGGATCGACGCCATCTGCGCGCGGCTCTCGATCTGGAAGACGCCGAGCGTGTCGGCCTTGCGGATCATCGCATAGGTCGCGGGATCCTCGGCGGGGATGGTGGCGAGGTCATGCTTGATGCTCTTGTCGTTCTCGAGGAATTCGAAGGCGCGCCGCATGCACGACAGCATGCCGAGCGCGAGAACGTCGACCTTCATGAAACCCAAAAGATCGATATCGTCCTTGTCCCATTCGATGACCTGGCGGTCCTCCATCGCGGCGGGCTCGATCGGCACCAACTCGTCGAGCCGGTCGCGGGTCAGCACGAACCCGCCGGGATGCTGGGAGAGATGGCGCGGGGTGTTGATCAGGGTCCGGGCGAGATCGAGGGTGAGTGAAAGGCGCCTATCGCCAAGGTCGAGGTTCATCTCCTCGGCATGCTTCGCCTCGACGCCCTCGCGGCTCCAGCCCCACACCGACGATGCAAGGCCGGCGGTCATGTCCTCGCTGAGGCCCAGCGCCTTGCCGACCTCGCGCACCGCACCCTTCGACCGGAACCGCGTGACCACGGCGGTCAGTGCCGAGCGCGTGCGGCCATAGGTCTCGTAGATCCACTGGATCACCTCCTCGCGCCGCTCATGCTCGAAGTCGACGTCGATGTCGGGAGGTTCTCTTCGTTCAGCGCTGACAAAGCGCTCAAACAGCAGCTCGGAGCGGACGGGGTCGATCGAGGTGATGCCCAGCACATAGCAGACCGCGCTGTTCGCCGCCGATCCGCGGCCCTGGCAGAGGATCTCGCGCCGGCGCGCCTCGGCGACGATCGAGTGGACGGTCAGGAAATATGGCGCATAGTCGAGCTCGGCGATGAGCTTCAGCTCATGCACGAGTTGATCGCGCACCTTGCCCTCGATGCCGTCGGGATAGCGATCCGGGGCCTTCTCCCAGGTCAGCCGTTCCAGCTCCTGCTGCGGGGTTCGGCCGGGAACGCGGATCTCGTCGGGATATTGGTAGCGCAGTTCCTTGAGGCTGAAGGTGCAACGCGTCGCCAGCTCGACGCTGCGCGCGACCGGCGACGCATCCTTGAGGTAGCGGCGGAACAGCCGCTCCATCTCCTCGCCGGTCTTCAGGTATCGGTCGGCGAACCGTTCGCGCCGGTCGCCAAGCTCGTCGATCGTGCATTTCTCGCGGATGCAGGTGACGACGTCCTGCAGCAGGCGGCGCTCGGGGGAATGGTAGAGCACGTCGTTGGTGGCGACGGTCGGCACGCGCGCGGCGGCGGCCATGGCGGCAAGGTCGCGCAGCCGGATCGCGTCCCGCGGGCGACGACGGACCGACAAGGCCATGTAGGCGCGATCCCCGAAGATACGCCGGGTGCGCGCCAGCGCCGCCTCGGCGACGGCGTCGGCGCGGTCCGGCACCAGCATGGCGAGCAAGCCCTCCTGCCATTGCTCGACATCGTTCCAATCGAGATGGCACGCGCCCTTGCCGGCGCGTTCCTTGCCGACGCTCAGCAGCCGGCACATGCGACCATAGGCGGCGCGGTCGGTCGGATAGACCAGAAGCGCGGTGCCATCGAGGAGGTCGAGCCGGCAACCGATGATCGCCCGGACGCCCGTGGTCTTCTCCGCGTCCCACGCGCGAACGATGCCGGCCACCGAATTGCGGTCAACGACGCCCAGCGCTGGCAGGCCAAGCAGCGCAGCCGCGGCGAACAGTTCCTCGGGCGAGGAGGCACCCCGCAGGAAACTGAAATGGGTCGTAACCTGCAACTCGACATAGCTGGGTGCGTCGCCAATCATGGGAAGGCGCCGTGGATGAACCAGCGCATGTTGCCGGTGCCATGGCTTGTCCCGTCGCCGAGCCGGAACAGCCAGTAGCGGCCGCCGGTCTCGGTTTCGACCTGGTAATAGTCGCGGACGGCCAGCGGCGTGCCGGCCTCATGTCCGCTCTCGCGCCACCACTCGCCATGCAGGCGCTCGGGCCCATCGCCCTGCGTCACCCGATATCGCTTGCGGCGCCAGATGAACATGCGTGGCGCGTCGTCGGGAAGCAGCGCGATCACTTCGATCGGTTCGGGGCGCTCAAGCATCCGTGACGGCCGCGGCAGGTCGACGTCCCACGCGGCGCCATTCGGCTTGCCGAGCGCTGGCGACAGGGCAATCGAGCGCTCGGGCATCGCGCTGGACTGCGGTCCGCTGCGGTGAAGGGAGCGCTGACCGAACCGATTGGCGAGAGCGTCCACCAACGCCAGCAGATCAGGCCCGCGCCGGCCGAGGCTCTCCAGCCCTTCGCCTTGCTGGGCTGCAATGGCCTCGATCAGCGGCGTCACCAGCGTCATCGCCTCGATGCCAAGTCCCGGTTCGACGGTCTCGATCCTCGCGCAAAGCAGTTTGGCGAGGTGGCGCACGTCGCGCGAGGGCGCAGCCGTGCCAATGCGGATCGCCTGGGTATGGCCATCTACCCGGTGAAAGTAGCAGTCGAGCCGGCGCGCGCCCTTGCCGATGCGGCCAAGCTGCTCGACGACGTCGCCGACCAGATCGCCGATCACCTTTGCAAAGGCTTCGGGCGTTGCGATCGGCTCCATGAATCCTCGCCGCGCACGCGGCACATGCTCCGGAAAGATCGGATCGATTGGTTCGGGTATGTTGCCAAGGGCCTGGTCGAGGCGGCGATGGAGATCGCGCCCGAAGCGCTTCGCGAGCGGGCCGCGTGGTGCGCCGATCAGCTGCTCGACCCGCTCGAAGCCGAGCTTGCGCAGGCCCTCGACGTCGCTGGCGGCCAGACGCAGGGCTGCGATCGGCAGCAGGGCGATGGCCTTGCGTTGGTCTCCCGGCTCGATCGTCACCGGACGCCCTGCCGGCACATAGCGCGCCACGGCATGCGCGCAGCCCGCGGTATCGGCGACGGCGATCTGCAGCGACAGGCCGAACGCCGCGATCCGGCGATGGAGATCTTTCAGCAGCGCCTTCTCGGTGCTGAACAGCGAGGCGCATCCGGTGATATCGAGCCAGATGCCGTCTGGCGCATCTGGCGAAACGAATGGCGAGTATCGCTGGCCTGCCCAGAGCGCGAGACGGCGCAAGCCTTCGAAGTCGGCTTCCGGCTCGGCATCCACGACGTCCAGTTCGGGGGCGAACGACCGCGCCTGCATGACGGTCAGGCCAGGACGAATGCCGAGGGCCCGCGCAGCATCATCGACCGCAGCGATGATGCGCCGCCCGTGGTCCGGGATCGCCGTGACCAGGGGCCGGTCGAGCGCAGGGGCGTCGCAACGGTCAGGCGACGAATTTGCGGTCGTCCGCCGCAACCGGTCTGTCGACCAGTGCGGAAGATAGACCGATGCGACCCGTCGCATCGCAGCCCTCCACAATCCACGCGTGCGGGTTGCCGCCGCGTACCCTCTCCAGCGCCACGTTCCAGCGCGGTCGCCCCAGGCTCGGAATACCCAGGTTCTCGCTCGGAAATGCCGTGATGCGCCAGCGCGTCACAGCCGCCGTGCCTTCGGCCGCCTGCTCGATTTTCGAGGCCCGGCGAAACACGAAGGCGGCGACACCCGAACTCTCGGCAGCGAGCTGGAGCCGCTTCGACGCCGTCGTCGTGTATTTGGAGACTTCTCCGACCACGCCGGCAAGGCCACTGTGCCTCAGGCACTCCTCCATCGCGAGCAGGACATTGGTGTCGCTGCCGGCCTCGACATGGATCACCCGGTCGGGATGTAGGCCCGCCAGATGGAGCGCCGGCGCGAAGAGGTCGCGCCAGCGCAGGCACCAGAAGACTGGCCCGGCGACGCGTGCGAGGATGCCGGCGAGGAAGATCGTTGCGCTCGCATCGTCGGCTAGTTCTGGACTTCCGGCTATTTCATGCAGCGCGCCAGCTGCGATGCCTCCACCCGGTAAGCGGAGATCCACATCATCAATGCCGAACGGTATTGCTGCATAGCGAACACCCGCGCCCTCGATCAGCGCGACGCGCGCACGCAGTGAATCGAGGACGACTTGGCTTCGCATATGGTTGAACAGACTCGGGAATCGGCACGACGTTCCTAGTTTGTTCTTTATTGCCCTTCTGAGTCAAGCACGACGATCGGCCGTGCAGTGTCTAGGGAGGGCCGAGTGCCTCCACGCCGGCAGTTTCGCGTCGGGGGCGGTACCAGGTCGCGATCATTGCGTCCGTCGCAAAGATCGCAATCAAGCTTTGCGCAGCTGCGGCGAGTCCCAAAACGGCGACCGAGGCCAAGACGATTGTCAGATCTATCAACAACTGCACAAAACCGGCGTTCATGCCAAAACGACGCTGGAGCCATAGTACGACAACCAGTGTGCCACCGGCGGCTGCCCCGTGTCGCGCCGAGGCCAAGGCACCCATGCCGACGATTGTGCCGCCGGCCACTGCCGCAAACAACGGTGCAATGGTAAATCCGATGCACCGCGGGATTAGCGCCGAAATCACGGCCGTAGCGATCGTAACCCCAAGGGACTTGAAAAAGAACGTCGTACCTAGTGTGCGTAACCCGACGGCGAACAGGGGAAGATTCATCGCGCAGAAAAGCAGCGTAAAAGGCAGCTGAGACACTTGCGCGAGGACGAGCGACACGCCGACCGTTCCACCCGTCGTCAGTCGAGCGGCATGAAGCATGCTCGCGCCAACGGAGATCAGCAGGCTGGCAATGCCCAGCCCGTAGAGATCCTCCCAAAGATTGTAGGCCGAGGTCCGCTTGGGAGCCTGCACGGTGACCTAGCCGGCGATCGGACGGATCCAACCGGAAGGCGCTTCCACCAAGCCGCGTTGGATTCCGACAAGCTCGGCCTTAATGCTTTTGGTCAAGACGCCTCCCTGACCACCGCCGATCGCCCATTCGCCGTCTGAGCCTTTAAGCGCTCCTACCGGCGTCACGACTGCTGCGGTACCACAAGCAAATGCCTCACGAAGTCGACCGCACTCAGCGTCCGCCTTCCACTGGTCTATCGCATACCCCTCCTCGGAGACGTCCACCCCCCTCTGCCGAAGCAATTCGATAATCGATGCGCGCGTGATGCCTGGCAGAATCGTACCTGTGAGCGGCGGAGTGATCACCCGACCGTCGTCGAATACGAAGAAGAGGTTCATGCCGCCGAGCTCGTCCACCCAACGATGCTCGACAGCATCGAGAAACACGACCTGATCGCAACCGTGCTCGTAAGCCTCGGCCTGCGCCAGCAGGCTCGCTGCATAGTTGCCGCCGCACTTGGCGGCGCCCGTGCCACCCGGTCCGGCGCGATTGAGATGATCGGAAACCCAGATGGAAATAGCCGACTTGCCGCTCTTGAAATAAGCGCCAGCGGGCGAAGCGATCACGCAGAAGGTAAAGCGGTCGGCTGGCCTGACACCGAGGAATGCTTCCGAGGCAAACATGAAAGGACGCAGGTAAAGGCTGCCTTCGCCGGCAGGCACCCAGTCCCGGTCGATCGTCACCAAGGCTTCGACCGCATTAATGAAGAGTTGCTCGGGCATCTCCGGCATTGCCATTCGCCGCGCGGACGCGTTGAACCGACGAGCATTCTGTTCAGGACGAAACAAGCTTATCCCACCGTTCTCGCCCCGATAGGCTTTCATGCCCTCAAATATTTCCTGGGCGTAATGCAGGACAGCGCAGGCGGGATCGATCTGAAAGGGTTGGCGAGCCTGTACCTTTGCGTCGTGCCAGCCCGTGCCTCGGGACCAAATCGCCGTCGCCATATGATCGCTGAATGCGGCCCCGAAGCTCGGCGCAGCCAGAAGCAAGTCGCGCTCGCTCGCCGCCAGACGCGACGCGCTCGGTTCGATTACAAAAGGGAGAGCGTCCGCATCCACCGAGACAGTGGCGACGGTCGGCACGCCGGCGATCGAATTTCCCCCCGTCATAGATATCTCCATGTCAGGCTGCGGCGGTCACAATGATTTCGACGAGCACGTCCGGCGCGCCCATCTCGCATTGCGCGGTGGCACGCGTCGGGGCGGCATTCGGGGCCGTCCAGGCGTTCCAAACCTGATTCATGCCGTCGAAGTCGCGCGCGATATCCTTCAGCCAAATCTGTGCCGACAGAAGCCGGCTTTTGTCGGATCCTGCGTCGGCAAGATACTTCTCGACTCTAGCTAAGGCCTGTTCAGTCTGTCCCTTGATGTCCTGCGTCCGGTCGTCGGCGGCCATGCCACCCACAAACACGATCCCGTTGTAGATTACGGCCCTGCTGCGACGCGCATCCGTTTCCAGGCGCACTATGTCAGTCATCTGTCGTCTCCGGTGAAAGTGAAATTGCTCGCGGCAGTTCGGCGAAATCGCCGAGCAGGACCGGCTTGATTGGCGGTCGGATGCGGTAATAGCCAACCGCAGAAGGCTCGAGGCCCCGCTCGCGCGCGATGGTCTCGGTTACTGTCAGGCCGCAGAATCGGCCTTGGCATGGTCCCATCCCGCAACGTCCAAACGCCTTCGTCTGATTTGGCCCTTGGCAACCAAGCTCGACATAGGTGCGGATCTGACCAGCGGTGACCTCCTCGCACCGACAGACGATGACATCGTCGCCCTGCGGAATCCTGTTTTCGTCCTTCGGGCGATACAGTGCGTCCAGAAACGGCCGTATTGCCGTGTAGCGGCTCAACTCGGCGCGACCTGGTGCCGAGCGTTTTGCGAGTTCAGTCACGATTCCAAGCTGTTCACCAATCGATAGGGCCGCAAGTCGCCCCTGCGCTGCCGAAGCCTGCGCCCCAACGATGGCGCGGCTATCGCCGGTCACGTAAAGCCGCGTACCTTCCAGCCTTCCCCATTCGTCGGTAACTGGCTCCCAGCACAGTTGGCCCGCATTCCAGCGATGCTCCGCGCCGACCGCCCAGCTGAGCTGAGTGTTTGGAACCACGCCCTGATGGATCAGCAACAGCGATGTCGGAACGCGCACTGGGTAGCCACGGTGTCGGAACGCGAGTGCCTCGACCTTCGAAGTGCCCTCAATCGCCAGATTTGTGCATCCGGAATAGACCGGAATGTTACTCTTTCGCAGGACCGATAGCAGTCCAAGGCCTTTCGTTAGGTCCTTCCAGCCGCGAACGGCGTCCACCAAATGGCGCATGGCACGAACATAATCGGCGGTCGCTGTGGTATCGACGAGCGCTGCGATGCGAGCACCCGCGCGAATATATTGCCAGGCAAGAAGATATAAGAGCGGCCCGCAGCCGGCGAGAACGACCGGATTCGTGGGTAGCGCCCCGGAACCCTTGAGCAATATTTGTGCAGCGCCCGCTCCCATGACACCCGGCAGCGTCCAGCCTTCTATCGGAAACGGCCGCTCCATCGCGCCGCTGGCGAGAATGACGTATTTCCCCTCGATCTTCCGGGTACGACCCTCATGAACATAGTCGATCGTTCCGTCGGTCGTGACGTTCCACACAATCGCACCGCCGATATGGAGAGCGCCGCTGGCCCGGAAATCCGAAGCCAGCCTCCGGCCCGCGGCATAATCGGGACCGAGAATGGCCGAACGCGCTTCTGGAGCTTCTGCAACATTGCGGTAGATTTGTCCGCCAACGTCAGGTTGCTCATCAACCACTGCGACGGAAAGTCCAAGCGCACGGGCCTCGCATGCCGCGGCCATTCCTGCCGGCCCAGCGCCGATTATGACGATGTCTGCTTCGGCAACGCTCATGGATTATCCCCCAAATCGGGGGCGCCGAGGCTTGCGGCGCCGTCCTGCCGATGCACCTGCATTCCCTCGCGGACGGGAATCAGGCAGCTCTGTCGTGCGGGAACGCCATCGACCTCAACGAGGCACTCGAAGCACACGCCCATCATGCAATAAGGCCCCCGCGAGTCATGCCCGACAACGCTTGCCCTGAAGTCGCTAACGCCACCGACAAGCAGAGCTGCGGCAATATTGATTCCGTTCGGCGCGGTGATCGTTCGCCCGTCGAACGTGAAGGTTACGAGCTCGGCCGAACCTTGCTCGGAAATGGAGAACAGTGGCTCAATGGGCATGGGAGAAGCTCTTGCTCGGATCCAGAAAGCGCTCGCCTCGGAAGTCCGAAAAATCTGGGGGCGTCTGCGACAGACCCGCCATCCACGGTCCAAGGACAAAGCAATGCGCAGCAGCGAGGGTCACGCCGCTATGGCTCGTCGCCACAAAGGCTCCGGGACAAGTTTCAGACTCCTGGTAGATTGGGTATCCATCAGGCGCCAAAGGTCGCAGTGCTCCCCAGGCGCGAACAAGCCTGGCCCTCGCGAGCGCAGGGAAAGCGGCGACAGCCCGATTCACCTGCCTTTCGATGACATCGGTGGTCGTGCCGTCGTCGAAGCCGACGTCTTCTGTCGAAGATCCGATCTGTACGCTGCCTTCGACGGTCTGACGAAGCTTGTTCATCGGGTAGTTGAGGAACGGTTGAAGCCGTTCGGTAATCAGCACTTGGCCCCGGCTCGGCTTGACCGGCGCATGCAATCCCACCTGCGGAGCGAGGCGAGCATTGCCCAAGCCCGCAGCGAGGACGAGACGCTCCGCCTGCCAGCGCTGGCCGTCGGCGGCGAGTGCTTCGAACAGGCCATTTGAATGGTCGTAGCGCACCTCGACGACATCGACACCGGAGACGATGTCAGCGCCCTTCTGAAGGAGCCCGGCGTGCAGGCCGCGCAGAAGCAGCAACGGGTTCGCGTCACCGTCGAGTTCACAGAAGCTTCCGCCTGCGACGGTGGGACCGAGCCCAGGTAGAAATTGTCGCAACTCCGACGGCTCCATCATCTTGAATGGAATTCCGTCGACCGACCGACTGATGCCACTCAGCAGTTCGTAACGCGCCTTCATTTCCTTATCGCTGAAGCCGAGCCAGAAACCTCCGACCTGCCGAAGGCCAGCGTCGACGCCGGTGAGGTCCAGCAGTTCGCGTTGAAGGCCGGGCCAGAGCTTCAGCGCATCTCGGCTCCAAGCAGCATAACGGGGCATCTCGGCGCCCTTGCTGGAAACCCATACAAGGCCGAAGTTTCCGCGAGAGGCGCGGAAAGCGCTGTCGCCCTGGTCAAGTACGCGAACGCTGAGCCCCTCACGCGCCGCGCCATAAGCAATGGCGGCGCCAACCAGCCCCCCTCCGATCACGATCATCCGTTGACCGCTCATTTGGGGTTCCGACTAAAGCGACTTATTTGTCCCAAGTCACCAGTAGGACGTATCAACGGATCGTCGGCCTTTCGCCGCCGACTGCTAAAAGTGCCCATCCAGTCATTGAGTGCATCCACCGAAGATTCCCCCTTCCGATGAAGGGCTAGGCGGCGCGCTGATATTCGTCCAAGTCGAAAAAACGGGGATGGTATTCTAAAAATTATAGAGACTAGTGCGAAATGGCGACGTTGCCACTGTTGGCGTCGTCGCCCGGCGTAACGCGGCTAGGCCGAGCTGACCTAGCGGCCGGGTCTCCAGATCGCGAAGGCCTACAGCATCGAGGACGAAATCTCATTCGTCATGTTGCGAAGCTCCTCCACAAATGCGTCGACCAGCCGGGTATTGCGACTGTCGGCACTCCGGCAGAGCTGGAAATTATAGGGTATTTCCGGTTCGAAGCGCCGAGCAATGATCCGGTCCTCTAGCCCGCTAATCATCAGCGGGTGCACGAGGGAAACGCCTCGTCCTGCTGCCACAAATTCGGCGATCGTTTGGGTAGCGTTCGAGATGATGCCGACGTTTGGCCTCACGCCCTGCTCCTCGAACATGCTCTCAACTCGCAAGCCAAGATTTGTGTCGCGGTGGAGCGCGACAAAAGGCACTCCATCAAGATCCTTCGCTTTGATCTTCGACTTCTTTCGCAATGGATGGTCGTGCGGCATGACGCAAACGAGAGGGTGCGTCATCAGCGGATCATGCGTGACGTAGGGATTCTCGATCCCTCCATCTACCAGGCCGACATCGATCTTCCGGGCAATCAATAGGTCGATGATCCATTGAGAGCTTAGCGTCTGAACGGAGCAGAATACGTCTGGAGATACATCTAAGAACCGCGACGTGGCGCGTTGAATGAACGAGCCGCTCAGCGCGGGCATGACGCCCACGGCCAAACGGCCCTGTTCTTCCCGGCGAATGGCATCAAGGGCGTTCTGCACTTGCCGAACGCCTGCGAAGATGCGTCCGACTTCATCATAAAGCCGCATGGCGTTGGCCGTGGGGGCAAGCCTGCCCTTCACGCGATCGAACAGACTGACACCTGCATCGAATTCCAGATTCGCAATCAGTTTACTTACTGCCGGTTGGGAGAGCCCGACGAGATCGGCGGCGCCGCTGACCGTTCCGCTTTCAATCAGCGCCTTGAACGCCTCAATTTGCCGGAGATTAATCGGACGCGGCATGCTATAACCTCAGGAATAGATGGTGCTGATTTTGGACATAGACGAAATAGACCATAAGCCCATACGCTTCGTCAATCGTGGAGGAGTGCACCCGAGGGCTGACATCATCGCCGTACGGCCATCCTCCTGTCGTTCGGTGTTTGAGGAAGGTGGCCTGATGGAAAGATCGCGACGATGGCGAGCGCGATATTCAGTTCTGTCGGTCCTCACCATCGCGTGGGTCGTGTCCTTCATGGACCGAACAGTCATGTCGGTTGCCCTGCCATATATCTCAGAGGAGTTTCACCTCTCACCCTGGCAGAGCGGAATGGTTCTGAGCGCGTTCTTTGCCAGCTATTCCATCTCACAAATACCAGGCGGCATGCTGGCTGACCGTTTCGGCGTGCGCCGGGTCGCGACCATCTCACTGCTTTGGTGGTCAGCGTTCACGGCGTTGACAGGGGCTGCCGCAAATTTCACGCAGATGCTTCTCGCCCGCTTCATTTTCGGGCTGGGCGAGGGTGTTTTTCCATCCTGCGTCTTCAAGACTATTGCGGTCTGGTTCCCGAAGCGGGAGCGCGCTACGGCGAATGCAATCAAAATGGCCGCTGGGCCCCTTGGGGCGGCCCTGGCGCCGCTCTTTGTCGTTGGTATTATGTCCATTTGGGGCTGGCGCCACGTTTTCTACGTGCTGTTTGTGCCAGGGTTCATCATCGCTTTAGTTCTTTGGCTATTCGTCGCCGACGGCCCTGCGGAGAGCAAATATATCGACGCAGCAGAGCTGATGGAGATCGAAGAAGGCGAGCCGAAGACCGAGGGGCCAACCGCCAGAACGTCGATGCGCGAAGTGATCCAACAGCCCAATATTATCAGATATTTTTTAGCGCTGTTCGCCTACGATATTACGTATTGGGGCTTCACATCGTGGTTGCCGACCTACCTCGTCAAGGCTCGCGGGTTCTCGATGCTACAGATGGGGTTGGCCGCGTCACTGCCGTTCGTCGCCGGTACCGTCGGCTGCATTCTCGGTGGATGGCTGTCCGACCGCTTTTGGAAGAACAGCCGCAAGCTTCCAATCATAGCGTCCCAGCTCGCTTCGGCACTGCTGCTTTTTTGTTCCTATTTCGCCACATCTTCTTTCGTCCTGATAGCGTGCCAAACCTTGGCCGGCTTTTTTCTCAACTTCTTTTTTTCAACTTTCTGGGCTCTCCCGATGAATACGGTACCCCGGCGGCTGATGGGTGTGGCGAGTGGGTTCATCAACATGGCGGGCCAAATCGCGGCTTTCGTATCGCCGATCCTCATCGGATATCTCATTGGCATCGCGGGCGGCTCTTTCAGCCTAACATTCGGCCTTCTGGTCGGATCGCTGCTCGTATCGTGCGCGGTCGTGATGACGATCAAGGATATGTCCGGATCGAGCGGCATGGTCAGTCCGACGGTCTCATGACATCCTTTCGACATTTGAATGGGTAGTGACGCATGGGGATTTTCGTACTCGTTCCAGGTGCCTGTCATGGGAGCTGGTGTTATTCACGCGTCGCCGATCGTCTGCGGGAGATGGGCCACATCGTCTTTGCGCCAGCTCTGAGCGGCGTCGGCGAGCTGGCTCATTTGGGCACCCAAGGCATCAATCTTTCGACGCACATCGACGACGTCGTCGCAGTGATCAATTCACATGGGCTGGAAGACGTAGTGCTTTGTGGTCATTCCTATGGTGGAATGGTGRTCACCGGTGTGGCTGGGCAGATCGGCGAACGCGTAAGGTCACTGGTCTATCTCGATGCTTTTGTGCCAGAGGACGGCCAATCGAGCTTTGACATTGTTGGCTCGGAGCGGGCGATGGCGCTCATCGGGGCCGCAGGCACGACCGGGCTTGCAGTTGAACCGCCTGACGCCGCACTGTTCAACGTAAATCCAGATGACGTTGCCTGGGTCAACGCACTGTGCACTCCGCACCCCATTGGAACTCTAATCCAGAAGCTGCGCTTCACGGGGAAGGAGGATCTCGTTTCAAGGCGGACCTTCATCGTGGCGTCGCGCTATCAGTCGGTGTCGAACCACAGGACCTACAATAAACTTCGGGAGATGGACGGGTGGAAGACCGCTTCGATCGACTGTGGGCACGACATCATGATCGACGCGCCAGAGGCACTGGCAGCGATGCTGGTCGAGGAATTGTAGCGCTAGCAACACGCTGGCGAAGTCTATAACTTACAGAATACACCCCACGACTTTTCGACTTTGACGGACAGGGTGTTGCGGTCTCACGATCAGACCCTCCAAACACATGAGGGGGGAAACAACATGACTAAGGGGCCAGGCTTTTCGGTTCAGGCGAAAACAAAGTTCTTAGGCGGCGCGAGTTTGGTGATGGTCATCGCCCTTGCAGTCCCGGGGGCAGCATTCGCCCAAGATACGACAGCCGCGACGACGAGTTCGAAAGATGCAAGTTCCGCCGATGCGGCCGCGCCGGTGGAGACCAGCGAGATCATCGTCAGCGGTACACGCATCATTCGAGACGGGTATAAGGCGCCGACGCCGACCACCGTGGTCGGGTCCGAAGAGATCGCGAAACGGTCCCCCGTCAACCTTGCCGACTTCGTCAACCAGCTCCCGTCCCTGTCGGCAAGTACCTCGCCGCGCGCCAACATTGCATCTCTGGGAACCGGCTTCACCGGCATCAACGCGCTCAACCTGCGCAGCCTCGGTGCGACGCGGACGCTCGTGCTATTGGATGGCCGACGGGTGCCGCCCTCCAATCTCGGAGGCCTGGTAGACATTAACACGCTTCCGCAGGCGTTGGTGAAGCGCATCGATATCGTAACCGGCGGCGCTTCTGCGGAATGGGGTTCGGACGCGGTTTCAGGCGTCGTCAACTTCGTGCTCGACAAGGACTTCACGGGCTTGAAGGGGATGATCCAAGGTGGCGTCACCACCTATGGCGATGACCGCAGCTACAATGCGTCGCTCACCGCTGGCGCAAAATTCGCTGACGACCGCGGGCACATCCTGTTGAGTGGCGAAATCACGCACAATGACGGTATCGAGAGCATCGGCGATCGCAAATGGTATAACCATTCGCTGCTGTTCGTTAATCCGAACTACACGGCGACCAATGGCCAGCCTCAGCTTCTGAATCTGCCGAATGCCGGTTTCGCGACTGCGACTCCCGGTGGTATCATCACGACCGGGCCCCTGCGCGGCACCTATTTCGGTCCAGGCGGAACGCCGGCGCAATTCAATTATGGCTCGATCGTCAGCGGCAACGCGATGGTGGGCGGAGACTATCTCTATTCAGATCTTGGCGCATCGTCTGATCTCGATCCGAGAGTCAGCCGACAGAGCGTTTTTGGTCGCGTGAGCTACGAGCTGACCGATCATCTCGAGGTGTTCGCACAAGGCGGCTACAATCGGGCGACGACGTTCTCACGCCCGCTTTACCAGTTCAATTTCGGCAACATCACCATTCAGCCGGACAACGCCTTTATCCCGGCCAGTATCGCGCCCCGCGCGACGGCTCCGTTCAACCTGGGAACATTCAGCCAGGACATCGGCAAGCTCTACTCCCACACCAACCGCCAGTCTTGGGTGGGCACCATCGGAGCCAAGGGAGATTTCGATGCGCTTGGCTCCAAGTGGAGCTGGGACGTTTACGGTCAGCGCCAAGTCAATGACATCTACATCGACTTCTTCCAGACGGTCACATCGCGGTTTCTTGGGGCGATCGACTCCGTTCGAAACGCGAACGGCGTGATCGTCTGCCGCTCGACCCTGACCAATCCCAACAACGGCTGTGTACCGTACAACGCCTTCGGCACCGGAGTCAACAGCCAAGCGGCCGTGGATTACGTCACTGGCCTCGCATGGGGAAAGACCAAAGTGAGCGAAAACGTGCTCGCCGGCACCTTGCGCGGTGAGCCATTCTCGACCTGGGCCGGTCCTGTCTCGATCGCAACCGGCATCGAGCATCGCAAAGACTCCACGTCAGGCAGCGTCGATCCACTCCGCGCGGCTGTTCTGGCCGCCGGCGGCTCGGGTCCGTATTTCGCGGGCAATTACACCCCGACCTTCGGATCCTTCAATGTCACCGAAGGCTTCTTCGAGGCGGTCGTTCCGCTGGCTAAGGACATTCCGTTCGCGAAAAGTCTCGACTTCAACGGCGCAATCCGGGCTACCGACTACAGCACCTCTGGGTACGTCACGACCTGGAAGCTGGGCCTCACGTACTCGCCGGTCGACGACCTGACCTTCCGTTTCACACGGTCGCGCGACATTCGGGCGCCAAATCTGCAGGAACTGTTCGCCGCTGGTATCAACAACCTCGGGACGATCATCGACCGCTTCCGCGGCAATGTCAGCGCCGCCGTGCCACAGGTTACGAAGGGAAATCTCGGCCTGAAGCCCGAGATCGCGGACACGCTCGGAATCGGCGCGGTGGTTCAGCCACGCTTCCTTCCCGGCTTCCAGGCATCGGTCGATTACTACGACATCAAGATCAAGGGAGCTATTTCCACCGTAAATGGTCAGGCGATCGTAGACCAGTGTTTCCAGGGCAACACGGCCCTCTGTTCGCAGATTACGCGGGACAGCGCGGGCGCGCTCTCGCTGGTCACGATCCTGCCGGTCAATGTCGCCAAACAGGAGGCAAGCGGTCTCGATTTCGAAGCAAGCTACCGTACACCGCTGCTCGGGGGCGCGCTAACCCTGCGCGGTCTCGCGACCCGGTTCATCAAGAACTATTCGAACGACGGCATCACACCCGCCACTGATAATGTCGGCACGAACGGTGTGARCGGCACTCTTCGTAATACCCTGCCGAAATGGCGTTATCTCGTGAACCTGACGTACGATCGCGACCCCGTGACTTTCTCCGTCACTGCGCGAGGCTTYAGCGCGGGCGTCTACAACACGTCCTACGTCGAATGCACGTCAAACTGCCCCACCTCTACGGTCGCCAATCAGACCATCAACAACAATCAGTTGCCCGGGGCCATCTACTTCGACACGAGCATCAGCGCCAAGCTGACGAAGCAGGTCGAGGCCTTCCTGACGGTCGACAACATCCTGAACAAGGATCCGGCTCAGGTGGCGTTTGGCCCCGCCATCGGCGCTGCTCCGCTGAGCGTCAATCCGCTGCTTTACGATCTCCTGGGTCGCAGCTTCCGATTCGGAGTTCGTTTCAAAATGTAGTGATCTGGTGCCGTGCCGGCGAAGTATTGCCAGCACGGCACTCCCTTTTAGTGGGCGAAGGTATGCAGTCGACGAGATCTAGATATCGGGCCGCGACGATCCTTGAGAATGCCTGCGGAATCTCCATTGCTCTGGGATTGTTGTACACAACTCCGGCTTCATCCGAGCCAACGATCGACGCCAGCTTCCTGCAGTTTCCCATGGTCTATGCCGTGAGCGCGGCCGACGCTCCAACGGTGGCGTGGGTGGTCCATCAAGGGGAGCAGACCAGGCTGAGGATCGCGACCGCACCTAGCTTCAAACCTGTTGAACTGCTCGTTCAATCGGACCGAGATGGTCAGCCCATCACCGACGTCCGCATCTCGCCCAACGGCCTTCATATCGCCTTCGTAACCGGAACATCGATCGCTGGGCGAGATGACGGTTACAACCCCGCAAATTTGATCGTTCCCCCCGAAGCGACCGTCTGGATCATCGGGGCACGCAGCGGCGCCCGACCCGTCAAGATCGGGGTTGGGACCACGCCTGTCTTCACGCCGGACAGCCAGCTTCTCACCTTTCGGCGCGGTCGCGATCTTTGGGCTTCGAAAGTCGCCACCACCCCAGCCAGTCCGACAGTGCTTATCCCAGGCGGAGCATCCTTTGCGCATCCGATTTGGTCACCAACGGAAGCATCCGTGCTTTTCGTGCAGGATCGCGGAGGCTGGTCGTTCCTCGGACGCTATGATTTGGGTAGCGATCGCATAAAGTGGCTGACAACAGGCGTTTCTCGTCTCAGCTCGCCCGCGCTTTCGCCAGATGGGAAGACGATCGCCTATTTCCGCTGGCCGGCTCGCGAGCAGAATGTCGTAGTCGACAAATACGAGAACGAGGCTGTCTCGCTCGAGACGATGGATCTGGTGACGGGCGTCGCCACCGTCCTGTGGCATTCGACGACCAGGGCGGGGCTTCAGATCCCGGATGATGATGCGTCCGGTTTGCGCTGGGCGGATGACCGCACAATCATTTTCAGAGCCGAACCTGATAACTGGGCACGCCTATACGCAATCTCACGCGCGGGAGGCTCACCGCGCGCCCTGACCCCGCCGAATTGCGAAGTGGCGGAGAGCTCGCTCGTCGAACGAGACAGGCTCTTCGTGGTTCACAACTGCCGCGACCTCGATCGACGTCAAATTTCGACCTTCAATATCGCGAATGGGGCCGAGCGGCAGATCGAAAGCACCGATGTAGTCTTTTCGAATGCGGTCTCTGTCGGCAACGGGCGCTGGGTCGCTTATGCAGGCGCAAGTGCCGACGCGCCCTCTCTCCTTCGGATCGTCGATGTACGAACCAGCGCCGTGCTGCTTAGCGAGACTGCGGCCACATTCGGCTACACCTACAGGTTCAGCGATCCAGTCCCAAAAACCGTCAAGCTGACGTCAGCGGACGGTTTAAGTTTTTCGGCGCAGTTGTTCATGCCAGCCGGTCCGGGTGCCCATCCCGCAATCGTGTTCGCCCACGGCGGACCGAAGGAGCAAATGTTCCCGGCTTTTCACTACCAAGGCTATTACGCCTACGACTACGCGATCAATCGCCGACTGGCGGAACTCGGCTATATGGTGCTGAGCGTGAATTTCCGATCCAGCACGGGATACGGGCGGCTGTTTCGTGAAGCCGAAGGTCGCGCCTGGCGCGAAGCCTCCGACTATAAGGATATTCTCGCCGCCGGTCGGTGGCTGTCATCAAGACCTGACGTCGATCCCRCGCGGATTGGAATATGGGGCTCATCCTATGGCGGTTTTCTGGCCGCCAGCGCCCTGGCGCGGAACTCGGATCTATTCTCGGCGGGAGTCGCGGTGCACGGTCTCTTCGACTGGAGCCGCGTTCCGAATCTTCCCGATCGGGCCTACCCGGGAAAGGCATATGGCGTCGGCCCGGCTCAGTGGGCCAACGCTTTGAAAGCCTCACCGGTCGCGGCGATCGATAGCTGGAAATCGCCGGTTCTGTTGTTCAGCGGTGATCAGGACATGAGTGTTGACGTCCTCGAAACCGTGGATCTCGATCGGAAGCTGACGGATCGCGGTGTGGCTGTCCGCTCTGTTGTTCTGCCCGGCGAAGCCCACCGTATGATCCGCCAGAGCAGTTGGGAACGGCTCTGGAGCGAGCAGATACGCTTCCTCGACGAGAACCTAGCTCACAGGCGCGCGGGCGCCCGTGGCAACGCGAGCAAGCCATGATCGCAACCGCCTCAAAACCCGCAGCGGTCCTCTGTGCCCACGTCATCCGTAAAGCGGGCTGGTTGCTTGTCTGCGCGATGGCGCTCTGTCTATGCGCCTGCGCAACGGGGGGCGACGAGGCAGGGTTGCCCCGTACCGAAGCGGCCGGGCAACGTGCGCAATCGAGCCAACCCCTTTTGCTTTCCTCGACAGGAAGTTTTTTCGTCGGAGGTCGGACGGAGACGCTCACCACATTGGAGGCGGGCATGTATCGGGGCGGACCGGTCTCCCTCGATCAGATGTATGTCGAGTACCTGATCCCGCAGGCCGCGCCAGCGCCCTCCATCATCATGATCCACGGCGCCACTCTCACGGGCAAGACATATGAAACGACGCCCGATGGCCGGATGGGGTGGTATGAGTATTTCGCGAGAAAGGGTTTTCCGAGCTATGTCGTGGATCAGGTCGGCCGAGGCCGATCCGGTTTCAACCAGGCAGGGTTCAACGACGTCCGTGGGAAGGTCGCCCCTCCTGAGAGTCAGCGAAACTTCCGTCGCATCGCCGATGATATAGCTTGGGTGCGCTTTCGCTTCGGCCCCGCGTCCGGGGCCAGCTTCGACGACTCTCAGTTCCCTACCGAGGCGGCAGACCGCTTTGCGATGCAAGCCGTTCCTGACCTGCAGCCTGATCCCGCCTCGGACAGGGCGAATTATGCGGCGTTGGCGGAATTAGTTGGGCGGCTGAGCGGCAGCGTCCTGGTCGGCCATTCGCAATCTGGCCGGTTTCCGTTCGAGGTCGCCTTGCTCCACGCAAGCGGCATCAAGGGGCTTGTCGCCATCGAACCCGGTGGTTGCAATTCGACGGGCTATTCGCCGCAGCAGATCAAGGATCTGGCTAAGTTTCCCGTACTAGTCGTCTACGGGGACCATCTCGATGCCCCCCAGGCTGACGGCCCGGTTTGGCTTCCCTTCCTCAAAGACTGCCAGACTTTCGTAGCTCGAGTGAACGATGCCGGCGGGAACGCGACTCTCCTGCACACGCCGGAGATCGGGATCTACGGGAATAGCCACATGATAATGCAGGATCGCAACAATCTTCAGATCGCTGATCTCGTCATCGCCTGGATCAAGCGTAATGTCGCCGGTTTCTGATCATCCACGCCTTTCGGCCGCAGGAGGGGGCGTCGTCGCACTCGGGATATCTATTTGCCGGCAGTGTGGCGGCGTTCACGACTGGCTTGCTAAGACGGGATCTCCATGATGGACGCCCGGGTCAAGCTACTGCGCAGTAGAGGAATTTCAGACTATCGTTCAGGAGTCGGCCGACCTGGGCGGCGAGAACTTCGACGCCAACCGTCGACGCGGAGTCGAGCTTCGACGCCTTATGGGGGAAAAGCGTTCGAAGATTGGCGACTTGGCCGGCGCGGCCTTCGCCGACCCGGAAGAAATGGAGAAATTTCGAGCCATGTTCAACGATATGCGCGCCGCGATGGCGGCGCACCATTCCACTTGGCCCTTGGTTTCTATCGACCTTTCCAATCCAGAGTATCGCGCGTCGATCCAGCAATCGCGCGATGCGACTCATCGGTTCATCAACTGGGCCAAGAAGGCACTGACGACCGCCTGACAATCGCATCGGGGGAGCTACGGGGGTTTGAGGATGTTAGCGCATGCCATCTGCCTTCGCTCGTTCGCGCAAGCCCTTCTGTTTGGCACTGACGCACCTCGTCGTTGACGCCCTGCGGTCAGTGGCTACGCGCGAGGAGTTGGTCGGTCTGATGGAAGCCGTCACGCGCGAGATGGGATTTCGGCACTACGCGCTGATCCATCATGATGACCTGCGATCACCCCGATCCGATCTCGTCGATCTCAAAGACTACCCTGCCGCGATCTCTGAACGGCTGGTCGGCGAGCGGCGCTATCGTCGGGACCCCGTCATTCGCGGCTGCATCTTCGCGGACAGTGCTTTCCTCTGGTCCGACCTGCCTCGCCTCATCCAGTTCGACCGTCAGGATCGCGCCAGCTTCGAGCATGGCGAGCGCGCGGGTCTGAACGAGGGGATCACCGTTCCCTATGTCCGCCTCGGCGATCGCATGGGTTCGTGCACCTTCGCCGGAACGCGGCGCCCCGCTCAGGCCTTCCGGTATCTTGGCGCCGCCCAGATGATCGGAATCTTCGCATTCCAATCCGCGAGCCGACTTCTCGCGGCTAGGCCTGTCTTGCCCGCCATCCCGCCGAGACTTCACCCCCGGCCACGCGACTGTGTCGTCCTTGCCGGGCGCGGATATTCTAACAAGGAGATCGCGCGCGCCCTGGCACTGACGCCAAGGACAGTCGACGGTTACCTCACCGAAGCCCGTCGCCTGTTCGATGCCCATGACCGAACCGAGCTAGTGGTTAGCGCAGTGCTCGCTGGTGAGATCGGGCTGCACGAATTGAGGCGTCAACCCGAGTAATCACTCGGTCTATTTCGGGGACCGTCCCGCTGCTTCCTTCGTGCGCGAAACCACGACCGGGAGCACCCCATGATCCATGTCATCGACAACCACCTGGCGCCGGAAAACCGGCCGCTTCTTCAATCCATGTTCGCCGATCGCAAGCGCCTCTTCGTCGACCTGTTCGGCTGGGACGTGCCCGTCGTCGACGGTCGGTAC
The DNA here is from genome assembly GCF_056401045.1 of Rhizorhabdus sp. P4_G6. Lineage (NCBI taxonomy): Bacteria > Pseudomonadati > Pseudomonadota > Alphaproteobacteria > Sphingomonadales > Rhizorhabdaceae > Rhizorhabdus > Rhizorhabdus sp. P4_G6. Next base: position 23,507 of record NZ_JBFUKC010000009.1, on the reverse strand, counting down.
GAGATGGACCAGTTCGACAATACCCATACGATCTACCTGATCGCGGCCGATCATGACGGATCGCACGCGGCATCCATCCGGCTGTTCCCAAGCACCCAGCCGCACATGCTGGATACGCTTTTCCCGCATCTCTGTCCGCTCGGCGTTCCGGCCGACGAACGGACATGGGAAAGTACGCGGCTGTGCCTGCCCCAGCGGCACGGCGCCGAACGCCGCCGCATGCTGCGCAACATGCTCTTCACCGCGATGGTCGATGTCGCACTCGAACGCGGTATCGAGCGCTACACCGGCCTCATCCCCGACCCGTTCAGAAAGGAGGTGCTGGCGATGGGCTGGCGGGCCGAACCGCTCGGCCCCGCCGTGCGGATACCGGGTGGTCCGGTCGGCGCCTTCCTCATCCATGTCGACCGGGAGACGCCCGAACGCCTGCGCTGGACCGGGGTCTATGCCGATCTCGCCGATCGGGTGGCGGCGTGAGCGCCGCCGTCGATCGCCATGCCGGCATGCTCGCGCGCGACGGCTGGTGCGTATTCGGCCGCGCTGTCGAGCCGGGTATGATCGCCGGGATCGAGGCGGATCTCGATCCGCGCTTCGCCGCGACCCCCTTGTGTCAGGGCGCCTTCTACGGCGACCGGACCAGGCGCTTCGCTTCGCTCCTGACTCGCTCTCCCGCGGTCAAGCACCTCGCGATGCATCCGCTCATCCTCGAGATCGTCGAGCAGATGCTCCTGCCATGGTGCGAGCGGATCGCGCTCAATCTCACCCAGGCGATCGAGATCCACCCCGGTGCTCTGCCGCAGCTTCCCCACCGCGATCAGGACATGTGGCAGGGACCGAAGGGTGGCCTCGAATATCTCGTCAACGTCATGTGGCCCTTGGCAACCTTCACCCGCGAAAATGGCGGCACGCGGCTATGGACCGGAAGCCACTTCGACCAGGACGTACCCGTCCTGCCCGAGGAGGAAGCGGTCGTGCCGATCGTTTCTCCGGGTGACGCTCTCATCTTCCTTGGCTCGACCCTGCACGGTGGCGGCGGCAACGCCAGCGCCGCACCGCGGCGGGGCATCGTCATCAGCTACTGCCTCGGCTGGCTGAAGCCGTTCGAGCTGCAATGGCTGGTCTACCCGCCCCAAGTGGCACGCCACTTCTCGCCCGAGCTGGCATCGCTGGTCGGCTACGCCCAGCATCGGCCCAACCTTGGCAATGTCGAAGGGCAATGCCCTTCGATCCTGCTCGGCGACCATGTTCCCGACCATTTGCCGGCGATCGACGCGCTGCGCCCCGATCAGACCGAGGCCGCGGAGATGTTCGTCCGGTCCCAGCTGGGCGAGATGGGCTGAGGCGCGAGCGATGAGCGTGCCAGATCCGGCGGCATATCAAGCCATTGTCCGGTGCGGACGTCCCGCGCTCGCCTGGGAGGTGCTTCGTCGCGATCCCGCCTATCGCGCGGCATATGCGGGACTACCGGCAAGTCGCGATGCGGGCGCGGCGGCCGGCGCCGACTTCGTCGCGCAGTGGGGGCTGCACTTTCGCTGAGAATCCTGCCCAGAGCTGCGCTCATGTTCTGCCCATGTGGTCGGCGGCCGTCGACCCGTGTGTGCTCACGGCCAGGGCAACGCGTAGCTGCGAAAATGGCGCGCCGCTGTTCGATGCGCGATCGGCCTCGGTCCGTTTGGTTCGAGGACCCGGTCTCGAACATCTGGTCATCGACGGCCGCGGCGAGCCGGTCCGGCTAGACGTGTTTGGCGACAGCCTTGACTGCGGACCGGCAACGCTCCGCTTCGAAGTGGCCGACGACGAGCGTTTTGAAGCACAGGTTGCCGCGATCCGGATATTTCGTGGAGCTATCCGACACCGGCGTAACCTCCGTTTGGCTGGCCAGCTTTTCGCTTTGTTGGCTGTGGACGCACGAAATGCCGGCGCGAGCCTACGCGAGACGGCCGACAGCCTGCTTGGCCCGGGCGAATGGCCGGGCGATGGCGAGCACCGGAAGTCACTGGTGCGGCGGCTGGTCTCGTCGGGTGATCGGATGATCCGATCCGGACCGCGCGCCATTTTGGCCCGCTGCTAACTACACGACCGACCCGCCAACACTGGTGTTCTCTCTATGTTCCGTGCTAAGGCATTTGCTGCGAGTCGCAGTTGGAAGGTCCGGCGATGTCCCGTCTTTATGCAGTCATCAGCAGTCCCAATGAGGTTTCGGCGCACTTCGACGCCGAGGCGCCTGTCGATCTGAAGGTGCCGTCGGAAACCGTCGAGGCGTTGCCGGGGCTGGTCGTCTTCGAGAGGAATGGTCAACGCCACCTCCGCTTGATGGACTGGGGCTTTCCCCGCCTGACCCGCGAGATGCGCGAGCGCGGCGATCCTCCCGGTCGGATCGGCCTTGTCGCCGATCTCACCAATCCGCTTTGGGACCAACTGGTCGTTGATCCCAAGTACCGATGCCTGATCCCACTCAGCTATTTCGCGAATCCGAACGGCGATCCAGGCGAGAAGACACGGTCCTGGTTCTCGGTCGACCGGCAGCCGCTGGTCGCATGGGCAGGGTTCTGCCGCAATGTCCCGGACTACGGGCCAGTCTACGCGGGCATGACGATGACAGCCAATTCGGTCGTCGAGCCCTATAATGATCGCATGCCAGTGCTGCTCGACCCGCATGAATATGACCGCTGGCTGCAAGGCTCGATCCAGGACGTGATCGGGTTTCAGTTCCGCGCGCCGCTGGCAGCCGAGCGCACCACGGTCATTCATACCGAGGACCTGTGGCGAAGCGGCAAGCTTCCAGCCAGCATGCAACCTCAACTGGCGTTGCTCTGAGCAGATGCACTCGCGCGATTTGCTGATAAGCTAGCGCGATGTGCAATCTCTACACCGTCCGCAAGAGCGCTGCCGAGGTCGCCGCGCACTTCGGCGTCAGCGACCCGACGCAATCCAATGCTCCCGACGAGGTCTACCCCGGAACACCCGGGATGGTCGTCCGGGAGGATGCGGGCACGCGGATCATGCAGTCCATGGCATGGGGCTTTCCGCTTCGATTGAAGGGAATGTCCCCGACCGCCAAGCCGAAGCCGGTCAACAACATCGCCGACCTCAACAAGCCGATGTGGAAGGGCCTCGCGGCCAAGCCGCAATGGCGCTGCCTGATACCCGTGACGGCGTTCGCCGAGGCGGAAGGACCGAAGGGCTCAAAGACGAGGACCTGGTTCAACGTGAAGGGCCAGCCGATCTTCGCCTGGGCTGGCCTTTGGCGCATCAGCGACGAGTGGGGACCGGTCTATTCGGGTGTCATGACGGACTGCAACGAGGCGATCCGTCCAGTTCATGACCGTATGCCCGTCCTCCTCCACCCTGACGAATACCAGCGCTGGCTCCATGGCAGCTTCGACGATGCGGTGGCCTTCCAGGAGCGTTGCTTTCCTGACGACCTCATCGAGATGACCCGAACGGACGAGTTGTGGGTCAAGCGGAAGCCCGTTGCGGCGCCGGTGGAGAACCTGCTTTGAGGCCCGAGCAGGAGCGCCAGGCCGAGGCGCTCGCCGTCTTGCGGATCCATGGGACGGGCGCGGCGCTCTACGTCGCCGAGCGCATTGGTGCGCTCACGATCGACGGGGATTTTGCTGGCGTCGAGCGCTGGAAACAGATCGCTGCCCGGCTCGAGCCTATGCTGGCAACCTCGCCGACTCTTCAGTGACGGACACCCGCAACAGCACGGACAGCCCGAGCTCGATCGTTGCAATCGCCTGCTGGATGGACCTGCTGGGCTATGGCGGCGCCATCGACAAGGCCGGGTTCGATCCCGCCCATCCGCTGGCGCGCCGGCCGTTGTCGCGCCTCTACGCGTTCCAGCGGGTCGTTTCCAAGAACAGCAGCGGGGGCTTTCCGACGCTGGTGATGAACGACGGCGCCGTCGCCTACAGCAACATCGACAATGTCCGCAGCGACAAGGTCTGGCGCTTCATCGAGCGCTGCTGGACCCTCTACAACGAGGCCACCGCGGTTGACCTGCGGGCCGGCGGGCCGGGCTTGCGCGGAGTGATCGCAGTCGGCCTTCGCGCCAAGGGCAGCAACCGGGGTATCGTCGCGCAGGAGGATGCCCTGACCGCGATCATCGATGCGCTGGCGAGCGGGAAGCTCGATCGCGACGGTGCAGTCGCGGAAGCCCGCAAGGTGCGCAGGGTTTTCGACATCGTGCCCCAGCTGCAGGCCAACTTCGCATTCACGCGTGCCTATGAGGCCGAATCGGCAGGGGCCGCTGGCGGCTTTCCAGGACCTAACCTCTTCCTCGACGAAGCTGTCTTCGCCGACGGACTGCCATCCTGGATTCGAGCAGGGCCATCCGCCCCGTGGCACCCAGCGAAAGCGTCACTCTCGACGTCCTTCGTGCCCCTGATCGAGATCAACTCGGTATTGCCGGAAGCTGCCCGCGCGACATTGCGCACGGGCAGCCAACTGCGAGACGTCCTTCGCTATCCCGGCGGGGGCCAGAAACCAGCCTGAAAATGTCAGGCCGCGCGCTTCCATCGCGGGAACCGGAAATCAACGTCGACCGGCTCCGGCAGCTGACGACGCGAATGGTCGCCCATCACTTTTGACGGCCGTTCGGCAAGGACGCCGGGGTCAGGAAGCCCGTCGCTCAGCATATCGGACCAGACCGTCGCCAGCTCGCGGCGCCGGGGCATGTAGGCGGCGCGGTTATAGGCACCCTCGACCTTCCCCGTCGGAACATGGGCGAGCATGAGGTCGATGACTTGGCGATCGTGATCCTTCCCCTCGCGTTCGGCCCATTCGTTCATGATCGTCGAGAATGCCGCGCGGAAGCCATGGGGGACGTGGTGGCCATGATAGCCGGCGCGGTTGAGCAGGTAGCCAATCGCGTTCTCGCTCATTGGTCGGTGGGTGTGCCGGTTGCTCGGAAACAGGAGCTCGCCCTCGCCGGTCAACGGCCAGAGCGCCCTGAGGACGGCAAGCGCCTGGGCGGTGAGCGGTACGAAGTGATCGCCATTCAGCTCCTCCTTGCGATCGAGGTCGCCTTTCATTCGCCAGGCCGGGATGCGCCACAGCGGCAGCTTGCCGTTCAGGTCCTCGAACTCGTCCCAGCGTGCTCCCCGCAGCTCGCTCGGCCGGACGGCCGTCAAAGCGAGCAGGCGCAGGGCAAGCCGGGTGATCGGGCGGGCATAGTCCTCCTCGGCGGTGATGATCATCCGGCGGAGCGGAACGAGGTCGGTGATGGCAGGCTGGCGGCCCTTGCGCAGTGGCTTCAAAACCTTGCCAAGCTTCTCGGCCGGGTCATCCTTCGTGATGCCTTGGGCAATGCCGTAGACGAACACGGCGGAAATACGTTGGCGGACCCGCTTTGCCGTCTCGATCGATCCTCGCGCCTCGATCTCGCGCAGCACGGCCAGAACGAGCGGCGGCGTGAGCTGGGCGATCGGCAGGCCGCCGATGGTCGGGAAAACGTCGCGCTCCAGGCTGCGGATGATGTCGGCCGCGTGGATCTTGGCCCACTGCGCCTTGGCATTCTCATGCCACTCGCGGGCGACCTTCTCGAATGTCTGCCGGCCGGCCTCAAGGTTAGCCTCGATTTTGAGCTTCTTCACGACCGCGGGGTCGTTGCCCTTGCAAAGCGCCCCATGCGCCTCGTCGCGCTTGGCTCTAGCATCGGCGAGTGAAACGGCGGGATAGGCGCCGAAGGCCATGCTCTTCTGCTTGCCGTCATAATAATAGTTCCAGCGCCAGAGCTTGCCGCCGCTGGGGGTCACCAGCAGGAACAGGCGGTTGGCGTCGACGAGCTTGTAGGATTTGGGGCGCGGCTTGGCCGTGCGGACCTTGGCATCGGTGAGCATCTTTGGTCTCCTGAAAGTACCACGATTTTCGACCGCGCGTGCCACGATTTCGCCCCTCCGATTCGATGGATGGGCATGGACGGGCACGGACGGCCGAGGCCGAACCGGTCTGCTAAGCGTCGGTAATCAGGAGGAAAAAGTCCATCCCAGTGGTCTTCTGCGGACCCTTGTGGAATGGTCCGTGGCGGAGCGGGAGGGATTCGAACCCTCGATACGCTTTTGGCGTATACTCACTTTCCAGGCGAGCGCCTTCGACCACTCGGCCACCGCTCCGCACCTTCGCTGGAAGGGAGGGTCACTAGCTGGTGGAGCCGGGTTTCGCAAGGCGTGCGGGCGTGCCATCGTCCTAGGATGAAATCTCACCTGCGAGCCGCCCTGCTGCTGTCTCCGCTGCTGGCGATTGGCGCCGCGCCGCCGAGGGCGGCGACGCCGGGCGAGGTCGTGGCGCTGGCGCCGGCGGAGGCCTGGGCAACGGTTCCCGCCGCGGATCTGCTGGTGCTTGATCTCGACACCGGCCAGCGCGTCGTGATCGCACTGGCCCCTGCCTTTGCGCCAGTGCACATCGCCAACATCAAGCTGCTGACCCGATCCGGCTGGTTCGACGGGATCACGATCAACCGGGTCCAGGACAATTATGTCACCCAATGGGGCGATGTGACCGAGAACAAGGCCATGCCGGCCGGCATCGTCGCCAATCCTCCGCCTGAATATGAGCGTTCATCGGCGGGGCTCGCTTTCCGGCCGATGGGCTATCGCGATGCCTATGCGGCCCAGACCGGCCATGCGGGCGGCTGGACGGTCGCGAGCGACGGCCGGCTGGCCTGGCTGACCCATTGCTATGGCATGGTGGGGGTCGGCCGCAATCTTGCGCCCGATACCGGGACCGGCGCCGAACTCTACGCAGTGATCGGCCATGGGCCGCGCCATCTGGATCGCAACATCGCGCTGGTCGGGCGGGTGCTGTCGGGCATGGACGCGCTCGCCGCGCTACCGCGTGGTACCGAAGCGCTCGGGGTCTACCGGGAAGGGGCGGCGCGGCCGGCGATCAGGATCGCGCGACTGGTGGCGGACATGCCCGCCGCCGATCGGCCCGGCTACGAAGTGATGCGCAGCGATGCGCCGAGCTTCAGGCAATGGCTGGCCGCGCGGGCGGATCGCAAGGACGACTTCTTCATCCGCCCCGCGGGCGCAATCGACATCTGTAATGCGATGCCGCCCGTCCGACCGGTGAAGCGCTGAAGGAACCATGGCCACCAACCAGCGGGTAAAAAGGAAAGGGCCCGGCGATCGCTCGCCAGGCCCTTCTTGTTCGAGCAGGTTGGCGCGGACTTAGAAGTCCATGCCGCCCATGCCGCCCATGCCGCCCATGCCGCCGCCGGGCATGCCGACCGGGGACTTGTCCTCGGGCAGTTCCGCGATCGTCGCTTCGGTGGTGATGAGCAGGCCGGCGACCGAGGCCGAGTCCTGAAGCGCGGTACGAACGACCTTGGTCGGGTCGATCACGCCGGCGGCGACCAGGTTCTCGTAGACGTCGGTCGAGGCGTTGAAGCCCTTGGTCTCGTCATTCTCGCGCAGCAGGTTGCCCGCGACGACGGCGCCGTCGAAGCCTGCATTCTGCGCGATCTGGCGCACCGGAGCCTGGATCGCCTTGCGGATGATGTCGATGCCGCGGGTCTGGTCGTCGTTAATGCCCTTCAGGCCTTCGAGGGCCTTGGTGGCATAGAGCAGAGCCGTGCCGCCGCCGGGGACAATGCCCTCTTCGACAGCCGCGCGGGTCGCATGCAGCGCGTCGTCGACGCGATCCTTGCGCTCCTTGACCTCTACCTCGGTCGAGCCGCCGACCTTGATCACGGCAACGCCGCCGGCGAGCTTGGCAAGGCGCTCCTGGAGCTTCTCCTTGTCATAGTCGCTGGTGGTGTTCTCGATCTGGCGGCGGATCGCATCGACGCGGCCCTTGATCGCATCAGACGCACCGGCACCATCGACGATGGTGGTGTTGTCCTTGTCGATCGTGACGCGCTTGGCGGTGCCGAGCATGCCGATCGTGACGCTCTCGAGCTTGATGCCGAGATCTTCCGAGATCATCTCGCCGCTGGTCAGGATCGCGATGTCCTCGAGCATCGCCTTGCGGCGATCGCCGAAGCCAGGCGCCTTGACGGCTGCGACCTTGAGGCCGCCGCGCAGCTTGTTGACGACGAGCGTGGCAAGCGCCTCACCCTCGATGTCCTCGGCGATGATCAGGAGCGGACGGCCCGACTGCACCACGGCCTCGAGGATCGGCAGCATCGACTGCAGGTTCGACAGCTTCTTCTCGTGGATCAGGATGTACGGATCGTTGAGCTCGACCACCATCTTCTCGGGATTGGTGATGAAGTAAGGAGACAGGTAGCCGCGGTCGAACTGCATGCCCTCGACGACGTCGAGCTCGAAATCGAGACCCTTGGCTTCCTCGACGGTGATCACGCCTTCCTTGCCGACGCGCTCCATCGCTTCGGCGATCTTCTGGCCCACGACGGTATCGCCATTGGCCGAGATGATGCCGACCTGGGCGACTTCATTGGTGCCGGCAACCGGCTTCGAACGGGCCTTGAGGTCCTCGACGACCTTGATCACGGCGAGATCGATGCCGCGCTTCAGGTCCATCGGGTTCATACCGGCCGCGACCGACTTCATGCCTTCGCGCACGATCGCCTGGGCCAGCACGGTGGCGGTGGTGGTGCCGTCGCCGGCGACGTCGTTGGTCTTCGAAGCGACTTCGCGGACCATCTGCGCGCCCATGTTCTCGAACTTGTCCTTGAGTTCGATTTCCTTGGCGACGGTGACGCCGTCCTTGGTGATGCGGGGGGCGCCGAACGACTTGTCGATAACGACGTTGCGGCCCTTCGGCCCCAGCGTGACCTTCACCGCGTCGGCGAGGATGTCGACGCCGCGCAGAATGCGCTCACGAGCGTCGCGCGAAAACTTGACGTCTTTCGCTGCCATGATGTGTGTTCCTTCTCTCTATCGCGTGATCCCAGCGAACACTGGGGTCTCGGTTCCTTCCGCCTCCCGAAAAGGGAGATTCCAGCATCGGCTGGAATGACGGATTATGTTTTGGGTAGCAGGGCCTTCTTGGCGGTCGGCGTCAGCCGACGATGCCCAGAATGTCCGACTCTTTCATGATCAGCAGGTCTTCGCCGTCGATCTTGACCTCGGTGCCCGACCATTTGCCGAACAGGATCTTGTCGCCGGCCTTGACGTCGAGGGGCGTGATCTTGCCATCATCGGCCTTCGCGCCACCGCCAACTGCGACGACCTCGCCCTCCTGGGGCTTTTCCTTGGCGCTGTCGGGGATGATGATCCCGCCGGCAGTCTTTTCCTCGGCTTCGACGCGGCGAACGAGCACGCGATCGTGCAGCGGACGGAAACTCATGTGCTTCACCCTTTCCTTACATTTTTCGGCAGCGGCGGGTCTGGCCCGCAACCGAATCTGTCAGTTCGAAATCTTTAGCACTCACCCGTGTTGAGTGCTAGCGGCCATATGTGACGCAGCCGGAAAGCTGTCAAGGATTCCCCTGCGCGATTTTTATTGCGGCTGTGCGACGCGCCGCCTTCCCGCGGACCCCGCCGACACGATATGGGGGAGGCACTTAAACGATATAAGCCGCTGATGCCGAAACTGATCCCGTTCAAGACCCCATCGATCGCTTTCGGCCTGGGGCTCGCCTCTGCGCTGGGCTTTGCGCCGCTCAACTGGTGGTTTGCGACGCTGCTCTGCCTTGCCGGGCTGATGTGGCAATTGCTGAACGCACCGCGAATCCGGAGCGCTGCCTTGATCGGCTGGTGTTTCGGCGTGGGCCATTTCACCTTCGGCAACAACTGGATCGCGACAGCCTTCACCTATCAGCAATCGATGCCCCACTGGCTGGGATGGGTCGCGGTGTTCCTGCTCGCGCTTTACCTGGCGGTCTTCCCGCTGCTGGCGGCGGTGCTCGCGAAAGCGCTTCACCGCCTGCCTTTCCTTCTCGCGCTGCGCCGCCATCGTGCGCGGGAGGCGGCCCGCCGCAGGAAGCTCAAGGCGCTGATCCCCGAAGGCATGGAGAGCCCGTCGATGGCGCCGCCGGTGCCGGAGCCGAGTCCCTACGCGTTCATCCCGCTGTTCGCCGGCAGCTGGGTCATCTGCGAATATCTGCGCAGCATCGCCTTCACCGGTTTCGCCTGGAATCCGCTTGCCGCGATCATGGTTGCCCCCGGCAGCGCCGAACCGGCATGGATGGGGCTGACCCGGCTCGTCGGTACCTACGGGCTGTCGGGATTCATGATTTTGTTGTCGGGTATCTGGCTGCTGGCGGTGCTGCCCGGCACCAAGCGGCTGCGTTGGCAGCGGGTCGGCTGGGCGTTGCTGGTGGCGATGCTTGCCCAGATCCTGTCGGCGTGGATGTTGCGGCCGGTCCCGCCGCGCGCAGCGCCCCGGATCGTCGTGATTCAGCCCAACATCAACCAGAACGAGAAATGGGATACCAGGCTCCAGCAGGCCAATTTCGACCGGCTGAGCCATCTGACCGGCAAGGCCGCTGCGGGCGCGGAGCCGCGGCTGGTGCTCTGGCCAGAGGCCGCGACTGCCGACTTCCTCGAGTTCGACCCGAAGGCAAGAGCCCGGATCGCCGCGCTGCTGGGACCCAAGGATGTGATCCTGCTCGGCGGTGATGCGCTGATCTTCAACAAGGCAGGCGACTTGGCCGGTGCGCGCAACAGCCTGTTCGGCCTGAACGCTGCAGGGGACATTATCGGCCGTTACGACAAGGCCCACCTCGTTCCCTATGGCGAATATCTGCCGGCCCGCCCGATCCTGTCGGCGATCGGGCTGTCGCGGCTGGTCCCGGGGGACGTCGATTTCTGGCCAGGACCGGGGCCTGCCACGCTCGCGGTGCCGGGCTTCGGCCGTGCCGGCATCCAGATCTGCTACGAGATCATCTTCTCGGGCCAGGTCGTCGACGCCGCCGATCGGCCCGACTTCCTGTTCAATCCGTCCAACGACGCCTGGTTCGGCCGCTGGGGCCCGCCGCAGCATCTAGCCCAGGCGCGGCTGCGCGCGGCGGAGGAGGGGATGCCGATCATCCGCTCCACGCCGACCGGTATTTCGGCGGTGATCGATGCCGACGGGCGGCTTCTCGAGAGCCTGCCATGGCGCAAGGCCGGCGCGATCCGGACGGCTCTGCCGTCGCCGCACGCAGCGACGCCTTTCGCACGGTTCGGCAACCTGCTGCCGACCCTGTTCGCGCTGCTGCTGATCGCAGGCGGAATTGCCATCGCGACGAAGCCGCGCTAAGCAACATATAACGAAGTCTTTATATCCTTATGTCCGTTTTGCCCCTATCGGGTGGCGATCATATCAGAGGGTCGGTCAGCACCAATGCGCAGCAACTATCTCTTCACGTCCGAAAGCGTTTCCGAGGGTCATCCCGACAAGGTCGCGGACCAGATCTCCGATGCGATCGTCGACCTGTTCCTATCGAAGGACCCCGAGGCGCGCATCGCCTGCGAAACGCTGACGACGACCCAGCTGGTCGTGTTGGCGGGCGAGATCCGCTGTAAAGGCGTCTACGAAGACGGCGCCTGGGCGCCCGGCGCGCAGGACGAGATCGAGCAGGCGGTACGCCAGACGGTCAAGCGGATCGGCTATGAGCAGGACGGTTTCCACTGGCAGAGCTTCGCCTTCCACAACAATCTCCACGCCCAGTCGGCGCACATCGCGCAGGGCGTCGATGCCAGCGGCAACAAGGACGAGGGCGCAGGCGACCAGGGCATCATGTTCGGCTTCGCCTGCGACGAGACCCCGGACCTGATGCCGGCGACGCTCTATTACAGCCACAAGATCCTCGAGCGGATGGCGACCGATCGCCACTCGGGTGCGGCCTCCTTCCTGGAGCCCGACGCCAAGAGCCAGGTCACCCTGCGCTTCGAGAATGGCAAGCCGGTCGCCGCCACCGCGATCGTCGTGTCGACCCAGCATGGCAAGGGCTATGACGAGGGCGCCAACGAGGCGGAACTCAAGGCCTATGTGAAGAAGGTGGTGGCCGATATCCTGCCCGCCGAGCTGCTCTCGGATGAAACCGTCTATCACATCAACCCGACYGGCMGCTTCGAGATCGGCGGGCCCGACGGCGAYGCCGGCCTAACCGGCCGCAAGATCATCGTCGACACCTATGGCGGTGCCGCCCCCCATGGCGGCGGTGCGTTCAGCGGCAAGGATCCAACCAAGGTCGATCGTTCGGCCGCCTATATCACTCGTTATCTGGCGAAGAATATCGTCGCCGCCGGCCTTGCCCGGCGCTGCACGATCCAGCTGGCCTATGCGATCGGCGTGTCCGAGCCGCTGTCGCTCTATGTCGACACCCACGGAACCTGCGCCGCTGGCGTCACCGACGCCGCTATCGAGCGCGCGATCACGGGCATCAAGGAACTGGGCGGCCTCACCCCGCGCGGCATCCGCACCCATCTCGGCCTCAACAAGCCGATCTATGCGAAGACCGCAGCTTATGGCCATTTTGGCCGAAAGCCCGAGGGCGACTTCTTTCCGTGGGAGAAGACCGACCTCGCCGACAAGCTGAAGGCGGCCTTGGCCTGATCATCGGATTTTCCCGTCATCCCGGCGTCGGCTTGGGCTGAGATCCGTCCGGCACGCCTGCCGTGCAGGGACGATCCGGCGCCTGGGTGTGCAGGATGTTCGATGACCTTGCGCAAAGCGCTGGCGTTACGAGCGTCTGTGCGGCTAGGGATCCGCGGATGGCCCACGGGAAACAAGCCCATGTCTGATCTGGCAGCGTTCCTGCGGGCCTGGGCGAAGGATCCGCTCGGCATAGCGGCGGTCGCCCCTTCGGGCGCCCCGCTCGCCCGGCTGATCACCGCCGAGATCCGGCCCGACATGGCGCCGGTGATCGAACTGGGCCCCGGCACGGGCGTGTTCACGAAGGCGCTGCTCGCCCGCGGCCTGCGCCAGTCCGATCTCATCCTGATCGAATATGAGGCTGATTTCGCGCGCCTGCTTGCCCATCGCTTTCCCCAGGCAACGGTGCTGCGAGGCGATGCCGCCCGGGTTCGCAAGCATCGCGCACTGCTCGACGACGATCTTGCGGGCGCCACGGTGTCGGGCCTGCCGATCCTCAACATGAACGCGCGCCAGCAGATGATGATCATGCGCGGCTGTTTCGATCTGATGCGCCCGGGCGGCCGCTTCTTCCAGTTCACCTACAGCCCGATCAGCCCGATCCGCCGGCCCGTGCTCGAACGCCTGGGGCTCAAGGCGCGCCGGCTGTCGAGCACGCTGCGCAACCTTCCCCCCGCCGCCGTCTATGAGATCAGCCGTCGCGATGAATGACCCGCTTTCGATCCGCCGCCTCTATGGCCGGCGGCAAGGCCACAAGCTGCGCCCAGGCCAGGCCGAACTGGTCGAGCGGCTGCTGCCGGAGATCTCCGTTCCTGGGACGGGCGATCTTGATGCCGCAACGCTGTTCGGCGATCAGCGCCCGCTCGAGCTCGAGATCGGCTTTGGCAAGGCGGAGCATATCGCCTGGCAGGCCGCACAGCGGCCCGATCATGGATTCATTGGCTGCGAGCCGTTTCTGGACGGCGTGGTAGGTGCCTTGGTCAAGGTCGACGAGCTGGACCTTGACAATATTCGCCTCCACATGGGCGATGCCATCGACGTGCTCGAGCGCCTGCCCGACGCATCGCTGGAGCGGGCGTGGCTGCTGCACCCAGATCCCTGGCCCAAGGGGCGCCACGCCAAGCGCCGCTTCATGAACGCCGGGCCAATCGGCCTGATCGCGCGCAAGATGAAGCCGGGCGGCGAGTTCCGCTTCGGCACGGATCATCCGGTCTATGTCCGCTGGGCGATGATGGTGATGGATCAGTCGCCAGACTTCGAATGGCTCGGCGAACGGCCCGGCGATTTCCTGGTTCGCCCCGATGACTGGCCCGAAACCCGATATGAGGCCAAGGCGCGCAGCAAGGGCCACGAGGTCTGGTACTTCCGTTACCGGCGTATCTAGGACAACCGCTTAGCGCATATTTTCTATTATTATCAATTACTTAATATGAATCGCGCTGCCGCATGCCGCCGCCTATTTCCGTTTCGTGATTGCTTTTCTGTACATGAGGTTCGTCATGGCCACCGGAAAAATCACGAAGCAGACCCTCGACGCGCTTCAGGCAGGCGGTGTTACCGGCTTCCTTTAAGATGACGAACTGAAGGGCTTCGGGTTGAAGATCAGCGCGGGCGGTTCGCGCGTCGTACGTCGTCAAGTTTTGTATGGGCAGCCGGGAGGCGAAGACGCGTCGTTACACGATCGGCGGTCACGGCTAGCCCTGATCGCCCTTCACCGCTCGCGGGGAAGCGACGAGGCTCCTGCGCCTTGTCGATCAGGGCATCGACCCGATCGAAGCCAATAAACAGCGCCGCCGCGACGCTGTCGATCTGGCGTTTTCAAACTACGCTGACCGGTTGCAGCAAGCGGCAAGGGCAAAGGATGGTTGACGCTCGTAACGCGATCGCTGCAGCTTCATGTCAGACCGGTGCTGAGGGACACGGCCCTCATCACTCGTGCCCGATGTCGGGAGTTGATCGAGGTTTGCGCTGGCTACACCCGAGCGGGCGGACTCGGCCGCATTATACCAATAGCGCAACAATGGTGTCCGACCAGCTTGCTTGACAGCTCATTCCATCACCAATAGCCTCGCCATCAGATGAACGGCCTGGTATATATTATACCGAAGCAAATCATAATATCAGTGTCGCGTGTGGTCTAGTATTTTAGCTGGAGATATCAGTTAATTTTGACCTTTTGACGTCCAGTTTCACATGATATTTATACAACGACAATTCTGGAATAATAACGGGGGCGTGTTGTGTCTTACAGATTCAAGGGTATTCTCAGTGCGGCTGCATCTGCCGTATCCGTAATGGCGCTTCTTCCTTCCGCGGCTCGAGCGGAGGAGAGCCCCGCCGAGGCGCAGGCCGAGCAGCCAAAGGCTGCTGAAGGCGGTACGGAAATCGGCGAGATCATCGTCACCGCACAGCACCGCGCGCAACGCCTCCAGGATGTCGGCATCTCGATCAGCGCCGTGAGCGGCCTGCAGCTGGCCCGGCTCGGCGTCACGAGCAGCATCGACATCGGCCGGATCACGCCCGGCGTCCACGTTTCGGGCAACTTCGGTGGCCAGACCGCTCAATATACCATCCGCGGCGTCACCCAGAACGACTTCAGCGACGTGCTCGAAGGCCCGGTCGCGGTCTACTTCGACGATGGCTACATCGGCAGCCTCAGCGGTCAGATTTTCGGCACCTTCGACCTTGAGCGGGTGGAAATCCTGAAGGGGCCGCAGGGCACCCTGTTCGGACGCAATGCGACCGGCGGTCTGGTCCATTTCATTCCGCGCAAGCCGACCGACCAGTTGTCGATCAACGCGAATGCGACCTACGGCAGGTTCGATCAGACCCGCTTCGAAGCCGGCATTGGCGGTCCCCTGGCGGAAGGGCTGACGGCGCGCGTCTCGGCCGTGTACAACCGCCAGGATCCGATCTTCAAGAACGTCTATCCGGCTGGAACCAGCACGCCCGGTACGGTGCCTGCCCGCTGCTGTGAGGATACTTGGAACGACAACACGCTTGGCGGACGGTTGCAGCTCCAGTACGAAACGGGTGACTGGAAGGTCAGGCTGCAGGGTTCGGCCCTGCGCAGCATCGCGTCGACCAGCCCGTACAAGTCCTTCCCCGCGGCGCCGGTGTTCAACAGCGACGGGCAATTGATCGATACGATCAGGCTTCCCGAAACGTCCCCGGTTCTGGGCGCCATTCAGCAGCCGCGCGATAATAACCACATCTCCCAGGTGCTGGCCCTGGATGACCGCAACAGGCTACATACTTATAACACGGCTCTGCACATCGACGGATCGATCGGTGCGGTCGATGTGGCCCTGATCACCGACTGGAAGCAGTTGAAGAAGTCATTCTTGACTGACACCGCACTGGTGCCGGTAAACTTCCTGGCCGTCGCCAGCGATGCGAACACCAAGCAGTTTTCGCAGGAACTCCGGCTGTCCGGAAAAAGTGACAGCCTGAATTGGAGTGCAGGCGCCTATTACCTGAACATCAATGCCAAGGACGCCAGCGGGTTTCTTATTCCCCAGGGTTCGATCCTGGCCGTACCTCTTACCGGATCTCCCAACGGCGCGGACCTGATCAACTTCAATCGGCTCAAGACGCAGTCCTTCTCGCTGTTCTCCCAGGTCGAGTGGAAATTCGCCCCACAGCTGACTCTGGTTGCCGGCGGACGCATCATCTTTGAACATCAGAGCTATTTCTACCGTTCGGCACTGATCCGGAATGATCGCGACTATTACATCGACAACGTCGAGCTGGCTGCGCTGCCGGCCTATCAGAAGGCCGATGGCACGATAGTTACCGATCCTTATCGCAACAGCCGCAAAAACACGCTGTGGGCTGGCAAGCTCCAGCTCGAATATCGCCCGAATTCCGATACCCTCGTGTATGCCGGCGTCAATCGCGGCGTGAAGGGCGGGGCCTACAACGCCAAGTACCAGGACGGCACCCTCCCGCTGCTCGAATCGCAGATGGGCTATCGCCCTGAAACGCTGTTGTCCTACGAGGGTGGCGTGAAGGCGACCTTGGCGAACGGCGCCGTTGTCGCCAACGCTGCGGCGTTCTATTATGACTACAAGAACTACCAGGCGTTCCTGTTCATAAACTCGTCGGGTCTCGTCACGAACAGCCCGGCGACCAACTACGGCATCGAAGCAAGCCTCCAGATCAAGCCGACGGATAGGCTTGTGGTCAACCTTGGAGGGTCCATCTTCCGGCCCAAGGTGAAGGGCGTTGTCACAGCGCCCGCCACCGCGACCGCTCCGGCCATTATCAAGAACACCGAGCCAGCCTTCGCGCCGCGCGAGCAGGCCTCGGCGATGGTGAGCTGGACACCGCCGATCGCCAACGATGCGTTCACGCTGTCGGCCAATGCCAACTACACCGGCCGGTTCTTCAACAACCTGCGCAACTTCACCGGGGAAGTCACGAAAGGCTATTGGCTCACGGGGGCCAGTGCCGAATGGGAGATCAGTTCGGGTTTCACGGCAGCTGCGGCACTCGACAATATCTTCGACAAGCGGGTCAATGTGATCGGCTTCGATCTCGCGACCTTCTGCGGCTGCATGCATGAATCCTACAATCGTCCGAGGACCTGGAGAGTATCGCTTCGCTACGAAATGTAAGGAACGAGATGTTCCCACTTCGGTGGGTGGCGTGCCAAGGCTTGATGGGCAAGGCTCATCAAGCCTTGGTCATGCCCATGTGGGACTTGCGAGATTGCAGGGCTTGATGCCCAGCATCTCGGAGTCCTGCAGTAGGAACTGCTTTTAAAACTTAGAGCGACGGCACCAATGATGAATTCTGATGTGCCGCGCTTCGATGAGAATGGTCTAGGAGACTGACCGTGCGAACAGTGACGTCCTTTTGCAGAACTTGTACCGCTGGCTGCGGCACGAAGCTGACCATCGATGATCAGGACCGGATCGTCAGCATTCGCGGTGATCACGACAATGCGATGAGCCGCGGCTATGCCTGTTTCAAAGGGCTGCACAGCCACGAAGCGCAATACAGCCCCGAACGCCTGCTCCATCCCCTGAAGCGCCAGCCCGACGGGACCTTCGAGCGCATTTCCATCGAGCAGGCGCTGGACGAGATTGCCGAGAAGATGCGGCATATCATGGACCGGGACGGTCCCGAGGCGCTTGGCCTGTTCATCGGCAACGGCGCGAACTTCAACTCCGCCGCCTTCTCGATCCACTTGCCGTTCATGCAGGCGCTGGGATCGCGGCACTTCTTCACCACCAATACGCTCGACCAGTCCGCCAAGATGATTACCTATGAGCGCATGGGCTTCTGGGCGGCTGGCCCGCAACGCTTCGATACCGCCGATGTGATGATGGTCTTCGGGAGCAATCCCCTGGTGTCGCACGCATCGCTCAACTTCCTGATGTCCGATCCGGTGCGCACGATGAAGGCTGCGCGGGCGCGGGGCATGAAGCTGATCGTCATCGACCCCCGGCTGACCGAAACCGCGCGCTATGCCGACATCCACCTCCAGCCGATCCCGGGGCACGACGCGACGATCGCCGCGGGCATGATCCGCATGATCCTGGCGGAAGGCTGGGAGGACAAGGAGTTCTGCGAGCGCTATGTCGGCCCCGAGGGCATGGCCGCGCTGCGCGAGGCTGTCGAGCCTTTTAACGAGGACATGGTGACGCACCGCGCCGGACTGCCCGAGGGCCAGCTGCGCGCGGCCACCGAGATGTTCGCACGCGATTCGAAGCGCGGGCCGGTCTCGACCGGAACGGGCAACAATTTCGGGCCGCACTCGAACGTGGCCCAGCACCTGGCAGACGCCATGAACGTCGTGTGCGGTCGCTTCCTGCGCGAGGGGGACACCACTCTCGTCGAAATGCTCAGCCCCGAGGCGCCGATCTATCCCGAGGTGATCCCGCCCTCGCGCACGTGGGAGCATGTCCCGCCGGGCCGCATCCGCGGCGTGGGCACGCTGCTCAACCGCGAGGAAATGAGCGGCGCGCTTCCCGACGAAATCCTGACCCCGGGCAAGGGGCAGATCCGCGGCCTGCTGATCCAGGGCGGCAACCCGGTTCTTGCCATTCCGGGCCAGAAGAAAGTCGTCGAGGCGATGAAGTCGCTGGAACTGTCGGTGATGATCGATCCGTTCATGCACCAGACCTCGCAATACTGCGACTACATTCTGCCGCCGAAGATGCCCTACGAGCGGGCGGACCTGCCGCTGACCATTCCCACCATCGTGTTCACCAACATCAACTGGATCCAGTATACGCCGCCGGTCGTGCCGCCGCCCGCCGGGTCCGAACTGGTCGAGGACTGGCAGGTCTATACCGGCATCGCCAAGCGGCTCGGGCTGGAGATCGAATATAATCACACGACCAAGATCGACCTCGACACGGTGACTACTGACGACCTGATCGCCATTCGCGCCGCCGATGGCCGCGTGAAGCTTGACGAAATGAAGAAGTACCCGAGCGGTAACTCCTTCCCGTTCGCGTCCGAACGGGTCGCCGCCCCTCGGCCTGAAGGCACGGCCAAGTTCGACGTGATGCCTGCCGACGTGAGGGCCGAGCTCGACGAGGCGCTGGCATACGACATCACGCCCGACAACATCGTCAGCAAGGGCAAGAAGTTCACCCACCTCGTCAGCTGCCGCCGGATGCGCCACATGTTTAACAGCGTCGGCACGATCGGCATGCCGAGTGTCCGCGCCAAGGCGAAGTTCAATCCGGCCTACATCCATCCCCAGGACATGGCTGACCTGGGCCTGGAAAACGGCGACCACGTCGAAGTCGAATCCGATGTCGGCAAGATCACCGCGATCGCCGAGGCGGACGAGACGATGCGTCCGGGCGTGATCTCGATCCCGCACGGCTTCGGTCCGGCCAACGGTGAGATGGACGAGGAAGGCGGGGTCTCCATCGGGGCTCTTATCGTCGCCGATCAGTTCTATCAGCACATCAACGCCATCCCACGGATGACCGCCATTCCGGTGAATATCCGTCGATTGAACAGCAGGATGGTCGGGCACCAAGCTGCGGAGGTGGAATGATCAGCGCCTGACGTGTTCTCGCAATTGGTGATGATCAGACGCTGGATGCGATCGAGGATCCGTCCGTTGGCCAGGAATGCAGTGCTATGAAAATTGCTCCTCCCAGTAGGTCGGCGCAAATCGCATCCGGCCGCCTGACGGATCCGAGCGGTCGACGGTTTGAATATCTCCGGCTGTCGCTGACCGACATGTGCAATTTCCGTTGCACCTACTGCCTGCCCAATGGCTATCGCAAGGCGGCGGGGCGCACGCATGACCTGTCGCCTGACGAAATCGTGCGGGCGGTAGCGGCCTTCGCCCGGCTCGGCTTGTGGAAGGTCCGACTGACCGGCGGAGAGCCCACCATCCGTGCCGAGTTTTCCGAAATAGCACGTCGGGTGGCGGCGGTGCCCGGCATTCGCCGCGTCGCGATGACCACCAACGGCTACCGCCTGGCTGATCATGCCGCGGAATGGCGCGCAGCCGGCGTAAGTGCGATCAACGTCAGCATAGATTCGCTCGATCCCGCGCGTTTTGCAGCGATCACCGGGCATGACCGGCTCGATGAGGTCTTGCGTGGCGTGGATGCGGCCCGGGTCGCCGGGTTCGATTCGATCAAGCTCAACGCGGTGCTGATGCGCGGCGTCAACGATGACGAGTTGGAATCGATCATCGACTTCATTCGCGAACAGGACCTGTCCCTGCGTTTCATCGAGGTGATGCGCACGAATGACAACGCGCCTTTCTTCCAGACCCGTCACGTAGCCGGTCAGACGGTGATCGACGCGCTGTTGCGGGCGGGCTGGACACGCTTGCCGCGCGTGCCGGGAGCAGGCCCCGCGGTGGAATTCGCCCACGCCGCTGCGAAGGGGCGGATCGGCATCATCGCACCTTATGCGCAGGATTTCTGCGCCACTTGCAACCGGCTCCGGCTGTCGGCCGAGGGCAAGCTGCACCTGTGCCTGTTCGGCGATGGCGGGCTGGACCTGCGTCCGCTCCTCCAGGCCGATGGGCAGATCGATGAACTAGTCGAGCGGATCGTGGCGCTGACCGCGCTGAAGGCGCCGGCGCATCGCCTCCACGATGGCAACAGCGGCGCCACCCCGCACCTCGCCTCGATCGGCGGCTGAGCCGCGGACGATGGGAGGGCCGGTGCCTGTGGTGGTCGAACTGTACCGCAGGCTGGCCGATCCCTGCCGGCCAGCGGTCGACATCGCCATTCCTGCCGCAGGCATCAACCGACAGCACGATCGCGTGCGCTGGCGTCGAGACATAGAGCCGGACGACATCGTGAAGCTTCTCGGCAAAGGCCTTATCATTGAAGCTTCCGTTTCGATCAATCCACTAGCTGCAATGGTCAATCAGCCTCGGCCATGGCGACGGGAAGATTCGTTTTCAGGACGGAAATAAACCGCTCTACCTTGGGAGAGAGGTGCCGTTTGTCCGGGTAGACCGCCCAGATCGGCATGTCCCGGGGCAGGAACTCTTCCAGCACGGGCACCAGTCGGCGCGACTGAAGGGCGTCGTCGAGGTAGTGTTTTGGCAACTGGCAGATGCCCATGCCGTCAAGCGCTGCTTCCAGGACTGCATTGCCAGTGTTACAGCTCCATACCGGGCGGGGGCGATATGCGATATCCTCGCCGTTTTGAAAAAACCGCCACTCGGACGCAGTGCCCAGCAAGCAATCATGCTCGTCCAGGTCAGAAATCCTCTCCGGCCTCCCTCTCCGCGCCAGATAGGCTGGCGAGGCGCAGGTGCGGGCCTGTCGTGAAGCAATTTTTGCCGCAATCAGGCTGGAAGACGGGAGACGTCCCGTGCGTATTGCCAGGTCATACCCTTCGCTGACAAGGTCCAGCACGCGGTTCGTCAGATTTAGGGAGACCGTCAACTGGCGGTACTGCATGGCGAACTGACGAGCAATCGGAGCGATGAAACGCTCGCCCAGCGCAACGCAACAGGTGATCCGCAGATCGCCCCGCGGCTCGCCCTGATCGCGCACGAGCGCAACAGCTTCGTCTCTTTCTTGTACCAGGCGAACACAATAGCCGAGGAACGTTTGCCCGGACGGAGACAAGATGACCGAGCGGGTGGTGCGATGAAGGAGTCGTGTCCCGAGCCGATCCTCTAGGCCAGCGATGGCTCGGCTCATGTGCGTGCGTGACGCCCCGATCGCCGCGGCACCGGCGCTAAAGGAGCCGGTCCGCGCAACTGCCACGAATTCCTCTATGCCGTCCCAGTTAGCCATCGAATCGCGCCCAGATCAAGGTTCAACGTGGTTCAACTCGAATACTTAATGGTAACGGCAGCATCATGCCAGACGAATTGGGACTGAGAGGACACGTGCGCGAACGGCCCACCGTGGGTCTTGCCCTTGCCTCTCAGCCGCCGCGCTCGGCGGCGACCAACCTCATGGCCTGCCCGTCGCAGATGCTGCACCACCTGGCGACTGCCGTACCAGGGGCAGTTCAGGAAGGTCGCCGCCAGCGCACGCGATCGTGCTGTCGGTTGATGAAAAGAGCCAGATCCAGGCGCTCAATCCCAGCGTTCGCTGCTCTAGCGCCACTTGTCAGATGCTGAATATTTCGGACAACGTCAAAGACCTCCGTGCTAAGCGGCAACTGTCCTGCCCCACGGCTGGATCGACTTGGGCAGCTCCGATTTCAGGAGCGACACAAAGCCACGGACCTTCGGCGAAAGATGCCGCTTGTCAGGATAAACGGCCCATATCGGTTCAGCTGGAGAAAGGTACTGTTTGAGCACTGGTCTGAGCAGGCCGCGGTCAAGGGCTTCGCTGAGATAGAAATCCGGA
This sequence comes from Rhizorhabdus sp. P4_G6, assembly GCF_056401045.1. Taxonomy (NCBI): domain Bacteria; kingdom Pseudomonadati; phylum Pseudomonadota; class Alphaproteobacteria; order Sphingomonadales; family Rhizorhabdaceae; genus Rhizorhabdus; species Rhizorhabdus sp. P4_G6. The sequence continues at coordinate 1,206 of NZ_JBFUKC010000009.1, read as the reverse complement.
AGCTGGCAAATGCCCATATCTTCCAGGGCCGCGTCGAGAACGGCTTGGCCGTTGTTGCAGCTCCATGCTGGTTGGGGCCGGTACAATACGGCTTGGCCTGCATCGGTAAAATGCCACGTCGCCGACGAACCGACCAGGCAGGTATGCTGGTCGAGATCCTTGACGGTTTCAGGGCTGCCGAACTGGTCGACGTAGGCAGGGGTCGCGCACGTGTGGAATTGGCGCGAGGCGATCCGGGTGGCGATAAGATTGGAAGTAGACAACTCGCCAGTGCGGATCGCCAGGTCGTAGCCTTCGTCGATTAGGTCAACGACCCGGTTCGACAGGTCGAGGAACAGGCGCAGCTGCGGGTGCTGCACGGCAAACCGCCGCGCGATCGGAGCAATAAAGCGCTCGCCCAAGGCGATCGAGCAGGTGACGCGCAGTACACYGCGCGGTTCGCCTTGCTCGCGTACCAGCGCCAAGGCCTCGTCGCGCTCGTGGATGAGGCGGGTGCAGTGATCGAGAAAGACACGACCTGTGGCCGATAGAGTCACCGTCCGCGTGGTTCGATGGAGCAGGCGTGCTTTCAGGCGATCTTCTAGCCTAGCCACCGCCCGGCTCATGTGTGTGCGTGACACCCCGAGCGCGGCCGCACCTTCGATGAATGAACCAGTGCGAGCCACCGCCACAAATTCATCAATACCGTCCCAGCCATCCACTCCGATTGGTTCCTATATGGTGCAATGCATTTCAATTACCCCTCTTAATTGCGTTGATGGCTTTATGCTAGGCCCGCGCGACCAGAACAGGAGAAGCCATGAAGACCCGTGCCGCCGTTGCGTTCGAGGCGAAGAAACCCCTGGAAATCGTCGAAGTGGACCTTGAGGGGCCGAAGGCCGGCGAGGTTCTGGTCGAGATCATGGCGACGGGCATCTGCCACACCGACGCCTATACGCTGGACGGCTTCGACAGCGAGGGCATCTTCCCCTCGATCCTCGGCCATGAAGGCGCCGGCATCGTGCGCGAGGTCGGTCCCGGCGTCACCTCGGTGAAGCCGGGCGATCATGTCATCCCGCTCTACACCCCCGAATGCCGCCAGTGTAAGTCGTGCCTTTCGGGCAAGACCAATTTGTGCACCGCGATCCGTGCGACCCAGGGACAGGGATTGATGCCGGACGGCACCAGCCGCTTCAGCTACAAGGGCCAGCCGATCTTCCATTATAT
>NZ_JBFUKC010000008.1:0-156816 GCF_056401045.1 Rhizorhabdus sp. P4_G6 | reverse complement strand
GTCTATATTTAGATTGGCATCGCTGCTTTGTTTTYCATAGGTTGGCTCTGGCGGCTATTAAGGAGGGCTTGGGCTCTCTCGTGTGGCTAAGCGATCAACGCATTTCCGCTGCAGCAAGCTCTAGCATCGACATGTCCACAGTCGATCTTGATCGTGGCGAAATGTCGTTTGCCCTATTCGACTACGATTCGGCCATAGATGCTGTTATCGGCAAAAACACAGACGCATTTGAAAAGCTAGATGAGCTTTCCGAACTCGTAGGAAAGGCAGCATTTCCAGAATACCTGCTGCGATACATTCGCCGAACGTCAAAAACGTCGTCATCAATCGGGGTTCATCCGGTTGCGGATATATCGGGATATGCAGACGGTCCGGACATCGATAAATCAGCGATTTCTCGTAAGCGCGGCTTTTTTGGTAAGTCGCAGCGAGTTCGCTTTCCAAATGCGACACACCATATCCTTATACTCTGCAATTCCGAAGGAAAGGCTCGGCTACTCTATAAATTTGAAGGATCGATCCAATTTATAAAGAATAACGCGAAGTGATTGCAGAATACAAACTATATCATGGAGCCGTTCTGGCCGAGATCGTCCACGAACTCTCCTCCCCGGTTTCGATTGACGAACTGGATGAGAGCGGCCGTCTTTCGTCATATGTTCTCAACGGCCAAATCGGGGTTCAAATCAAACATTCCACCCAACGACTTCGCCCTTGGGCGTTCACGTTCACGAAGCCAAACGTCATAGAGCTGCTGGACTTAAGAACACGATGCACCGACGTTTTCGTGGTGTTCGTCGGCAGTATGATGGGCATGGCCTGCCTGACAATCGAGGAGCTGGTTTCGATCCTCGATGCGGGAGATTCCGGTCAGGCATGGATAAGGATCGACAGACCTCGGGGAAAATCGTTCACAGTTTCTGGCGCGAAAGGTGCCCTTTCGCATAAAAAGCCAAACGGCTTGGACGTGCTGCTGGATCGATTGCAACCTGACCGAAAATTGAAAGTCGCGTAGAAATTCAGCAGGCGGCGAACGTCAGAACAGTTTCTGTCCTCATTCGTTTGGCAAGCGATACTCCAGTCGTCGGGAGATAACGGCTTGCAGCAGGCAGATCGCGTTCCGAGCGTGCAATTTCGCACATGCCGAGCATTGTCGCAGCCATTGCGACCCCTTCCGCGTTCTTAATGAATGTCCCTTTCAAGCACGAATTGCCGACAACAAATGTCGCTCGGCTACCACTTTTTAGGACTCTCACGATTTCGGAAACCATGTGCCAGAGGTCGTTGGCATAGCGCTCGATCATGTTCCGGTGACGGCTATGAAGCCCAGGGTCCGATACAATAGCATTGACAATCGCAGCGGTTATCTCCGTTGCCGCCCCTGCATCAATACTGCGCTCAGCTCCAATACTGGTTGAGCGAATTGAACGAAGTTGTGAAATGGTCCAACCCAGCCATACAAGGGCCATCCTGTGGCCGCGCAGATAATCAATTGCGTTAAGATATGGTGGCGACGTAACGACGGCATCAATCGATTTGTCGGCTACGTATATGAGTTTTCTCGCATCGCCCAAACCGATCGACGCTCCCCCCTGCGGCGGGGCTTCCATGAGGCGGCGTCGCAAAGTGATAAGCGACCGATCATACCCGGTAAAAACATCGTACTTCGATGCCCTCGGAACTCGGTGCGGACGACTATGCGATGTATCACGGGCAAGAGAGGCGGCCTGCTCCTTAGTCACGATAATTCGGCTGAGATTAAGTCGCAAAATATCGACCGCCGCGCTTTCCTGCTCAGAAATTCCTTCTGCTGCCATTGAGGCCAGCGCGGATGCCAGCCGCATCAAGTCAGATAGCTGAGGTTCCTCGAACCAGTACTCGACAAATTTTCTGGTCTCGTCATCTCGGTTGATCCAGTCCAGTTCGGACCAATCAGCCTCGAAGGAGGCGCGCGCCATCAGGTCGCCGTAGGCGGCCTTAATCTTGTGGTCGGAAACGGGTGTAGTCCACACCCTCGACATCAACACTGCCAGGGGATCAAGGTCGAACCCTTGGGCATTGAGCCCCAGATCGATCGCCTGCCGAACCACAGTGCCCGATCCGCTCATGGGGTCGAGCACAATGCTACCTTCCTTCAGTGAGGAAAGACTATCAAGGGCAAGTCCAGGTGCCATTCTCGCTGGGAATGGATGTATCGTCTTGCTCAATCAGCCCCCTACCGCCTCACGGCCCATGCTCCCTTTTGCGCGATGTATCTCAGGTCGACCGAATTTCCCACCGCCAGTTTCATCCGATTTGCCATCACGGCGTCCACGTCGCTCGCGAAGACGGCATCGACCGCAGAGCATCAGGCTCTTTTGAGCATCACACTCGATGGCATGAGCATCGGGGGCTCAGCGATAAGTGCCTGATAGCGCGTACAGTCACACCTTGTTTTACGGGATGATACATGCCGAGAGCCTGCCAACCAGGAGTTGGCCCAATTTTGCTGTCGAGTGCAAGGTGCACCCGAGCTGCCGCAGGTATACAAAGCTCGTCAAGGCAATCCGGCAGCGCAATTTTTACAGGGCACACGGCTAACTCATCTATTCTATGTTCTTGATATGTTCTTGCTTGTTCGGCCCCTTTTTGCTACCGCTCGCCCTGGAAAAACCGGGCGTGCGCGCCCGCAGCGGAAGGTGGGCAAGAAACAAAAAATGAAAAAACGAGCGAACAACCCCATGCACCCGGGAAGATGTCACTTTCATGTTGACGATCTGCCCTCCGGCGCGGTCGCCTGACGGGGATGGGGCTCGACAGCTTTCCCGTCGACCTTGCCGCCTTGTTCGAGAGCGAGGCGGTGCAGCGGGAGGTGCTGAACGATGCGCTCGCGAGCGGCCATGCCGGCACGATCGCCGGCGCGCTCGGGCTGGTCGCGCGGGCGCGGGGCATGTCCGGGCTGGCGGCCGCGACGGGCATGAAGCGCCAGCAGCTCTATCGCGCGCTTGGGCCGGACGGCAATCCGACGCTCGATACGCTGGCCCGGGTGATGACGGCGCTCGGCTACCGGCTGTCGGTCGAGCCTGCGCGGGGCCCTTCGATGCGCCGCTTCGGCAAGCTCAGTGGCACCTCAGGGTGAGCGGGTGTCTGGAAAGCGAACGGAGCGGGGCGATCGATATGAAACGGGCTTCACCGCCCCATCAGCGTCCGTGCCGCCGGCAGGTAGGTCCGGCCGATCCGGATGCGCTCCTCGTCGGTCATCACCGCGTGCCACACGCCCATGCCGTCATGGCTGAGCTTGGCGATCCGGTCGCGCCGCACGATCGTCGAGCGGTGGAGGCGGATGAACTGGGCGGGGTCGAGCCGCCGCTCCAGCTCGCTGATGGTCTGGTGCAGCAGGAAGCTGCGCGTGCCGACATGGAGCCGCATATAGTCGCGCTCGGCCTCGATCCGGTCGATGTCCTGCGCGGCGATGCGGATCATCTCCGAGCGGTGCGGCACCCAGAATTCCTGGGCATGCTCGGACGTCTCGGCCTCCTCCGCCGGCGCCCGCCGCCGCTCGACCACGCGCCCCACCGCGCGGCCGAGCCGGTCCTGCGCGACCGGCTTCAGCAGATAGTCGGTCGCCGCCAGGTCGAAGGCGGCCACCGCATATTGGTCGAAGGCGGTGCAGAAGACGATGGCGGGCTTCTTGGCTAGCTGGTCGATCGCCCTGGCGACGCCGATGCCGTCCAGCCCCGGCATGGCGATGTCGAGCAGCAGCATCTCGGGCTCGAGCGCCTCGAGCAGCCGCAGCGCCGCTTCGCCGTCCGAGGCGGTGCCGACCAGGTCGATCATCGGCTCGCGCGCGCACAGGATCTGGAGCCGCTCGATCGCGAGCGGCTCATCGTCGACGACCAGCGTTCTTATCGGCGAGTCAGTTCTTATCGGCGAGTCAGATACCATGCCTGATCAATGGCATGAAAAGCGTCACGCCAAAACCACCATTGGCCAGCGGACCATAGCGGCAGGCGGCCTCGTCGCCGAAGCGCGCCTTGAGCCGGTCGGTCACGTTCTTCAGGCCGACGCCGGCGCCGCGCAGCTTCGCATCCTCGCCCAGCGGCTCGCCGTCATCCTCGACGGTGAGCACCAGCCCAAGCGAATCCTCGCGCGCGCCGATCCGGATCGTCACAGGGCGCTTGGCCCGCGACACGCCATATTTGATCGCATTCTCGACCAGCGGCTGCAGGATCAGGCAGGGCACGCAGGCATTGGCCAGCGCCGGCGGCACGCTGATGTCGACGATCAGCCGCTCCGGAAAGCGCACCGCCTCGATGTCGAGATAGAGCCGCTGCAGCCGGATTTCCTCGGACAGGACGACATCCTCGGTCGGGTCGGCGGTGAGGCTGGTCCGGAAGAAGGTCGACAGGTTGAGGATCATCGACTCCGCGTCGTCGCGCCGGTCCTTGAGGATCAGCGTCGACAGCGAGTTGAGCGTGTTGAACAGGAAGTGCGGGTTGACCTGGTAGCGCAGCGCGCGCAGCTCGGCGTCGCGGGCCGCGGCGCGGTAGCCCGCCGCCTCGCGCTCGGCGGCGCGGACCGCCGCGGCATAGGACAGCGCCAGGAACAGCGCGCCCCACGCCGCGAAGAAGAAATAGCCGTTGAGCGCCTGGTCGCCGATCTGCCCCATGACGGACAGGTCCTTGTGCTTGTCCGGCGGCTCGCCGACCTGGATCATCACCGTGCCGGGCGTCGGTTCGCTGATCACCGGGGTCGGGACCACGATCGGCTTCGGCGGGGCCGGGGCGGGCGCGGCCTTCGGAGCGGACACGGCTTTCGGCGCGGGCTCCGCCGGCGCTGCGGGAGCCGGGGATGCGGGCTTGAAGGGCCAGCCGGGCGTGCCGGCGCCGGGCGGGGCCGGCGGGGCGGGGGGCGTGGGCGGCGGGGGAATGCTCGCCACGATGCTGCCTATGTCGATGTTGACGCCGTGCCGCTTGGCTTCCTCGGCCGCGGCGCGCGCTTCCGCTATGCTTTCCCTGTAGCTGTCATAGGCTTCGCGATAGGCTTCGCGCCGCTCCTGATAGGCCTCCTGCTGCGCCTGATAGGCTTCGCGGGCAGCTTCGCGCTTCGCCTCCTCGGCCTCGCGCAGCGCGGCGGCCCTGTCCTCGCTCCAGCCAGGCTGCGCGGCGACCTTCTCGCGCTGCATCTCGACCTTTTTCCGCGCGATCTCCTGCTTCGCCGCGGCGGCCTCGCGCTGCGCCTCGGCCTTGGCCTCGGCGGCGTCCTGCGCCTGTTCGGAGGCCTCGCGGATGGCGTCGCGGGCGGCGGCGATCGCGATCTGCGCCTGCCGGCGCGCCTCCGCGACGCTGCGGTCGGTGATCGTCGTCTTGAACATCGCGGCGTCGCGCGCCTTCTCGGCCTCGATCTGCTTGTCGACCTGCCGGAACGCCATCCAGTTCATCGAGCTGTAGGCCACCGCCGCCGGGATCGCGAGCAGCGCGACCGCGGTGACATTGGCGACGAGCGACTTGCCGGCCAGCGGCCGCATGGCGAGATAGACGATATAGGTCGCGACCATCGAGCCGGCGGTCACGAAGGCGCGCGCCGCGAGCATCTCGGTCTGGTGACCCCAGTCGATCATCAGCGACCGGACCGTGGCGACCGCGAAATAGACCAGCCAGAAGCACAGGATCGACAGCAGCGCCACGCGCGGGCTCACGGTCGAACCGCGCGGACCTTCAGAGTTCAAAGTCATGCATCCTATATATATTCACGCATGTAAGTATGCTGCTGCCGCCCGGTGGCGTTGGTCGAACCGGCCATGGCGTTCATCGAAAGTTCAGCTTTCTAGCACCGATTCCAGCCCGGAACAGCGCTCATCGCGGGACGTTGGTGAAGTCCGATACCTGCGAAGGAGCCAGGGCATGACCACCGACATATCGACCGACACCGACATATCCGGCAAGGACAGGACGACGCCGCATATCCGCACCGCCCATGACGCGTCGGAAGATCCCAAGCTGGCGCGCAATCCAGGCGACGAGGATGCCAAGCTCGATGTCGCGCTGGACGAGAGCTTTCCCACCTCCGATCCGCCGTCCAACACCCAGCCGGGCAAGGGCAAGGATCCGGCGCCATCCTCCGGCTATGACGTCGAGGCCGAGAAGGCCCGCATGAAGGGAGGCGAATGAGGGGCGCGAATGAGGAGAGGCGAATGCCTCGAGCGCTCTGCTGCACGCCGCGCCGCTGCGGCGGGGCGCAATGGGAGTAGGCATTTATCCACAGAATAATCGGCTGCTCGGAACCCTTACGCCTTATTCTTTGTTGCATTGCAGCAAGAAAAATGTTCCGATCCTGAACAGAGGCCTTCAAAGGGCTTAAGCGTCCATAAACCATATGGGTGCATGATCCCTGACTAGGCTTCCATTTGAAGGGGGTTTGGTATGGGCACGCATATGAAACCTGCAGACGGCGCAATGACGCTGGCGGAAATGAAAGAGTTCGCCAGCTTCCCGGCCGCCACGCAGCGATACATCCGCCGGTCACTCGACATAGGGCTCGGCCGCGACGATGCACTCACGCGCTGGTCGCGCGATGTCATCGAGTCGGCCAGCATCATGGCGCAGGCGCGGATCTATCATCGCCTCGATCATATCCGCGATCTCGTCCCCGACGACAGCGGCCTCGACGCCGTCGAGCCGTTCCTCGCGCCGCTGGTGACGATTTCGGCTTTCGATCTCGGCCAGGATCGCCTCATCAGCTTCGGCGCCTATCGCTTCCTCTACGAGCGGCTGATCGGCGCGAATGTGCGGCCGTGGCTTCCCGGCGCCTTCTGCGCGGCCGCGGCGCTGCCCCATCTCCATCCCGAGAAGCGGCGCGTCCTGCTGCAGTCGATCAGCGAGGCCGCGGCGACCGCGCCGGGCTGGTCGAACCGCGAGCCGGTCTTCTATCCGGAGTGGGTCGACAAGGTCGAAGTCCGCCTTCCCAACTGAGGCGGCCTGCTCGAAATGACCGTCGCCGCGCGCGACGCGGCGGGTCATCGCGGGCGAAATCCCGGGCTTTTCGGTTGGACATGCGGAACAAATCCTCGCATCCCAAATTGTGCCGACGGCTGCGGGGAGAATGATATTGCCGGCCATTAAGCTCACCAACCACCGTGTCGAAAAGCCCTGGGGTCGCCACGATCTCGCCCCGCTGTTCGAGGACCAGCCCGCCGACCGGCCGGCGATCGGCGAAATCTGGTACGACGATCCGGCCGGCACGCCGCGCGAACTGCTCGTCAAATATCTGTTCACCAGCGAACGCCTCTCGGTCCAGGTCCATCCCGATGATGCCGCCGCCCAGGCCTGCGGCTTCCCGCGCGGCAAGGACGAGGCGTGGATCATCCTGTCGGCCGAACCCGATTCGACGATCGCGCTGGGCCTGACCGGGAAGATGGACGGGGATAGCGTGCGGGCGGCGGCGCTCGACGGCTCGATCGAGCAGATGCTTCACTGGAAGCCGGTCACGGCCGGCGAGGTCATCTATTCGCCCGCGGGCACCATCCACGCGATCGGCAAGGGCCTCAGGGTCGTCGAGATCCAGCAGAATCTCGACCTCACTTACCGTTTCTACGATTATGGCTCGGACCGGGAACTGCATCTCGACGAGGCGATGTCGGTGTCAGACTTCGGTCCTTTCGCGGGCAATCCGGCGCCGCGGGAGATCAGCCCTGGCCGCATCATCCTGGCCGAGCGGCAGAAATTCGTCCTCGAGCGCTGGACGATGGGCGGAAACTTTCTGATCGCCGCGGGTGCCGCTACCGTCTGGGTGCTCCCGGTCGAGGGGCAGGTCGTTCTGGACGGCAAGCCCGCTGCGCTTGGCGACGCCATCATCGTCGAGGGGGCTGCCGCTATCGCTATCGACATCGCCCCGGGCAGCACCGTGTACGTGGCCTATCCTGGGCTGTCCGTCATCGCTGGCCTGCTCGGGCCGGATCCGCGATCCGCCCTGCTGAGCGACTGAGTCGTCACCGGATATCCCAGCCCTTCGGGGATGCACAGCCAGTCGATCTCGTCCCGCCGTTCGATCCAGGGCGTGATCACCTCGACGCTATGCCGGCGGGTGAGTTCGACGGCGTTGTCGAAGTCCTCGGCGAGCGCGATTCGCTCCAGGTTGCACATCGTCGGGAAGATCAGGCTTCCCGAAGCGAGATGCGCTTCGGCGGTGCCCCAGACGCAGTGGCTGCTTTCCACGCCATCCGCCATCGCCTCGCCGATCGCGGGTGCGCGCGCGATGTAGAAGCGGGTGTCGAACCGCCGCGACATCGCATGGTCCGGACGCCACCGCGCGAAGGGATGGATGGCACGGGGGTCGATGCGCAGCGATCGTTGCGCGAGACTCCCGCTCAACGGCTGCCCTGCATGGAGCTCGGCACGGATCGCACCGAGCGTTTCGACATCGCGCAGGTCGTCGATGCCCGGCGCAAGGCCGATCTCCTCGATCGTCTCGCGGACCGCCGCGATCCGATGGGCGAGGTCGTCGGGATCGATCGCCTCGCCACCGACGAGCAGATCCGCGCGCGTCGCAAGCAGATAGTCGTCCGAGTCCACCCGCCCGCCCGGAAAGACCATTCGGCTGGCTGCGAAGGCCAGGTGCGCGCCTCGTCCTACCATCGGTATTTCGGGCGCACCGCCGGGCACGTCGCGCAGCAGGATCAGGGTGGCGGCTGGGATGGCGTTGGTCATGGCGCTTTCGTCAGTTTCGGCCGGGGAGGATCGTGAGTGGCCAGCGGATCGTCCGGAAGGAAGCCGGTTCGCCCCAGGTCTCGGCCAGTCGCGGCCGGTGGGCGGCATAGGCGGCGGCATGCGACGAAAAATGGTCGGCGAACGCGATCACCGGACCGCGGTCAGGAAGTAATCGAGAGTCAGGTTATCGCTGAGGTGAAAACCCTTCGCAGGCGAAAAGCTCAGGCCCATGCGTTCGACGACATGCAGCCCGGCCTCCTCGAGATGGCTCGTCAGCTCGTCGGGGGTTAGGAACTTGTTCCAGTCATGGGTGCCCTTGGGGACGAGGCCCAGGCCTTCCCCGGCCTGGATCATCGCCATCCTCGAGAGCGGGGTTCGGTTCGGCGTCGACAGGATCATGATCCCGCCCGGCGCGAGCAGCGCGGCCAGTCCTTTGACGAAGGCCGCGGGATCGGCGACATGCTCGATCACCTCCATCGAGGTGACCAGATCGAACGTCTCGCCGACCAGCCCTTCGACGCCGCCGATGCGATAGTCGATCGCGAGACCCTGCCGCTCCGCATGAGCCCTGGCCACCATGACATTCTCGGGGGCTGCATCGATCGCCGTAACCCTGGCGCCTAGCCGCGCCAGCGGCTCGGCGAGCAACCCCGCGCCGCATCCGACATCGACCGCGCTGCGGCCGGCAAGCGGCTTCAAGGCTGCGGGGTCGCTTCCCCAATGCGCATCGATCGTTGCCCTGATGTGGCGGAGCCGTGGTGGGTTGAGCTTGTGCAGCATCGCCGAGGATCCCTTCGGATCCCACCAGTCGACCGCCAATTTGCCGAAATGGGCGGCTTCATCCGCGACGATCGAGCCGTTCTGTTGTGCGCTTGCGTTCATTGCGGCCCCTCTCTATCAGGACCGCGCCCTCGAACCCAAGGGCTTTTCCGGCCTTTCGGGCCCTGCTGAGGACAGACTTTCCACATGGCGCGCATCGTTATGAAATTCGGCGGAACCTCGATGGCGGGGATCGAGCGAATTCGCAACGTGGCGAGCCGCGTCAAGCATGAGGTCGATCTCGGCAACGAAGTGGCCGTCGTTGTTTCCGCGATGTCGGGCGAAACCGATCGGCTGGTGAATTTCTGCCGCGAGGCGTCCCCGCTATACGATCCGCGCGAATATGACGTGGTGGTGTCGTCCGGCGAGCAGGTGACCAGCGGACTGTTGGCGATCGTGCTCCAGTCGCTGGGCGTCAATGCCCGCAGCTGGCTGGGCTGGCAGCTGCCGATCCGCACCAGCGACGCCCACGCCTCCGCCCGAATCGAGGTGATCAATTCGGAGGCGATCGGCCTGGCGATGGCGGCGGGCGAGGTGGCGGTGATCCCCGGCTTCCAGGGCCTCACCGAGGACGAACGGATCACCACGCTGGGCCGCGGCGGGTCGGACACCTCCGCGGTGGCGGTCGCTGCGGCGATGAAGGCGGATCGCTGCGACATCTATACCGATGTCGATGGCGTCTACACGACCGACCCGCGCATCGTGCCCAAGGCGCGCAAGCTCGCCAAGGTCACCTATGAGGAAATGCTCGAGCTCGCCTCGGTCGGCGCCAAGGTGTTGCAGACCCGCTCGGTAGGCCTGGCGATGAAGGAGAAGGTGCGCGTCCAGGTGCTCTCTTCGTTCGACCAGCCGACAGATAATCCCACCCCCGGCACGATGATCGTCGGCGAGGAAGAACTTGAAGGAAGCGCCATGGAACGTCAGCTCATCACCGGCATCGCCTATGACAAGAACGAAACCAAGGTCACGCTGATCGCGGTGCCGGATCGCCCGGGTGCAGTCGCCTCGATCTTCGCGCCGCTCGCCGACGCCAGCATCAATGTCGACATGATCGTCCAGAATGTCGCGCATGACAGCGGCTCCACCGACGTCACCTTCACTGTGCCATCCGCCGAACTCGCCCGTTCCCTCGACGTTCTCGAGCGCGAGCGCGGCGCGATCGGCTATGAGCGGTTGATCCACGACGCCAGCGTCGCCAAGATTTCGGTGGTCGGCGTCGGCATGCGCAGCCATGCGGGCGTCGCATCGAAGATGTTCAGTGCCCTCGCCGCGCGCGGAATAAACGTGCTCGCGATCACCACCTCGGAGATCAAGGTCTCGGTGCTGATCCATGAGGACTACACCGAGCTCGCGGTTCGCGTCCTTCACACCGCCTATGGCCTCGATGCGGAGGATGCCGCTTGACCGGTCACGGGCGCCTTTCCTCGTTGATGGCGCGCGGTGCGGCCTTTTTCGGCTGTGAGCATGCGATCCTCGCCGGGGCGATGAGTTGGGTGTCCGAGCGCAACCTCGTTGCCGCCATGTCCAATGCGGGCTGCTTCGGCGTCATTGCCTGCGGGGCGATGACTCCGGCGTTGCTCGATGCCGAGATCGCCGGGACCAAGACGCTGACCGCCAAGCCGTTCGGCGTAAACCTCATCACCATGCATCCCGATCTTGATGCGCTGATCGATGTCTGCGCGCGGCATCAGGTTAGCCATGTCGTGCTCGCCGGCGGCCTGCCGCCGGGCGGGGCGATCGAGAAGATCAAAGCGTCGGGCGCCAAAGTGATCTGCTTCGCCCCAGCGCTCGCGCTGGCGAAGAAACTGATCCGTTCTGGTGTGGACGCGCTGGTCGTCGAGGGGATGGAAGCCGGCGGCCATATCGGCCCGGTCTCTACCTCGGTACTCGCGCAGGAAATCCTGCCGACCATCGCCGATCAGCTGCCGGTCTTCGTTGCAGGCGGCATCGGCCGCGGCGAGGCGATTGCGGGCTATCTCGAAATGGGCGCTGCGGGCGTCCAGCTTGGCACTCGTTTCGTCTGTGCCCATGAGTCGATCGCGCATCCCAATTTCAAGAAGGCCTTCATCCGCGCTTCAGCGCGGGACGCCGTCGCCAGCGTCCAGATCGATCCGCGGTTGCCGGTGATCCCCGTTCGCGCGCTCAAGAACGCGTCGAGCGAGCTGTTCACCGCCAAGCAGCGCGAGGTTGCGCAGCTGCTCGACGAGGGCAAAGTCGAGATGATGGAGGCCCAGCTTCAGATCGAGCATTATTGGGCTGGCGCCTTGCGCCGCGCGGTTATCGAAGGCGATGTGGAACATGGTTCGCTGATGGCGGGCCAGTCGGTCGGCATGGTGACGAAGGAGGAACCGCTTTCGGAAATCGTGGCGACGCTGCTCGAAGAGGCGGCGACGGCGCTGGAGCGGCGCGCCGCCTGATGGATCTCGGGGGTGCGTCGGCACCCCGGCAGATTCCATCATTGGAAACCGCACTCGCTTTCTGATAGCGGGCCATGATGGCACCGCTGACCGCAACCTCCGCTGCGCGCGAAATTCTGACCCGCCTGCACGATGTTATGGCGTCGCGCTCGGCTGCCCAGGCGAAGCTCAACCGGGTGGTGCAGATCATTGGCGAGGCGCTGGGCACCGAAGTCTGCTCGATCTACCTGTTGCGCGACGGCGTCCTCGAGCTGTTCGCAACCCGCGGCCTGAAGCAGGAAGCTGTCCACGTCACCAAGATGGCGCTTGGCGAGGGACTGGTCGGCACGATTGCGGAGGATGTTGAGACGCTCAATCTCGACGAAGCCACCAGCCATCCTGATTTCGCCTACAAGCCGGAAACGGGCGAGGAGCTGTTCCACAGCTTTGCAGGCGTGCCGATCGTACGACGTGAACAGGCCGTGGGCGTCCTCGCCGTGCAGCATCGCGAACAGCGCAAGTTCGACGAAGTGGAGATCGAGGCGCTGCAGACCGTCGCCATGGTGCTGGCCGAACTGATCGCCGGCGCCGGGCTGATCGATGACAGCAGCACCGGAGCGATCGGCACCCGCGACACCGGCCCGGTTCGGCTGGCGGGACTCAAGCTTGTCGAGGGCATGGCTCGGGGCAGGGCGGTCTATCACCAGCCGCGGGTCGAGATCGAGCATACCGTCGCCGAGGACATCGAAGTCGAGCGGCACCGCGTCAAATCGGCCTTCGCGAAAATGCGCGACCAGATCGAGCGGATGACGAGGGAGGCCGACTTCGGCGTCGCCGGCGAGCATCAGGACATCCTCGCGATGTACAAGATGTTCGCCTATGACGAGGGTTGGATACGCCGCATCAATGAGGCCATCGAAAGCGGCCTGACCGCCGAAGCGGCGATCGAGCGCGTCCAGCAGCGAACCCGCATGCGGATGCGGGAGATTGGCGATCCGCTGCTCGCCGATCGCATGCACGACCTCGAGGACCTGTCGAACCGGTTGCTGCGAATCGTGTCCGGGCAGCTCGGGACCGCGGCGCAACTAGGGCTTCGGCAGGATTCCATCCTTGTTGCGCGCAATCTCGGCCCTGCCGAACTGCTCGAATATGATCGTCGGCGCCTGAAGGGGGTCGTGCTCGAAGAGGGTTCCCTCACCGCGCATGTCACGATCGTCGCCCGCGCCATGGGCGTACCGGTGCTTGGCCGCGTCAAGGATATCCGCCGCCTTGTCGCCGAGGGCGATCCGATGCTGCTGGACGGAACCATGGGATCGGTCGTGGTGCGCCCCAACCCGACGATGGACGAGGCGTTCGAGGCGAGAATGATGGTGGGGCAGAAACGCCGCGCGGAATTCGCCGCGATGCGCGACCTGCCTGCCCAGACGAAGGACGGGCTGCGCCTGGAATTGATGGTCAATGCTGGCCTGCGCGACGACATGGCGGCTCTGGACGTCACCGGCGCCGATGGCGTCGGCCTCTTCCGTACTGAGTTCCAGTTCCTCGTTTCGGCAACGCTGCCGCAGCGCGAGCGCCAGCAGCGGCTGTACAAGGAAGTGCTCGACGCCGCCGGCGACCGGCCGGTGGTGTTCCGCACCGTCGACATCGGCGGCGACAAGGCGCTTCCCTATATGAACACCGATGGCGACGCGTCCGAGGAGAACCCGGCGCTCGGCTGGCGCGCGATCCGCCTCGCGCTGGAACGCGACGCATTGATGAAGGTGCAGGCGCGCGCGCTGCTGGAGGCGGCAGCGGGACGCACGCTCAACGTCATGTTCCCCATGGTGTCGGAGCCGTGGGAGTATGACGAGGCGGTTGCCCTGTTCGAAGCCCAGCGCAAATGGATCCACGATCGCAATCGTGCGGTGCCCAACATCATCCGCTACGGAACGATGCTGGAAGTGCCGGCGCTTGCCGAGAGTCTCGACATGATCCTGCCGCGACTCGATTTCCTGTCGATCGGCACCAACGACCTGACCCAGTTCCTGTTCGCCGCGGATCGCTCGAACCCGAAGCTGGCAGAGCGCTATGACTGGCTGAGCCCTGCGATTCTGCGCTTCATCGCCCGCGTGGCGAAGCAGACCCGCGCCGCTGGCGTTCCGATCGGCGTCTGCGGGGAAATGGGTGGTCGTCCGCTGGAAGCGATGGCCCTGATCGGTATCGGCATCGATCGGCTTTCGATCACGCCGGCGGCGATTGGACCGGTCAAGGCGATGATCCGCTCGCTGGACGCCGCGGCACTGCGAGCGGAGATGGATGGCTTCCTCGCGCGTCCTTCGCGCAGCCTTCGTGATGACCTGACCGGCTGGGCCGAACGCAATGGGGTTGCGATCACCTGATTTGCGCGGCAAACCGTGCGTCGCCAGGGGGATGGTGACGCCGATGGCGCGTTTGCGGGCCGATGTTTGGTCGCTTGCGTGATCGTGCCGAAGCGTGAAGGAGAGCTCGATGGGCGAAAGCGCGGACGAACGGGGCTTGTTCCCACAGAATGTGGGTGAGCAACTCGCTGCCGAGCGGTTGCGCCAGAAGCTCGAACTGAGCGAGGTTGCCGCACGCACCCGCATTCCGTTGCGTCATCTCCTAGCGATCGAGAGCGGCGATCACGGTGGGCTCCCTGCCATTCCCTATTCGGCCGGCTTCGTCAAAAGCTATGCAACGATGCTGGGGCTTGATGGCCAGGCGCTTTCGCGGGCGTTTCGCGACGAGATCGGCGACGCGCGCCGCGCCTATTTCGAGCCGGAGGCTTATGAGCCGGTCGATCCCTCCCGGGTGCCGTCGCGACTGCTTGCCATGATCGCGCTAGGCGTCGCCTTGCTTCTCGGCATGGGCTATCTCCTGCTTCGCTTCGAGGGCGACAATAGCGACTTGGCCAAGCTTGCTGCCGATACCGTGCCGGACGCACGTCCGGTCGTGCCACGACCCGTCGCGCCGCCGCCGACCAGCCTTCCGGTCCAACCTGCGGCGCCTAGCGGTCCCATCAGCATCGCCGCTGCCGAGGATGTCTGGCTGAAGATATCCGAACGTGACGGCAGCAAGATCTATTATATGGACGTGCTGAAGGCCGGGCAGAGCGTCGCAATTCCGGACACCGCCGTCGATGCGATCCTGCGTACCGGCCGGCCCCAGTCGGTGAAGGTGCTGATAGGCGAAACGGCACTGCCGCCGGTCGGCGCGCCGGACCGGATCGTGCGCGACTATAGCCTGAAGCGCGACGCGCTGGTGGCGATCGCCACCACGCCGCCAGCCGGTCCCCAGGATGGTGTCGTCTCCGCAAGCAATGCAGCGGCCGAAGTCCCCGCTGCCGCGACCGTCGGCGCGCCGGCGCGCCGCCTTGTGCGGCCTGTGCCGCCGGGCGATGATCCGACGGGTAGCCGTCCGGACCCGGCTCGGCCTATAAGCGACTCCAATCAGCTTCCTTAGCCTTGATCCGGGCTGTACTCGCGCTGCATCATGCTATCGAACCGATCCCACGGAGATCCACCATCATGAAGAAGGCGATCGTCGCCCTCCTGCTTCTGTCCGGCACGTCTTTCCCGTTGCTGGCCGCCGAACCGCAGCTGCCGATCGAGGGCCGTGTCGGCAAGCTCGAGAAGGAAATGAAGGCCGTGCAGCGCAAGGTCTTTCCCGGCGGCGCGCAGCAATATTTCGAACCGGAGATAAAGGCGGAGACACCGGCGCCTGCGCCGGCCGGCGCGCCTGCGGAGACGCCAGTTGCCGATCTCTCGCGCCGCGTCGATGCCCTCGAAAGGGCGCTTGCCGGCTTGACCGGCCAGGTCGAGCAGAACAGCTATAATCTGCGCAAGCTCGAGGATCAGTTCGCCAGGATGAAGGGCGATGCGGAGTTCCGCCTCAACGCGCTCGAAGGCAAGGGTGGCGCCCCGGTCGCCGGCGGCGCGGCGAGCGCAACCCTGCCATATGTCGTGCCGCCCGCAACCAAGGCGCCGGCCGGCGGTACGAGCGCCGCTGCGCCCGCACCCGCGGCGGCAGCGGCTGCCCCGAGCGGCGATCCGGGCAAGGACGCTTACATGGCCGGCTATGCGCTGTGGGAGCAGAAGAAATATCCCGAGGCCGTCGCCGCGCTGAAGGCGATGGTCGCCAAATATCCGAAGCACAAATATGCCAGCTATGCCCGCAATCTCGCCGGTCGCGCCTATCTCGACAATGGCCAGTATAATGAGGCGATCCGGGAGTTTTTCGACAACACGAAGGATGAGGCCGGCGAGCGTGCTCCGCACAGCTACGTCTATATGGCACAGGCTCTGATGAAGCGGAAACCGCCTCTGCCCGACAAGGCCTGTCAGGCCTATGAGGTGCTCATGGCCAAATATCCCGACAAGGTGACCGGCGGACTTGCCGACCTCGTCGCCAAGGGAAAGGCCGATGCCAAGTGCCAATAAGGATGGGGTAGCAGGATCGGTTTCTGGTTCGTTGCCGTGCGAAGGGTCGGCCACTCCGTCCCTGGTCGAACGCTTCCGGAACGATCTCGCGCGCCTGCTGCAATCGGATGACATCAGGCTGGGGCTCGCTGTTTCCGGGGGGCCGGACAGCATGGCGCTCCTGTACCTCGCCGCCGCTGCTTTTCCGGGCCGCATCCAGGCCGCAACGGTCGACCACGGCCTGCGGCCCGAGGCCGCTGCCGAGGCGCATCTCGTCGCTCGTGCCTGCGTCGCGCTGGGCGTCGCGCATCATATGCTCAGCGTGACTGTTGGGGGGGAGGCCAGCGTTCAGGCTGCGGCGCGCCGCGCCCGATATGAGGCGCTTGCCGGCTGGGCCCGCGATCATGATCTGGGCGCGCTCCTCACCGCCCACCATGCCGATGATCAGGCCGAGACGCTGCTGATGCGCCTCGCCCGCGGCGCCGGATTGTCCGGGCTCTCCGGCATCCGCCAACGCCGCGATCTTGGCGGCGTCCTGCTCGTTCGCCCGCTCCTCGGCTGGCGACGCGCTGATCTGGCCGCCATTGTCGCAGATATTGAGACTGTGACCGACCCGAGCAACGCCGACCCGCATTATGATCGCACCCAGGTCCGCATCCTGCTGGCGACCGCGGGCGATCAGCTCGATCCGCTGCGGCTGGCCGCAGCTGCGGCACATCTTGCCGACGCCGATGCGGCGCTCGATTGGCTTGCGGGAGAGGGGATCCGTTCGCGGGTCGATCGGCTTGAAGAGGGGCGGGTGGCCGTCGATTTGGAGGGCTTGCCGCGCGAGGCGCGGCGTCGGATATTGTCGCGGCTGATCGGCGATGCCGATTCGCCGGTGGATGGCCCCACCTTGGAGACCGCGATGGTGCGGCTCGACGCGGGGCTGAATGCGAGCGTTGGCCGACTGACCTTGTCGCCCGGGCGTCGCATCCTGATCGAAAAAGCGCGCCCGCGACGCTGAAAGCGCGGGCTTTGGCGGTCTGTTCCATTGTTATTAATTCGACGGTGCCTATCTTGGCCCGTGAAAGGCGGAACAGACGCATGAGTGACGATAAAGAGCCGAAGCAGCCCAATCCCTGGATGAAGAGCCTCGCTATTTGGATGGGCATCCTCTTGGCCCTGGTCGTCTTCGTATCGATGTTCGAGAGTTCGTCGCGCGGTGCCGCCGGCGACCAGATCGCCTATTCCGAGTTTCTCGCGCGTGTCGATGAAGGCACGGTGCGCGAAGCCGATATCGGCGAAGGCGTCATCAACGGCAAATATACCAACGGCAGCGCCTTCTCCACGAATGCGCCCAATGATCCGATGCTGATCCAGCGGCTGGCGAGCAAGAATGTCACCTTCCGTGCGAAGCCGGCTGAGCAGACCAGCTTCTGGATGATCATGCTATATCAGTCGCTGCCGTTCCTGCTGATCCTGGGCATCGCCTTCTTCGTGATGCGCCAGATGCAGAAGAACGCCGGCTCCGGAGCGATGGGCTTCGGCAAGTCGCGCGCGCGCATGCTCACCGAGAAGCACGGCAAGGTTACGTTCGACGATGTCGCCGGGATCGACGAGGCTCGCGAGGAACTGCAGGAGATCGTCGATTTCCTGAAGGATCCTACCAAATTTGCTCGTCTTGGTGGCAAAATTCCGAAGGGGGCATTGCTGGTCGGCTCGCCTGGCACCGGCAAAACGCTGCTCGCCCGTGCCATCGCCGGTGAGGCGAACGTGCCTTTCTTCACCATTTCGGGTTCGGACTTCGTCGAGATGTTCGTCGGCGTCGGCGCCAGCCGTGTCCGCGACATGTTCGAGCAAGCGAAGAAGAACGCGCCCTGCATCGTCTTCATCGACGAAATCGACGCGGTCGGACGCCATCGCGGCGCGGGCCTGGGCAATGGCAATGACGAGCGCGAGCAGACGCTGAACCAGCTGCTGGTCGAGATGGACGGCTTCGAGGCCAATGAGGGCATCATCATCGTCGCGGCGACCAACCGCCCCGACGTGCTCGATCCTGCGTTGCTGCGTCCGGGCCGCTTCGACCGTCAGGTGGTCGTCCCACGTCCGGATATCGAGGGTCGCGAGAAGATTCTGGCCGTCCATATGAAAAAGGTGCCGCTGGCGCCCGACGTCAACGCCCGCACCATCGCGCGCGGCACGCCGGGCTTTTCGGGTGCCGATTTAGCCAATCTCGTAAACGAGGCCGCACTGCTTGCCGCGCGCAAGGGCAAGCGCCTCGTGGCGATGAAGGAGTTCGAGGAAGCCAAGGACAAGGTCATGATGGGCGCCGAGAGGAAGTCCATGGTCATGACCGAGGACGAGAAGAAGGCGACCGCCTATCATGAGGCGGGCCACGCCCTCGTCTCGCTCCATGTTCCCGGCTGCGATCCGCTCCACAAGGTCACGATCATCCCGCGGGGACGCGCGCTGGGCGTGACGTGGAACCTGCCCGAGCGCGATCGCTATTCGATGACGATGAAGCAGATGAAGGCGCGGCTTGCGCTCTGCTTCGGCGGCCGCATCGCCGAGCAGATCATCTACGGCAATGACGAACTCAACACCGGTGCCTCCAACGACATCCAGCAGGCCACCGACATGGCCCGCTCGATGGTGATGGAATATGGCATGTCTGAAAAACTCGGCTGGCTGCGCTACCGCGACAACCAGGACGAGGTGTTCCTCGGCCATTCGGTGTCACGCAATCAGAGTGTGTCGGAGGCCACCGCCCAGATGATCGACCAGGAGGTCCGCCGCCTGATCGAGGAAGCCGAGCACACCGCCCGCAAGGTCCTGACCGACAATCTCGATCAGCTCCACCGGCTGGGTTCGGCGCTGCTCGAATATGAGACGCTATCGGGCGAGGAAGCCAAGCGCGTCATCAAGGGCGAGGATATCGGCCGTGATGACGGCAACTCCCGTAATCCTGCCGCGCTCGGCACCGGTGGATCTTCGATCCCCAAGAGCAAGCGGCCGGGCAGCGGCTCGAGCGGCTGGGCCGATCCCCAGCCTGCCTGATCTGCCTAGCATCCCGAATTGACCGAACATGCCGCGCTATCTCCACGAGATGGCGCGGCTTCCGTCTTCATGGGGATACGCGCCTGGGCTCACACGTTCTGCCGATTTGCGTCAGGAGAGCGACATGAGCATATTCGGCAACATAATCGGCAAGATATTCGGCCACCACGAAGCCCAGGCCAAGACTCCCGCGCAAGCGGCACCTGCAGCTCCACGGCCTGCCGCAACGCCGCGTCCTGCGGTAGCGCCTCCCGCGGCAGCGACGCCGGCGGCTGGGGCACCTGCGCCCGCGCAGCCGGTCGATGTCGAGGCGGTGCTGACCCAGATCGCGGCGGCGAAGGACCGCCAGAGCAACTGGCGGCAATCGATCGTCGACCTGCTCCAACTGCTCGATCTCGATTCAAGCCTGGGGGCTCGCAGGGAGCTTGCCGCCGAGCTCGACGTCCATGCCGGTGCCGATGGCACGGCCGCGCAGAACATCGCGCTGCACAAGGCCGTCATGAGAAAACTCGCCGAAAATGGCGGCAAGGTGCCGGCATCGCTCCGCGATTAGGGCATGACCGTTTGAGGTGGAAGCGCGTGGCGCTTCCGCCGAAAGCGTGAATCATGCTCTGTCAATGGTTTAGACCTTTCGGATCAGGCTGATTCAGGCTGATCCGAAAGGTCTAGGAGTGGCGCGAATGTGGGCTGCGCGGTCGCGATTAGGCGGCGATGCGGTTCACGAACTCGCCGGTGATCGTCTCCAGCTTGGAAAGCTCGCCGTCCACCCGGCGGAAGCTTGCCTCGAGATGGTCGATCTCACCGGCGACATTCTCTGTGTCGACGCGGATGGCGGAGATCGTGGTCGACATCGTGTCGGCCGCCAAAGCTGTCTCGTCGACGGCGGCGGTGATCATGGTAACCGTCTGCGCCTGGGTTTCCATGGTCAGCCGGATGCGTTCGGCCGAGGTCTGGACTTCGCCGACAATGTCGCGGATCGCTCCGTTGGCCTCCACGGTCTGGCGGGTCGCGGCCTGGATCGCGGCGATCTTGGCCGCAATGTCGTCGGTGGCGCGGGCGGTCTGGCTCGCGAGGCTCTTCACCTCTTGTGCGACGACAGCGAAGCCGCGGCCGGCGTCGCCGGCCCGGGCTGCCTCAATGGTCGCGTTGAGCGCGAGGAGGTTGGTCTGGCCGGCGATGTCGCGGATCAGGCCGAGGATCGATTCGATCGCCTGAGCATGTTCCGACAGGACTTCGGAGATCGCGACGGCGTGGATCGAGCGGTCCGCGGCGCGCGTAGCTATCTGAGCGGCAACTTCGACTTCGGAACGGCTTTCCTCGATCGCTCGGATCAGCCCGGCCGCGGTGTGCGCGGCTTCGCGCATCGCGAGGGCGGACTGCTCGGCGGCAGCGGCCACTTCGGATGTCTTGCCGAGCATGCCGCGGGCGGCATGCGACGTATGGCCCGTCCGTTCGCGCAGCCCCCGCGAATCGCCCAGAGCTCGGGTCAGAGTCTCGGAGATGTTGGTGCGAAACTCGCGTCCCTGGTCGACGAGGCCCTTGTGTCGCGCCGCACGATTATGCGCCCCCGCGACGGTGAAGGTGAGATCGTAGAAGATCGAATTGATCGTCAGCAGCGCCTGGCAGCTGTCCGATACGAAACCGGGCTCGCCGACGAACCGCTCGATGATGGAACTGCACAGGGCCGAGACCGCCTCTGTCCTCAGCTGCGCGATCGCCACATGGTCGCTCCCCTCGGTAACCTGTCGGGATGCGCTTTCGATCGACGCGCGCAGATGGGATAGCGAAAGCCCCTCGGTCAGCACCGATTGCCAGATGGCGACAAGCGTGGCGACAGAACTGTGCTGTCCCGTCAACGCGAGCTTCGCTTCATAGACCGGGCGGAGGATGTCCATGACGCCGCCGATTTTCGCGCCGATCGCCTTGAGGCGCGCGTCGAGCGTGTCATTGGGATCGTAGATCGCCAACCTGCGGGCGATTTCCTGATCGGTAAGGCCGATCGCCTCCACCTCATGAGCGTTCATCATGGCTTCTGCGCAGTCCTTGTGTTTCGGCGAACCAGCGCAGTTTTAGACGGCAATGGTAAACACCCCGTTTAGGCTGCTCGTAAATCAGGGGGCTTATTGCGATCGAAGGCTGCCAAGCGCCTTGCATGGCGTGGCGCATAGGCTAAGAACGGGCCGTCGACAGAGGGAGGGCATCATGTCGCGCAATCCAGGGCGTCCGCTATCGCCACACCTCACCATTTGGAAGTGGGGCCCGCACATGCTGGTCTCGATTCTTCACCGCGCCACCGGTGCCGGGATGGCCATAGTGGCCGGACTCGGCTTCATCTGGTGGCTGGTTTCCGCTGCGAGCGGGCCAGAGGCCTACGCCACTTTCCTGTGGGCGGCGACATCCCCGCTCGGATATCTGGTCGCGATCGGGCTGACCTGGGCGTTCTTCCAGCACATGTTCTCGGGGCTGCGCCACTTCGTGATGGATGTCGGCGCGGGCTATGAACTGAAAACGAACAAGATGGCCGCGATTGCGACCATGGCGGGATCCATTCTCGTCACGCTGCTGATTTGGGGCGTGATCCTGGCTCGCCCAGCTACGGGAGCGCTATAATGGGTTCGGGAACGGGTATCGGCCGCGTCCGCGGCCTCGGCTCGGCCAAACATGGTTCGATGCACTGGTGGCGGCAGCGGGTGACGGCAGTCAGTAACCTGCTGCTCGTCACCTGGTTTGTCTTCTCGCTGTTCCGGCTGCCGTCCTATGAGCATGCCGCGATGGTGCAGTGGATCGGTGCGCCGATCGTCGCGGTGCCGCTGATCCTGATGACCATATCCGTCTTCTATCATCTGCGGCTCGGCTTGCAGGTGATCATGGAGGACTATGTGCATGAAGAGGGGGGCAAGATCTTCTTCGTGCTGTTGCTCAATTTCTATGCGATCGCAGGCGCTGCGCTGTCGATTTTCTCGATCCTCAAGATCGCATTCGGGGGAGTGCCCGCCTGATGCCTAATTCTCCAGCCGGCTCGGCTTACAAAATCATTGACCACCTCTATGATGCGGTGGTCGTCGGCGCAGGCGGATCGGGCCTGCGCGCCACCATGGGCGCTGCCGGTGCCGGTCTCAAGACCGCCTGCATCACGAAGGTGTTCCCGACGCGCAGCCACACCGTCGCGGCGCAGGGTGGCATCGCCGCCTCGCTCGGCAACATGGGTCCGGATCACTGGACCTGGCATATGTACGACACCGTCAAGGGGTCTGACTGGCTGGGCGACCAGGACGCGATCGAATATATGGTGCGCGAAGCGCCCGCCGCGGTGATCGAGCTTGAACATGCCGGCGTGCCGTTCAGTCGGACCAACGAAGGCAAGATCTATCAGCGCCCGTTCGGTGGCCATATGCAGAATATGGGCGCGGGGCCGCCAGTGCAGCGGACCTGCGCTGCCGCCGACCGCACCGGCCACGCCATGCTGCATGCGCTCTACCAGCAGAGCCTGAAGTATGACGCCGACTTCTACATTGAATATTTCGCGCTCGACCTCATCATGGAGGGCGGCGAGTGCAAGGGCGTGATTGCGCTGTGCATGGAAGATGGATCGATTCATCGCTTCCGCAGCCATGCCGTGGTGCTCGCCACCGGCGGTTCGGGCCGCACCTATTTCTCGGCAACGTCGGCGCACACCTGCACCGGCGACGGCGGCGGCATGGTGCTGCGCGCGGGCCTGCCGCTGCAGGATATGGAATTCGTCCAGTTCCATCCGACCGGTATCTACGGTGCGGGCGTGCTCATCACCGAGGGCGCGCGAGGCGAGGGCGGCTATCTAACCAACTCGCAGGGTGAGCGCTTCATGGAGCGCTATGCGCCGTCCGCCAAGGATCTCGCCAGCCGCGACGTGGTGTCGCGTTCGATGGCGATGGAGATGCGCGAAGGCCGCGGCGTCGGCAAGAACGGCGATCATATCTACCTGCACCTCGATCATATCGATCCCAAGGTGCTGGCGGAGCGGCTTCCGGGTATCACCGAGACCGGCAAGATCTTCGCCAATGTCGATCTGACTCGCCAGCCGCTGCCGGTGACGCCGACCGTCCACTACAATATGGGCGGCGTGCCGTGTAACTATCATGGCGAGGTCGTGACCCTGAAGGACGGCAATCCCGACACGGTCGTCCCCGGCCTGTTCGCAGTCGGCGAGGCGGCGTGCGTCTCGGTTCATGGCGCAAACCGCCTGGGTTCCAACTCGCTGATCGATCTTGTCGTTTTCGGCCGTGCCACCGGTTTCCGCCTGGCCGAGCTGATCAAGCCCAACAGCAAGCACGGCGCTGTGGTTGCCGAGGCCGATGACAAGGCGCTTGGCCGGCTCGATCATTATCGCAACGCGAAGGGTGGGACGCCCACGGCGAAGATCCGCCTCAACATGCAGCATACCATGCAGAAGCACTGCGCCGTGTTCCGCGACACCGAACTGCTGCGCGAGGGCTTGGGCCTGATCGACAATGTCTATGCCGAGCTGCAGGACGTTGGCGTCACCGATCGGTCGCTGATCTGGAACACCGACCTGATCGAGACACTTGAACTCGACAATATGCTGCCGCAGGCGGTGGTGACGATGCACTCGGCCGCCAACCGCAAGGAAAGCCGCGGCGCGCATATGCACGAGGATTATCCGAACCGCGACGATGCGGAATGGATGAAGCATACGATCACCTGGTTCGACAAGGGCGCGGTCACGATCGATTATCGCCCGGTGCATGAATATACGCTCACCGACGAGGCCGAATATGTGAAGCCCAAGCCGCGCGTATACTGATCGCGCCGCTTTCCGGGACAAGGAAAGAGGGCTTCAGCCCTCTTTTTTTGTGCCTCCCAAAATCGCCGGCTGGATAGGCCGCGGGGTGGCCGCGCTGCTTCGAAACGACCCGTGAATTTGCGGGCTACGGCTCTGGAGCGGATCAGTCTAATATCATCATTGTTTCCGGCCGTTTCGTCGCTTCGGGCGGAACGTCAAAGGTAGCGGGCGGTTTTGCTATCGGCGTAGGGCACAAGGGGACTTTCGGTGGGGCAGAGCATGGGCCGAGCGTTGATCGTCGAAGACGATCCGATGCTGCAACGGCTGCTCGCCGAACTGATCGAGGAAATGGGCTATTCGGTCACTTCCGCCGAGGATGCCGAGAACGCGCGAAGGGCTATCCAAGATCGTGAGTTCCAGTTCCTGCTGACGGACCTGAAATTGCAGGATGATCGGGTCGCAGGGCTTGCCCTTGCCAACGAGATCAGGACCGAAAATGCTTATATGCGGATCGTTATCGTGTCGGGTTATCCGATGCCGGACGATCTCCCGCCAGAAACACTGTTCCTGCAAAAGCCGTTCACGATTTCGCAGCTGCAAAATCTGATTCAGCCGTCGCCGAGCTGATTTCCGGTACGCCTGAGTCGATCTCGACCGGCACGTCGCCCGTCCCGGCCAGCCGCGCCATGATCCACTGCGCCGCGAGATGCGGTGCCTGCGCGCCGGTGTCGCCGAGCGCGTCCGCAACCGCTGCCCGCTGGATCTCCGCGAACTCGCCATGCCGCGTCGCGGCCGTGCCGATCGCCGCCATGGCGCCATCCACGGAGGCGCAGACCTCTCCGAAGCCCCACATCGCGTAATCGGGATTACCGCGCCAGTTCACGCCATGTGCGTCAAGAAACAGGCAGGGCTTGGGTGTGACGAGATACTCATAGATCTGGCTGCTGACGTCGCCGATATAGAGGTCGGCGGCCCGGGTGTAACTCATGTCGAGCGACCTCCAGGATCCGAGATCGACGATCACGCGCCCTGGCACCGCCTTGCGCTGCCAGGCTTCGGCCTCCTCCGCGCTCAGCGTCTCGCGAAGCCGTACATGGGGCGCGACGATCAGGTTGTATCGGCCTTCGGCGACAACCCGATCGACCAGCGCTTCGCCGAACCGCGTCCAGGACGACATTTTCCTGGCGAAATGGGGATTGTAAAGAATGGTGGGCCGCTCCGGCGAAAGCGGTGCCCCAAGGTCCGGCACGGGCGAGAGCCGCTCGACAGCGGCCAGCTTGATATATCCCGATGTGTGGCAATGCTCGGGCTGGACCAGTCCCTCCGCCACCATCCGGCGCCGATCCTTTTCGCCGGCGGTGATCACCTGGTCGAACAACCGCAGCCGCGGCTCGAAGCCCTTGGCGCGATCGCCAGCACCATGTGGGATATGGACGAGCAAAGGCTGCCGGCCCGGCAGGCGCTTGAGGAGGGTCGTGGTCCGTTCGGCCGTCACGATCGCGTCATATCGGCGCAGTCGGCGTTGCCAGCAGAGCAGCTTGGGCAGCTTCATGGCCTCGAAACGCCCCGAATAGTTCGCCAGGGCAGCTATCGGCCGCGGCAGCGTCATCGCCAGGATCGGGACGCCCGCTGCCCCCAAAGCCGTGAACATCCCGGCCAGTTTCGGCATCGCATCCTCGTCGAGGACGAACGCGTCCACCTGCGCGACTCCGCTGGCATGAAGGGCCGCTGCTACCGGCGCGATATGCAGCGCCTGGTGCATGCCGCCGACAAAAGCGAAGGCTATTCGCGGCCTGTCATCCAAAATCCTCGATCCCGCCATATTTGCCGATTACCCGCCCCGCCTATGAAAAAGGCCATCATACTCGCGGCGGGTCAGGGTTCCCGCCTGCTGCCTCTCACGGCGGACCAGCCGAAGTGCCTCATCGATTTCGCAGGCAAAAGCCTGATCGCCTGGCAGATCGAAGCCCTTGCCGCGAACGGGATCGAAGAGATCGCCGTCGTCACAGGATTCCGCGACTACAAGCTGGACGCCGCCCTCGCAGCAATCCCGCAGCCCCGCCCCGCAATACGCACATGTTTCAATCCCTTTTACAAGGTTGCCGATAATCTCGGCTCCTGCTGGATCGTCCGCGAGGAGATGGACCGGGATTTCATCATCCTGAACGGAGACACGCTCGTATCGCCGGAGATCGTCGGGCGGCTGATCGGGGGCGCGGCCATGCCGATCACCGTGACGATCGACGTCAAGGACAGTTACGATCTCGACGATATGAAGGTGCAACGCGACGGTGATCGCCTGCTGCAGATCGGCAAGCGGCTGGATGCGCAGGACAGCAACGCGGAATCGATCGGCATGCTGGCCTTCAAGGGCGACGGGCCGTCCATCTTCCGCAACCAGGTCGAAGCGATGATGCGGACGCCCGAGGGTGTGCTCAACTGGTACCTGAAGGCGATCCACGCCTTGGCGCCGTCGGGGGTCGTGGGCACCGTATCGATCGAGGGACTGCCCTGGGCGGAGGTCGATTTCCCGGAGGATCTGCCGATTGCGCGCGCGCTGACCGACGGCTGGGTGCGAGGCTGAGAGTTTCCGGGCGATCGTCAGGAAGGCCATACCCCCTTCAGCCATTGTGCCACGGCTTCGATCTGCGCGCTCGTCAATGCGACCGCCTGTCCGAGCGCGGGGGGGCCCGACCACCCCGCGTCGGTGACTGACAGCTCGCCCCATTCACGTTCGCCTTCGTAGCGCGGTATGACGTGGAAATGCACATGCGGGTCGACCATCATCAGCATCAGATAGTTGATCCGCTGATAGGACACCGCGGCGGCGAGTGCTGCCTCGATCTCGGCGGTGATCGTCGCCAGTTCGGCATGGGCCTCGGGCGGCAGCGCGCCGAAGGCGACAGCGTCGTACTTGGCGGCGAGCACCAGCGAACCCAGCGTGGGCTGAGCCGGGCGAAGCAGCACGACCCAGTGGCCATAGTCACGGATCAGTGTCGCGGGATAGCCGAATTTCTCGATCGTCGTGTTAGCCATGTCGATCCTTCCTACACCGCCAGCCAGGATGTTATCGCCGCGCCATGCGCCTGTCGCGCCATCGCCTGCAACAGCCGCACAGCGTGGAAAGCGCAGGAGAGCACAGTCCACCAGGCGACGGCGATCAAGCCGATGTCGGGCCGCTGGAGCAGGGTCGCGACGAACAGGATCACCATGTTCGGGTTGCGCCTCGCGGTGATCAGGCGGAAATCGCTGTCGACCTTTTCCCACACGTGGATGTGCATGCCGAAGCGGCCGATGAAGAGGCCTTCGATGATCCGCTGCACCACATAGCCCCCGACGATCGCAACCATCACGAGACCGAAGGTTTCCTCCGAGATCGCTAGGTTCCAGCTGCCGAGGCCAACCGCCCAGGCCGCCCACCAGAAGGGCGGGTGCACCAGATCCAGGCCATGATCGAAGATGTTGCCCCAGGCGCTCGAGGTGATCGTGCAGCGCGCCAGCTTGCCGTCCACAGTGTCGAGCACCATGAAGACGAGTCCCGCTGCCATCCCCGCCCAATAATGCCCGTACCAGAATGCGGCCGTAGCGAGAACGCACATGATCGCGCCGATCGTCGTCACCTGGTTCGGCGTCATGCCGATCCGCGCGGCGATGCGGGTCAGCACCAATGCCCATTCGGGCCAGAGATATTTGGTGAGCAGGTCGGTCACGCCCTTATAGGCGCCGAGATAGGTCTTGCGCTCGATCGCTCGGACGCTTGCCGGATCGAGCCGTTCGATCACCGGCTCCTCGCGCTTCCGCAGCGCCTCGTTGTAGAACAGCCGATGATCCTCGGCGCGCACTTCCGTCAATTCCTGTGGAAATTCGCTGTGGCTGCCGTCGGCGACATGATGTTGGTCATCGGGGACATGGGCGATCACCTTCTCGCCGCCGAGCGTCAGCACCTGGCCCGGGCGCTGTTCCATGAACTTCAGCCAGGCGGGTTCGAATACATGGCTGGCCGCGACGAGAAGCGCCGGTCCGTTGGTCGCCCCGAAACGCAGCTTCTGCGCGGCGGCGATCCGGCGAAGCCGTTCAGTGCTGGTCATTCCCCAGATCGGGGTCGGATTGGTGCCGATCGATCGAACAGCGAGAGAAGCGGCGGTCATGTCGTCCTTGGGGTTGTGATTTTGGGTCGCTTCCTTGCCCATCGGGCGACGGACTGGCAAGGGCGGGTCGATGAGCGACACCCTTTTCACCGCGATCGTGCTTGCCGGCCAGCGGCCGGGCAGGGATCCGCTCGCCGAGCATTTCGGACAATCCATCAAGGCGCTGGTCGACGTCGCCGGCCAACCGATGCTCGGGTGGGTGGGAGCGACGCTCGCCGCGCGGAACGACGTGAAGCGGATCGTGATCCTCGCGCAGAACAGTGCCGCACTGCTCGAACATCCGCAGACCCGGTGGCTGGACGACGAGCCGCGTGTGATGGCGCGCGACTGCGGGGATTCGATCGTCGAGGCGATCAGCGCGACATTGCGGGCGATGCCGGGCGGCTATCCCTTCCTGCTGACCACCGCGGATAATGTCCTACTGGACGACGCGATGATCGGCCAGTTCGTCGCGCGATCGCAGGGTGCCGACCTTGCGGTGGCGCTGGTCGAGCGGAACACGCTGGAGGCCGCTTATCCCGGCAATCGGCGCACCTGGCTGCCCTTTCGCGGGGGTGCCTATTCGGGCGCCAATCTGTTCTGGCTGGGCAGTCCCGCCGCGCTCGACGGGCTGGCCGCTTGGCGCCGGATCGAGCAGCAGCGCAAGAAGGCGCGGGCGGTGCTCGGCGCGTTCGGTCTGGGCCTGGCGCTGATGATCGCGGCTCGGCTACTGACGCTGCAACAGGCGATCGCGCGGGCAGGGCGGCGGCTCGGCCTTGCCGCACGCGCCGTCGTGCTGCCCTTTGCAGAGGCATGCATCGACGTCGACAAACCTTCCGATCATGCCATGGCCGAGGCGATCCTGCGGAAGCGCAACGCCGCCTGAGGTCAGAGCAGGTGGAGCTTCCATGCTGTCTTGCCGAGCGCGCCCTTGTCCGCCAGCGAGAGCCCGAAGCGGCCCGACAGCCAGATCCCGCCAAGCAGCATCACCGCGCCCAGGCCGATGCGGATCAGGTGGTGGAAGGGCATGAGCAACTCGGACAGCAGGAAAATCGTCGTTCCGACGGCGGCTGCGACACAAGCGGCACGAGCGAAAGGCGGTGCGAACGGGTGCAGCCGATCATGCGACCATAGCTGGACCATCGGCGTCAGCACCGACACCGCGATGCCGGCCGAAACCGCTATCGCCATCCCATCCATCCCGCCCTGCGGCAACAGCATCGCTCCCAGCGACAGCGACACAATGAGACCCAGCGCACTGCCGACCAGCGGATGGTGGTAGCGGCTGATGACCGACTGGATCGCTGCGGCCTGGCCAGCCACAGCCTCGATCAGCCGGGTGAAGGTGAGCAGCGCCAGCGCCAGGTAGGCGGTTTGCGCGGCCCCCCCGAACAGCGCCAGCAACGCGCGGCCGCCGCCGGCGATCGTGCAGACCACGGGCGTGGCGACGACGATGGTCAGCCGCGTCGCGAAGCCGTATATCTCGGCGACGTGGCGCATGTCGTGGCGCACTGCCTCGGACGCCAGCGGCGCCATCACATAGGAGAAGGCCTGGCGGATCAGCTGTACGCCGCTCGCGATCTTGCGCGCGATAGCAAACAGGCCCGCGGCGCTGGCGCCGGCGGCGCCGGGGATCAGCAGGTTGAGGATCAGCGGCGGGGCGTCGGAAAACAATCGGTTGACGATATTGGAGGGGAGGACGGACAGGCCCGCGTAGAGCGTCTTGCGGGTCATGCCGGGGACGGGCGCGGTCTTGAGAACGAGATCGAGACGGTAGAAGCGCGCCAGCAGCCGGGTCGAAAAAATGCAGGTCATCGCCAAGGAGCAGATGTGCGCGATCAGCAGGCCGAGCGTGCCGGCGCCAAGCGCGGCGAGCACGACCGCCGCCGCCATGCGCATGATCTGCTCCCACATCACCCGCAGGCGAATTTCGGGGCCGAACGCCTTGCGCGCGCGCAGCGCCGAGGTGGCGATCTCGACATAAGCCCAGAAGGGCAGCGCCCAGGCGAACAGGGCGATGCCGGTGGCGAGCTGGTCGCGGTCCTTCGGGGCGACATTGACGACACCGGCAATCCAGTGCGCGCCGAGACTGGTTGCCAGCGCGATCAGGATGCACGGCAAGACGCCGAACAGCATCGCCTGCCGCAGCGCCATCGCGCGTTCGGCGTCATCGCTGGCCTGCGGTACCACCCGCTGGAGCGCGCTGGTCATGCCGAGATCCGCGAAATTCTCGACCAGATTCACCGCCGACCAGAGCACCATGTACAGGCCATAGGTGGGCAGTCCGAACAGCCAGACATAGAGCGGCTGGGAGATGATCTCGATGACGCCGCCGGCCCGCGCGAGCAGTGCCGTCCCCGCGCCCTTGGCAACCTGGCGTGCGCCGGGGGGGAGTTCGGTGGGAGCAGAGGCCATCCGCGTGCTTTAGATCATCCCCCCTTCCATTCAAGGGATCGGAAGAGGAAGGGAATCATGCGGATAAATCATCGCTTAGGCGTTGAGCCCCGCGCAGCTATTCGCTATCGCCGGTCGAACTAAGGCAGGGGGTTTCGAGTCATGGCCGAGTTCGCGCTTCCCAAAAACAGCAAGATCAAGAAGGGCAGGACCCTGAAGGCTTCGGGCGCCAAGGATCCGAAAGCCTTCAAGATCTATCGCTACGATCCCGACAGCGGCGAAAACCCGCGTTATGATACGTTCGAGGTCGACCTCGCCGAGTGCGGACCCATGGTTCTCGACGCGCTCATCAAGATCAAGAGCGAGCAGGATCCCACGCTCACCTTCCGACGGTCGTGCCGTGAGGGCATCTGCGGTTCATGCTCGATGAACATGGATGGCAGGAACGGCCTCGCCTGCACCACGGCGATCGAGGACTGCAAGGGCGAGGTTCGCATCACCCCGCTGCCGCATATGGATGTGATCAAGGACCTGGTTCCGGACTTCACCCATTTCTATGCGCAATACGCCTCGATCCAGCCCTGGCTGAAGACGGTGACGCCCGACCCGTCGGGCAAGGAGCGTCTCCAGTCGCCTGACGATCGCAACAAGCTCGATGGCCTGTACGAGTGCATCCTGTGCGCCTGCTGCTCGACCTCTTGCCCGAGCTATTGGTGGAACAGCGACAAATTCCTCGGACCGGCGATCCTGTTGCAGGCCTATCGCTGGCTCGCCGACAGCCGCGACGAGATGACCGGCGAGCGTCTCGATGAACTCGAGGATCCGTTCCGCCTGTATCGCTGCCACACGATCATGAACTGCGCGAATGTCTGTCCAAAGGGCCTGAGCCCGGCCAAGGCGATCGCGGAGATCAAGAAGATGGTGGTCGAGCGCCAGCTCTGACCTTTCGTCCGGGAAAGACGATGGCGAGTTTCGGCGGGCCCATCCGCGGGCTGGATCGATGACCAGCGTCATCGCCCGCTATGAGGAGCTGCTGGCCTCGGGCGAGTTGCGGCCGGATCCCGACCAGCGCGTGACGGTCGAGCGTCTCGACCGCTTGGCCACCGGGCTTGCCGAGCAGCCGGTCAAGGGCAGCCTGCTGTGGCGAATGCTCGGCAAGGCGCCGGTGCCGCCGCGTGGCCTCTATATGTGGGGTGGGGTCGGCCGCGGCAAATCGATGCTGATGGACCTGTTCTACGATTGCGTGCGAATCGAAGCCAAGCGACGCGTGCATTTCCACGAGTTCATGCTGGAGGTTCACGATCGGCTCCGTGTCGAGCGTCTCAAGGAGAAGGGTGATCCGATCCCGCCGGTCGTCGAGGCGATCGCCGCGCAGGCCAAGGTGCTGGCGTTCGACGAGATGGTCGTGAACAACATGGCTGACGCTGCGATTCTGAGCCGCCTCTTCACCAGCCTGATACTGGACGCGGGCGTGACCATCGTCACCACGTCCAACCGTCCACCGCGCGATCTCTACAAGGATGGCCTGAACCGCGAGCTGTTCCTGCCCTTCATCGACCTCATCGAAGCGAAGCTCGACGTGCTGTCGCTCAACGGCCCTACCGATTACAGGCTGGAGCGGCTGGGCGGCCATCCCGTCTGGTACACGCCGAACGGGCCGGCGGCCAGCGAGGCGCTGTCGCAGGCGTTCTTCCGGCTGACCGATTACCCGCCCGAGGATAAGGCGCATGTTCCCACGGCTGAACTCGCCGTCCCGGGCGGCCGCACCCTTCATGTCCCCAAGAGCCTGAWGGGGGTCGCGGTATTCTCGTTCAAGCGGCTCTGCGCAGAGGCGCGGGGCGCCGCCGATTATCTGGCGATCGCCCGCAACTACCACACCGTCATCATCGTCGGCATCCCGCTGCTCGGTCCCGAGAACCGCAATGAGGCATCCCGCTTCAAGGTGCTGATCGACGCATTTTACGAGCATAAGGTGAAGCTGCTGGCGAGTGCCGAGGCCGATCCGGCGAACCTCTATCCCGAAGGCGACGGCGCGTTCGAATTCGAGCGCACGGTTTCGCGCCTGATGGAGATGCAGAGCCTGGACTATCTCGCCACCGGACACGGCAGCGAGATGTGATGCAGGGCGGCGTGGAGCGGCTGAAGCTCCTCGACGGCTGGCGGGCGATAAGCATATTGGCAGTGTTGGCGGGGCATCTCCTGCCGCTCGGGCCGCACCGCTGGCAGGGCAACGACATGGTCGCCCGCTTCGGGATGAGCATCTTCTTCGTCCTGTCCGGATTTCTGATCGTGAGCATATTGTGGCGCGACCAGAATGTCGGCCGCTTCCTGGTCCGCCGGCTCGCGCGGATCGTGCCGCTCGCCTGGCTCGCGATCCTGATCGTCTTTTCGCTGGAAGGCGCGTCGGTGGCCGATTGGCTTGCGAATCTCTTCTTCTACGCGAACCTGCCGCCCCAGCATCTCGATCATGCGGGCCATTTCTGGAGCCTGGGCGTCGAGATGCAATTCTATCTCGGCATCGCCATCGTCGTTGCGGCGTTCGGGCAGCGTGGCCTGTGGCTCGTTCCACCCGCCGCGCTGGCGATAACGCTGCTGCGAATCTGGGCCGGGATGCCGACGACGATCGTCACGCTTTATCGCGTAGACGACATCCTGGCCGGCGGATGCCTTGCGCTGATCCATCTCGGCCCAGCGCGTTCTTTCCCCGCGAGGGCGCTTGCGAGGGTGCCGTTCTGGCCTCTGGGCGCGCTGGCGCTCGCCGCCTGTCATGCCGAGGCCGGAGTGCTGGCATATGCGCGTCCGTACCTCGCAGCCATGATGGTGGGAGCGCTGCTGTATCAGCCCGAGCATCGGATCCGGCCCGTGCTGGAGTCCCGCCCCATGGGCTATATCGCCCGGATTTCCTACGCGCTCTATGTGATCCATCCCTTCACGGTGCGTGGCTGGCTTGGGGAGGGCGACGCCGTGGTTCGCTATTGCAAGCGCCCGCTGGCGATCGCGCTCGCATTCGTTGCCGCGCATATTTCCACCTTTCGCTTCGAACGCGCCTTCATTCGATGGAGTCATCGAGGTGCGCAGCCAAGAAACGAAAAGGCATCCAGCAATGCGGCTTCACGCCGCCCTTAAAAAACTTCTGTGGGCACTGCAGCATAAGGTTGCCCCATGGGTTTGGCGAGGCTAAGCGGGCACCGCACCTTGGGGCGGCTGCATTGGAGCGGGCGTCCTCCCTGGCGATTTATATCGGAGGAGTCGAATGGCTCGTACTAAAATTGCGCTGATTGGCGCCGGCAACATCGGCGGCACTCTTGCCCATCTCGCGGCATCCAAGGAACTGGGCGACGTCGTACTGTTCGACGTGGTCGAAGGCATTCCGCAGGGCAAGGCGCTCGATCTATCGCAATGCGCGCCCGTCGAGGGCTTCGATGCCAAGCTCAAGGGCACGAATGACTATGCCGATATCGCCGGTGCCGATGTCATCATCGTCACGGCCGGCGTCGCGCGCAAGCCCGGCATGAGCCGCGATGATCTGCTCGGCATCAATCTGAAGGTCATGAAGGCGGTCGGCGAGGGCATCAAGGCCAACGCCCCCGACGCCTTCGTCATCTGCATCACCAACCCGCTTGATGCGATGGTGTGGGCGCTGCGTGAGTTTTCGGGCCTTCCGCACAACAAGGTGGTCGGCATGGCCGGCGTGCTGGACTCGTCGCGTTTCGCCGCGTTCCTCGCCGAAGAGTTCAATGTCTCTGTCCAGGATATCACCACCTTCGTGCTGGGCGGCCATGGCGATACGATGGTGCCGGTCGTCGAATATTCGACCGTCGCGGGCATTCCGATCCCCGACCTGATCAAGATGGGCTGGTCCACCCAGGAGCGGATCGACGCGATCGTCCAGCGCACCCGCAGCGGCGGCGGCGAGATCGTCGCCTTGCTCAAGACCGGTTCCGCCTTCTATGCGCCCGCCACTTCGGCCATCGCGATGGCGGAGAGCTATCTCAAGGACAAGAAGCGGGTTCTGCCCGCCGCGGTCTATCTGACCGGCCAATATGGCGTGGACAATCTCTATGTCGGCGTTCCGGTGATCATCGGCGCCAACGGTGTCGAGAAGGTCGTCGAGATCGAGCTTTCCGACGAAGCCAAGGCCAACCTCCAGGTCTCGGTCGACGCGGTCAAGGAATTGCTGGTCGCCTGCAAGGGCATCGACAGCTCGCTGGCCTAAGGCCGCCCACCCACTCAGCCTCCCCGGTTAAACAAGGTTCGACAGCCCTATGAGTATCCTCGTCAACAGGAACACCAAGGTCATTACCCAGGGTATGACCGGCAATACCGGCACTTTCCATACCGAGCAGGCGCTCGCTTATGGCACGAAGATGGTCGGCGGCGTTACGCCGGGCAAGGGTGGCACCACCCATATCGGCCTGCCGAACTTTGACACTGTCCACGAGGCGGTGGCCGCCACGGGAGCGGATGCCAGCGTGGTCTATGTTCCGCCGCCCTTCGCCGCGGACTCGATCCTTGAAGCGATCGATGCCGAAGTGCCGCTGATCGTCTGCATCACCGAAGGCATTCCCGTCATCGACATGATCCGCGTCAAGCGCGCGCTTCAAGGCTCCAAGTCGCGGCTGATCGGGCCGAACTGCCCCGGCGTGCTGACTCCGGACGAGTGCAAGATCGGCATCATGCCGGGTTCGATCTTCAAGCAGGGTAGCGTCGGGGTTGTCTCGCGGTCGGGCACGCTTACCTATGAGGCGGTCTTCCAGACCACCGCGATCGGCCTCGGCCAGACCACCGCTGTCGGTATCGGCGGCGATCCGGTCAACGGCACGAACTTCATCGACGTGCTCGAACTGTTCCTCGCGGACGATGCCACCAAGTCGATCATCATGATCGGCGAGATCGGCGGCTCGGCCGAAGAAGAAGCCGCGCAGTTCCTGCGCGACGAGGCCAAGCGCGGCCGCTCGAAGCCGATGGCCGGCTTCATCGCGGGCCGTACGGCGCCTCCGGGCCGTCGCATGGGCCATGCCGGGGCGATCGTCTCGGGCGGTCAGGGCGGCGCCGAAGACAAGATTGCGGCAATGGAAGCCGCAGGCATCAAGGTGGCGGCGAGCCCTTCGGAGCTCGGCACCACATTGGCGGAAGTGCTTAAAGGGTAAGAGGTGAGCCCGTCAGCAAGCGGGCCACCACGAACTAGTTTTTATCAACCGCAATTGCTGCGCTTCGGGCCTTAGTCCCGGGGTGGGTGCATCAAGGATGGTGTGATGGGTATCGAAGGCGTCGGATTCGACGGGCCGGAGGGAGTCAGTGCTTCCTTCGTGGAATCGCTTTATCGTCAATATCGTACGGATAGGTCGAGCCTAGATCAGGGCTGGCAGGATTATTTTGCCGGTGTTGAATCGGTCGTCTCGGGCCCCAGTTGGGCCCGGGCGGATTGGCCACCCTCCGCCACCGACGGGCTGACCGCCGCCCTCGATCCGATGCAGATGGCCGCGCCGCCAAAGCCTGCCAAGCCAGCGGTCGCGCCGGCAGCCGCGCCTGCCGCTGCTGCGACGAGCCAGGCGGAGATCGAACAGCGGGCGCTGGATTCGATCCGGGCGATCATGATGATCCGCACCTACCGGGTGCGCGGCCATCTTCTCGCCAACCTCGATCCGCTGGGGCTGTCCAAGCGCGACGAGCCCGCGGACCTCACTCCGGAATGGCACGGCTTCAAGGAAAGCGACATGGACCGCGAGGTCTATGTCGGCGGCTTCTTGGGCGTCGAACGCGCCACGCCGCGGGAGATCCTGGGCATCCTGCGCCGCAACTACTGCGGCAATGTCGGCCTCGAATATATGCACATCGGCGATGTCGAGGAACGACGCTTCCTCCAGGCGCGGATGGAAGGCAAGGATGCCGAGATATCCTTCACGCCAGAGGGCAAGCTGGCGATCCTCAACAAGGTGATCGAAGCGGAGCAGTGGGAGAAGTTCCTCGGCCGCAAATATGTCGGCACCAAGCGCTTTGGCCTCGACGGCGGTGAATCCATGATCCCCGCGCTTGAAGCGGTGATCAAATATGCCGGTGCCTATGGTGTTCACGAGGTGGTGATCGGCATGGCCCATCGCGGTCGCCTCAACATCCTGTCGAACGTCATGGCGAAGCCCTATCGCGCGATTTTCAACGAGTTCGCGGGCGGATCGTCCAATCCGGAAGACGTCGGCGGCTCGGGTGACGTAAAATATCATCTCGGCACCTCGACCGACCGGGAGTTCGACGGCAACGTCGTCCACCTCAGCCTTGCGCCGAACCCGTCGCATCTCGAAGCGGTCAATCCGGTCGTACTGGGCAAGGCACGCGCCAAGCAGACCAAGCTCGACGATCTGGAGCGCGAGCAGGTGCTGCCGATCCTGCTGCACGGCGACGCCGCCTTCGCCGGCCAGGGCATCATCATGGAGTGCTTCGGCTTCTCCGGTCTGCGCGGCTATCATACCGGTGGCACGATCCACTTCGTGATCAACAATCAGGTCGGCTTCACGACCTCGCCGCAGTTCGCGCGCTCGTCGCCCTATCCGTCCGACATCGCCAAGATGGTGCAGGCGCCGATCCTGCACGTGAACGGCGATGATCCCGAGGCCGTGACCTTCGCATGCAAGGTGGCCACGGAGTTCCGCCACACCTTCAAGCGCGATGTCGTGATCGACATGTGGTGCTATCGCCGCTTCGGCCACAATGAAGGCGATGAGCCGGG
This sequence comes from Rhizorhabdus sp. P4_G6, assembly GCF_056401045.1. Taxonomy (NCBI): domain Bacteria; kingdom Pseudomonadati; phylum Pseudomonadota; class Alphaproteobacteria; order Sphingomonadales; family Rhizorhabdaceae; genus Rhizorhabdus; species Rhizorhabdus sp. P4_G6. The sequence continues at coordinate 119,438 of NZ_JBFUKC010000008.1, read as the reverse complement.
CTTCACCCAGCCGCTCATGTATGATGCGATCCGCCAACATCCGCCGATCAGCGCGGTCTATAACGCACGACTGATCCAGGAAGGCGTGATCGAGGCCGATTATACCGCCAAGAAGGAAGCCGCATTCGTCGAATATCTCGAAGGGGAATTCGCGGCGGCAAAAAGCTACAAGGTCAACAAGGCCGACTGGTTCGAGGGCGACTGGACCGGATTTGCATCGCCGCGCGAGGCGATCACCGAGCGTCGCGCCGCTCAAACCGGGATCACGGCTGACATGGTGGCGGACATCGGCCGGCACCTCACCACCGTCCCCGAAGGCCTGAAGATCCACAAGACGCTCGGGCGCATCCTCGATGCGAAGAAGGAGATGTTCGCGACCGGCGCCGGTTTCGACTGGGCGACCGGCGAGGCGCTCGCCTTCGGCTCGCTGCTCAAGGACGACTATGCCGTTCGCCTGTCGGGTCAGGACTCAGGACGCGGCACGTTCAGCCAGCGGCATGCGGTTTGGGTCGATCAGACCGATGGTCATAAATATATCCCGCTTTCCGCCATGGACCGGCGCTTCCAGGTGCTCGACAGTCCGCTGTCCGAATTCGGCGTGCTCGGCTTCGAATATGGCTATGCCTCCGCGGCACCGAACACGCTGGTGATGTGGGAAGCGCAGTTCGGCGATTTCGCCAACGGCGCGCAGGTGATCGTCGATCAGTTCATCTCGTCGGGCGAAGCCAAGTGGCTGCGCGTGAACGGGCTCGTGATGCTGCTGCCGCACGGATATGAGGGGCAGGGGCCGGAACATAGCTCTGCGCGCCTGGAGCGTTATCTGCAGCTGTGCGCCGAAGACAATATGCAGGTGGCGAACTGCACCACGCCGGCCAATTACTTCCACATCCTGCGCCGGCAGATGGTGCGCAAGTTCCGTAAGCCGCTGATCATAATGACCCCGAAGTCGCTGCTCCGCCACAAGGCGGCCGTGTCGACAATCGAGGACTTCACCGGTGAGAGCCGGTTCCAGCGGGTGTTGCGCGATCCGGGAGCGCCGGCGGACAAGGACGTGCGCCGTGTCGTGCTGGTGTCGGGCAAGCTGTTCTACGAGCTTGCCGAGGCGCGCGATGCCGCTGGCGACGCCAACACGCTGATTTTGCGGGTGGAGCAGCTCTACCCATTCCCGGCCGACGCCCTGATCGCGGCATTCAGTCGGATGCCGAATATCGAGACGGTGGTCTGGGCTCAGGAGGAGCCCAAAAATCAGGGAAGCTGGTCGTTCGCCGAGCCTTATGTCGAAAAGGTGCTGACCGAAGTCGGCGGCAAGGTGACACGTGCCGTCTATGCCGGCCGTAAGGCAGCGGCAGCGACCGCAACCGGCCTCGCTCGTAATCATGCCGTGCAACAGGCGATGTTGATCGCCGAGGCGCTCGGCCACGAATTAAAGGGTAAGTAAGATGGCTACCGATGTGGTGGTACCGACGCTCGGCGAATCGATCACCGAGGCAACCCTCGGCCAGTGGCTCAAGAAGCCGGGTGACGCGGTCAAGGTCGACGAGCCGATCGCCAGTCTCGAAACGGACAAGGTCGCGGTCGAAGTGCCGTCGCCGGTCGCCGGGGTGATCGGCGAACTGGTCGTCGACGAAGGCGATACGGTGAATGTCGGCGCGGTCATCGCGCGGATCGAGGCTGGCGCTACCGCGGCGACCGCGGCGACGCCCGCGGTCGAGGATCGCACCGCCGTCGGCAAGGCCGAGGCCGCCGCGCCGCACGAGCCCGCCGCGGCGCCGGTGGACACCGAATCGGGCGATCCGGTCACCCTGTCCCCATCGGTGCGTCGCGCCGTGCTCGAGCATGGCGTGGACCCGAGCAAGATCAGGGGCACCGGCAAGGATGGCCGGCTGACCAAGGACGACGTCATCGCCGCCGCCCGGAACGCCCCCAAGCCCGCCGTGCCTGCGGCTGCGCCGTCGGCGCCGGCTGCTGCCCCGGCGAATGGCCGCAAGGAAGAGCGGGTTCGCATGACCCGGCTGCGCCAGACGGTCGCCAGCCGCCTCAAGGAGGCGCAGAACACAGCGGCGATGCTCACCACCTTCAACGACGTCGACATGACGGCGGTGATCGAGGCACGTAACAAATACAAGGACCTGTTCGAAAAGAAGCACGGCGTGCGCCTGGGCTTCATGGGCTTCTTCGTGAAGGCGGCCTGCATGGCGCTGCGCGACGTGCCCGCGGTCAACGGCTCGATCGAGGGCGATGAGATCGTCTATCGCGATTATGTCGACGTGTCGGTTGCGGTGTCGGCGCCAAACGGGCTGGTCGTTCCGGTGATCCGCGATGCGCAGACGCTGTCGGTCGCCGATATCGAGAAGACGATCGGCGATTTCGGCGCGCGCGCCAAGGCCGGGACGCTCAAGCTGGAAGAGATGAAGGGCGGTACCTTCACCATCTCGAACGGCGGCGTGTTCGGATCGCTGATGTCGACCCCGATCATCAACCCGCCCCAGTCGGGCGTTCTCGGCCTGCATCGCATCGAGGATCGTCCGGTGGTGCGTGATGGCCAGATCGTCGCGCGGCCGATGATGTATCTGGCGCTGAGCTATGACCACCGCCTGATCGACGGTCGCGAGGCAGTGACCTTCCTGGTCGCGCTCAAGAACGCAATCGAGGATCCGACGCGGCTGTTGATCGACCTGTAGAAGTCTGCGCCGCCCCTGCCCGAGCCGGGATCTCTGGAGGCGAGAGAGCGATCCATCGCCTCGGATCCCGGCGCTGCCGGGATGACGGAATGAGGAAGTGACCAATGTCCGACTATGATTTCGATGTGATCGTCATCGGCGCGGGGCCGGGCGGCTATGTCGCCGCGATCCGCGCCGCGCAGCTTGGCCTCCGGACGGCTTGCGCCGAAAGCCGCGACACCCTGGGCGGAACCTGCCTCAATGTCGGCTGCATTCCGTCGAAGGCGATGCTCCACGCCTCGGAGCTCTATGACGAGGCCGCGAGCGGCAAGCTTGCCAAGCTCGGGATCGAGACGACCGTCGAGCTCGACCTGGAGACGATGCACGGCCAGCGCCGCGATGCGGTCAAGGGCCTGACCGCCGGGATCGAATATCTGTTCAAGAAGAACAAGGTCGAGTGGCTGAAGGGGCTGGCCTCCTTCACCGGCAAGGACAGCATAGATGTCGCCGGCAAACATTATCGCGCGAAGAACATCGTCATCGCCACCGGGTCGAGCGTCACGCCGCTTCCTGGCGTCGAGATCGACGAGAAGACGGTCGTCTCCTCGACCGGCGCGCTGGAGCTGTCCAAGGTTCCGAACCATCTCGTCGTGATCGGCGGCGGCGTCATCGGGCTGGAGCTCGGATCGGTCTGGAAGCGGCTCGGGGCGAAAGTGACAGTCGTCGAGTTCCTGGACCAGTTGCTCCCCGGCATGGACGAGGAGGTCCGTAAGGAATCCGCGAAGCTGTTCAAGAAACAGGGGATGGCTTTGAAGCTGTCGACCAAGGTGACCAGCGTCGCAGTCGAGGCCGGCAAGGCGATCGTCACGGTGGAGCCTGCTGCCGGCGGCGCGTCGGAGACGATTGAGGCGGATGCGGTGCTGGTGTCGATCGGCCGGCGGCCGAACACGGAGGGCCTCGCCCTCGAGCGCGCAGGGCTCATCACGAACAAGCGCGGCCAGATCGAAATTCACCACGACTTCGCCACCGCGGTGCCTGGCATCTGGGCGATCGGCGATGTGGTGCCCGGCCCGATGCTCGCCCACAAGGCCGAGGACGAGGGCATTGCTGTCGCGGAAAACATCGCCGGTCTGACCGGGATCGTAAACCACGATGTCATCCCTGGCGTGGTCTATACCATGCCCGAGATCGCCAGCGTCGGCCTGACCGAGGAGCAGGCCAGGGAGCGCGGCGAGATCAAGGTCGGCAAATTCCCGATGATGGCCAACTCGCGGGCCAAGACCAATCATGAGCCAGACGGCTTCGTGAAGGTGATCGCCGATGCGAAGAGCGACCGGGTGCTCGGCGTCCACATCATCGCTTCGCTGGCAGGAACCATGATCGCCCAGGCCGCGCAGGCCATGGAGTTCGGCGCGACCAGCGAAGACATCGCCTACACCTGCCACGCGCACCCGACCCATTCGGAAGCGATCAAGGAAGCGGCGATGGCGGTGACGGGAAAACCCATCCATATCTGATGCTTTGATGCTGGCTGAACCGGCGCCGGAACGATAGCTTTCTCCTGGTCGAGCCTGGCCGGGGGGAGTTGTGGTTTTGCCGCTGAAGTCATTGCGATGGTCGTCGATCGCTGCCCTGTTGCTGCTGTTGCTGACGGCGAAGATCCACGCTGCGAGCGCACCGCCCGTTTCGCTATACGGAAACTTGCCGGGACTGGAGATGGCGGCCATCTCGCCCACCGGAAGCTATATAGCTCTGGTCGGCGTCGTCGAAGGGCGGCGGCGGGTGATCGTCTTGGATAAGGATCAGCGGGTAATCCAAGCGGTGCCGCTGGACGATCAGAAGGTGCGCTGGATCGACTGGGCCGGTGACGGCAAGCTCCTCATCAAGCTGAGCAGCACTGTCGCATTGGGGCAGGAGTTCACCTCGTCGAAAGCCGAACTGTCCTCGGTGATCGTGATGCCGGTTCCTGGTGGAACGCCTTTCGCCGTTTTCGAGCGTAGCCAGACCATCACCGGTGGCGTCTTCGGGTATTTCGGCACGGTCGAAAAGGACGGCCACCGGTACGGGTATTTCGGCGGTCTCGACACCAAGAACGGCGTACCGTCCGGCAAGATAAGGCCCGATCTCTATCAGGTGGACCTCGACACAGGAAAGGCACGGTCGATCGCGCAACGCAGCACGCAAGACACCGACCGAGATTGGCTGGTCGATGCACATGGTGACGTCGCGGCGAGCCTCGACTTTTCGCCGCTGAAGGGGAACTGGCTGATCCGGAACGGCAAGGGCGCCACGATCGCGAGTGGCCGCGCACGGCAGGGAGGAATCGGCCTGCTAAGCCTTGGGCGCGCTCCGGATACGCTCATTTACAGCGAGAGCGACGAAGTCACCGGCGTTGATCGGTGGATGGAGGTTTCCCTCAAGGGCGGTGCTCCGGTCGAGATCTTGTCGGGCGAAAATATCTCTGCGCCCTATTTCGACGGCCGGACGCGCTTGTTGATCGGTCATGCGCGCGAGGGCGACGTGCCGGAAGCTTATTTCTACGATGCCGCGCGGCAAAAGGCGGTGGAGAGGGTCGGTCGTGCGTTTCCGGGGCGTCAGGTCCAGCTCGTTGACTGGAACGACGATTTCGATCGGTTGATCATACGCACGGACGGAAGCGGCGATCCGCAGACATGGTGGATCGTCGACATCAAAGGGCGCAGCGCCAAGGAATTGGGAACCGCGTATCCGTTGGCCGAATCTGCGGTCGGATTGGTTCGAATGGTCCGCTACAAGGCCTCGGACGGGCTGGACCTCAATGCTGTTCTGTCGCTTCCTCCAGGACGCAAGCCCACCAATCTTCCGGTGATAGTGCTGCCGCATGGCGGCCCCACTGCGCGCGACTATCCAATATTCGACTGGTGGGCGCAGGCGTTTGCGTCGCGCGGATATGCTGTGGTTCAGCCCAACTTTCGTGGTTCGTCCGGATATGGCGCGGAATTCAGGATGGCCGGCAATGGCGAGTGGGGGCGCAAGATGCAGACCGACATGTCGGACGGTCTGGCAGAGCTCGCCCGACAGGGCATCGTCGATCCGAAGCGAGCCTGCATCATGGGCGCAAGCTATGGCGGATATGCGGCGCTTGCCGGGGTTACGCTTCAGCATGGGCTCTATCGCTGCGCCGTGTCGGTGTCGGGGATCAGCGACGTGAGCAGATTCTATCAGACGGAGATGTCCGAAAGCGGCAACGACCGCACGCTGATGCGATCACTTAAGGCGGAGATCGGATCGGGCCGCGACCTGCAGGACATCTCGCCTATTCGCTATGCGGCCGCCGCGGATGCGCCGATCCTGCTGGTCCATGGCAAGGACGACACGGTGGTACTGTACCAGCAGAGCACCAGCATGGCAGACGCGCTGAGGCGAGCGAAGAAACCGGTGGAGCTGGTGACGCTTCCCGCCGAAGATCATTGGATGTCACGTAGCGTGACCCGTCGGACGATGCTGCAGGCCGCACTCGACTTCGTCCAGAAGTATAATCCGGCTGACCCTGGCCCCTGAGCCTCGGATATATCGCCGATCGACGTAGCCGAGTGAAACGCGGCGACCCTGCCGCTACTGCACGACCATCGAGGTGAAATAGACATTGTCTATGCCGCCAAAGCCGGTGCGCTGCTTGAGCACGTCGTTGATCGCGTCCTTGAGCTGCTTCTGGAGCGTCAGCTTGCCTTCCGGCGTCGAGATGGTGAAGCTGTCCTGCTGCGACATGACCATCAGGATCGCCGAGCGGATCGGCATTTCGTTGTCCTTGAGATTATCGAGCACCTTCTGATCGTAGAATGTCGATGCTCCCAGGCCGATCTGGGTGAAGCCGTCGGAGTCGCGCAGGTTGGCGGTGAACGGCTGCTCGAAGGTGTAATAGGTGGCCTTGTACTTGGTCGGATCGGGCGACTGGTCCGTCTCGATGCCGAGCGGAAGCGTCTTCTTCTCGGCATGCCCGCCTTCTTCGAGGCCTTCCTTGACGACGAGCTTCGGCGCGTTGGGGTCTTCCTCCACCGCTTTCTCGTGCTCGCCGGCCAGGCCCGCACCGGCAGCATACATGCCCGCGCCGACGCCACCGCCCGCGAAGACGATCGCCATCATGAGCATCATCAGGATGCCCTTCATCTTGCCCTTCTTCTTCGGCGCCTCGGCGGCGGGTGCGGCGGCACTGCTCATCGTTCAAATCCTATGGATCAGGCGTAAAGTTCACCATCGTCGCGCGATGCCGACTCGCCGGCATCGTCACGGATCGCCGCCTGTGTAGCGGCAAAAGGTTTATGATTTTCTGACGACTGGCGCTGCTGTCCCTGCGCCGAAGCCGAACTGCCGCCGCCTTGCTGGCTCAGGTCGACATGCGACTCCGAGACGCGCAGTCCCTGCGCGCGGACTTCGGCGAGCAGGCGCGGCTGGGCGTCGGCGATGATCGTGCGGGCCTGATCGGTGTCCGCGGTCATGCGGATCGCGGTCCCCGACGCGCTGTTGGCGATTTCCACGGTCAACGCGCCGAGATGTTCGGGATTGAGCTGGAACTTCAGGTGGCCCTGCTGGCTGGCCGCCTGGCTGATGTCCCGCGCCAGTCGATCCAGCCACTGATTGTCGCGGGCGAGATCGAGATGCCGGGCGACGCTCTGTTCGGCCTGGGTCGCTACCGGGACTCCCTCAGCATGGGGTGCTGCTGAAGTCGTGGGCGTGCTGCTGGCGATTGGAGCCGGTGTCGTATCGGCCGGGGCAAGCGCAGGGCCGGCTGCCGGGTCGGCCGGAGGCGGCGTAGAGGTATCAGCCTCGGCCGTCCTTGCCTGCGGAAGCGGTGCGTTGCCGTCCTGGCTGATCGTGGTGTCGGGCAGCGGTGTCGCGCTCGGGACGTTCGCATCGACGATGGACGTAGCGGCCGCGCCTGCGGCGGGCCTCGCGGTTTTCGGCGTAGTCACCGCTGGCATGACGGCGGCAAGGACCGGCTGAACCACGGCGGCGGTGGTTGGTTGCGCGGCGGGCACGATGGCAGCCGCGACAGCGGCGGGGGCGGTGCCGGCCGCAAGCTCAGCCAGCTTTTGGGCCGGCAATGGGACGGGCGCAGCCTCGGCCGCAACGGCGTCGCGAGGCTTGGCAGGCTGGTAGACCGATTTGAGCGAGGCGAGCAGCGCGGCGATGTCGCTTCGCGCAGCGGAGCCGCTCCTGAGGCCGTCGCCAGTTCGTGGCGATCCGCCATCTTCGACCATCGTCGATGGCGTCGCGGCGGAAGAAGATTCCGCAGTTTCCACCGGGCTGCCTGTTTCCGGGATCGGCGCCGCTGGCGTAGAGGTCGTCGCGACCGGCGTCGTCACGGCGGCACGCGCGGTATTGGTGTCGGCCCCGATCGATCTGGCCGGGCCATCGGACGCCGTCGGCATCATCGCTGTAATGGACTTGGCCGTGGCGGTCGCAATGTCCGCTGGCAGGGCGACGGTCGTGGCGACGCTGGTGGCCGCTGTTTCGGATGGAGTCGCGACCGGCGCCGGCGGCATGGGCGCGATCGGCATAGGCTGATTGACGCCGAGCTGGCTGGCGGCGGTGACCATGGCCTCGATTTCCGCGAGCAGGTCCACCGGCTGGCTGGAGGGCAGTTCCTTCGCTTCACCTTCGGGCGGGTTGACGGAGCTGTCTTCGGCTGCCGCCGCGGTTTCGGCATCGCCGTCGGGCGTGGCTTGGGCGCGCGTGCCGTCTTCGGGCGCCTTGTCTTCGGGCTTGGCCCGCTCGACCAGCTTTGCGAAGGCTTGAGGAGCCTCCGATGGCTGTTGGGCCGCCGGGGCCGGGGCCGGACTCGTGTTCAACGCGATCGAGGCGGTGGAAAGTGCTGCAACGGCCATGTCAGTCTTCACCTTGCTCTGCATGTCTTGGTCCTCTCGGACGGAAATTCGCGGCGATACGGGCCTCGGTCCAGTCCGAGAGAGCCTGCACCGCACGGGCATCGAGCTTCGCCGCGCTTTCCTGGCGTTGGCGCGCTTCGAGCCGCTCTGCGATCTTCTTTTCGGCCGCGGCACGTGCCGTGACGATGGCGTCGGTGAGGCCGTTGCGGGCTTTGTCGAGACGCTGCGCCAGTTCGCCGCGGTTCTGCAGGATCGCGCCGGTCGACGGGCCGCTCGGCAGGGTCAGGCTGTCGCGCAGCGAGGCGAGCTTTGCGGCATTGTTCTCCAGCGAAGCGACCTGCGCCTCGGCGCTCGCTGCGGCCGAAGTGGCGAGCATGTGCTGCACGCCCCGCACCCGGGTGATGCGCGCTCGCTTTGCGACCAGTGCCTTCATCCGCCGAACGCCTCAATCAGCGCCTTGACCGACTCGTCGAAGTCGACCCGGTCCTTCTGACCCTGGCTCATGAACTCGAGGATGTGGTCGTGCCTGGCGATAGCGATATCGATGATCGGGTCGCTGCCGGTGCGATAGGCGCCCATCAGGATCAGATCGCGGTTTTCCTCATAGACCGCCCACAGGCGGCGCAGGATCTGTGCGGCCTGGAGATGTTCGGGCCCGACGATGTCGTTCATCACGCGGCTCAGCGACTTGCCGACGTCGATCGCGGGAAACACGCCCTGTTCGGCAAGGCTGCGCGACAGGATGATATGGCCATCGACGATGGCGCGCGCGGTGTCGACGATCGGATCGTCGGTGTCGTCGCCATCGGCAAGAACCGTGTAGAGAGCGGTGATCGACCCTCCGGAGCTGGCGTCGACGCCGGCGCGCTCGATCAGCCGCGGGATCATGCCGAGCGCCGACGGCGGATAGCCCTTCATCGTCGGCGGCTCGCCCAGCGACAGGCCGATTTCGCGCTGCGCATGGGCGACGCGGGTAAGGCTGTCGATCAGCAGCAGCACGCGCTTGCCTTGCGCGCGGAAATATTCGGCGACGGCGGTCGCGCGCATCGCGGCGCGCAGCCGCAGCACCGGCGGATGATCGGCGGGAACGGCGACCACCACGCTCTTCTGGCGCACTGGTCCCGCCAGCTTGGTGGCGAGAAAGTCGCTGACCTCGCGGCTGCGTTCGCCGACCAGGCCGACGACGATCACGTCGGCGTCGGCGCCGGAGATCATCTGGCCCATGAGCACGGATTTTCCGACGCCCGAGCCGGCGGCGATGGCGATGCGCTGCCCGACGCCGGCCGTGAGCAGCGCATTGATCGCGCGCACGCCCATGTCGAACGGTTCGGTCACCCGGGCGCGGTCGAGCGGGTTGCCGCGCTTGCCGGCCAGCGGCCAGCGTTCGGCCGTGGCGATCGGCCCGAGGCCGTCGATCGGATTGCCCAGCGCGTCGATCACCCGGCCCAGCAGAGTGTCGCCAACATCGACCGAGCCGCCCCGGCGGTCGGGCTCGACGCGTGCCCCCGCGCTGTGCGGCGCGTCGGCATCGAGCGCCATCAAAAGCGTGCGGTTGCCGCGGAAGCCCACGACCTCGGCGAGCGCGGCATGGCCGTCGGCATCGATGACGCGGGCGTTCGAACCAACCGGCATCGGAAAGCCGGTAGCCTCAAGCATCAGGCCATCATAAGAGGCGAGGCGGCCGATCCGGTGCGGGCCTGTCGGCTCCAGCTCGACAGCGTCGAGCATGGCCCGGGACATGGCAGCTATGCTCATCGCGGCAGACCCATATTGTCCAACTGGCTGCGCAGCCGCGCGAGGCGGACCTGCGGTCCATCCTCGATCCACCCTTCGCCGGTCTCGAGGATGATCGTGCCGGAGGTGAGATGATGATCGGGCGCCATTGGAAGGCCCAGGTCGACGCCGTCCAGCATGGCTATGTCTTCGGGGTGCATGCGCAGCCGGGCAGGGCCGGACTCGGCGGTGACCATCTCGGCGATCGTTTCAGCCCGCTCCTTCAGCATCGCGGGATCGATCTTCACTTCGCCGACGATCTGCCGGACGAACCGTGCGACGGTTTCCGCCAGAACCGCCGCGAGCGGACCGGCAGGTTCGGGCTTGATCGCCTCGGCCGAGCGAATGAGTTCGGCAAGCGCTTCCCGCTCGCGGGCGAACTCGACCATCACGGCCTGTCGGCCATGCTCGAACCCTTCCGCGAAAGCCTCGGCGCGCAGCGTCTCGATATCGGTGACCGGTGCTGCCTGGGGCTGGCGCGGGCTCGGCGCGAAGTCGCTCGCGCGGCGCTTGGGATGGGGATTGTCACCCCAGGGCGTGAACTGGCCGGATGGAGCAGGGCGTGCCCAGGCATCGACCCGGGTCGCGTCGCCGCTGAGATCGCTCGCCCACAGGTCAGACAAAGTCGTCGCCCTTTCCGCCGAGACTGATGGTGCCTTCGGCAGCAAGCTTGCGCGCAATCGAGAGCATAGCCTTCTGCGCTTCCTGGACATCGGCCAGCCGCATCGGGCCGCGATCGGCGATTTCGTCCTGGATCGACTGGGCGGCGCGGCTGGACATGCAGGCGAAAATCTTCTGCCGCAGCTTCTCGTCGGCGCCCTTGAGCGACACGACCAGCACATCATTGTCCACCGCACGCAGCAGCGTGCCGAGGTCCTTGTCACCCACCGCCATCAGATTGTCGAAGATGAACATCTCTTCCTCGATGTTCCGGGCGACCGACTTGTCGAGCTTCTGCAGGGCCTTGATGATCCGCTGCTCGGCGGCCTTCCGTGACGAATTGACGATCTTGGCGGCCTCCCCGGCGCCGCCGCGGCGCGTGGTCGCACCGGTGGACTGTTCGGTCGCGGGCCGGTTGAGCATCTCGTCCAGTTCAGAAAGAGCGGCCTCGGTGACGGGGCCCATGGTCGCGACGCGATAGACCAGGTCGGCCTGCATCTCCTCGGGCAGCAGCTGGAGCACGTCGGCCGCGCGCTGGGCTTCGAGGAAGGCGAGCACGATCGCGGCGAGTTGCGGATGCTCGAACTCGATCAGGTTGGCGATGGCGCGCGCGTCCATCCATTTGAGATTTTCGAGCGTACTGACATGCTGGACGGGTGTGATCCGCTGGAGCACCTGATCGGCCTTGTCCTGGCCGAGCGCCTTGTGCATCATGCCCTTGATCTGGCGTTCGACGCCGAAACCGAGGGTGGTGCGAACCCTGGCGCGATCGACGAAGACGTCGAACACGTCATCGATCTGATCCTCCGAGATGTTGGCCACTCCGAACATCGCGCCGCCAAGATGCTGTACCTCGTCTGGTTCGAGCCGGCTCAGCACGGTCGCGGCCTCCTCCTCGCCAAGCAGCATCAGCAGGATTGCGGCGGCCTGGCTGCCGCTGGGCGGCACAGGGCTGGCATTTTCGGTGTCGATGGGCGTTTCGTCGGCCATGGCGATCAATCGGCTCCCGGCATGTCGGCGCGGATGAGGTCGCGGACGACCAGGGCGGCGCGGTCCGGATCCTGGCGTACGAAATTGCGGATCAGCTCGGCGCGATTGGCATAGCCCGGCGTGGCCTGGATCATATCGAGGGTCACGGGCTTGTTGGGGTCATGCAGCGCCTGCTGGGCGAGTGCGGAAGCGATCTCGTTGCGGACCGCCGGGCTGGTGCCCTCGGGGATACGGCCGCCCGAGCTGATCATTGCCTGCATCGCGGTTTTCCGTTCCTCCGCGAAGGCGGCGCGACGCTTGAGCATCGGCTTGGCGACGCCGAAGACGAGCAGCGCGACGACGAGCAGCGCAGACAGGTTGCGGGCCAGGGTCGAGACCCAGGTGGCCTCCCACCAGTTGGGCTTGACCTCGGCATCCTCCATGACCGCAAAGCTGCGGGCGGAGAGGGCGACGACATCGCCGCGGGCCTGATCGGCGCCGATCGCGCCGCGCAGCAGCGACTCGATCGATGCGAGCTCGGCGCGGCTGAACTTGCGGCTGCCTTCACGCAGGGCGACGGCAACCGAGAGGCGTTTCACCTGGCCGACCGGATTATGGGTGACCGACACCTCGCGGCCGAGCTCATAGGTGCGGTTATACTGCTCGGAAGTCTTGCCGGCTTCCGCGGCGGCGGTTGTGCCGGCCGTGGCGTTCACGGTCTGCTGCGGCGCTGCGGTCACCTGGCTCGCGGCCGGGGGCTGGTTCGACAGGGCACCGGGGATGCCGGAGGCTTCGCCGCCATTCTTGTCGCCGGTCCAGCCGCCCTGTTCGGAGCGGACCACGGCGGTATCCTTGGGATAGCTCTCGCGGGTCGCCTGGGTTTCGGTGAAGTCGACGTCCGCATGGACTTCGGCGGTGAAGTTGCCGGGGCCGACTATCGGCGTCAGGATCTTGGTGAGCGCGTCGAGATAGCGCTGCTCGATCTTGTTCTGGATGTCGACCTGTCGGTTGGAGGCCTCGCTCATCGGGTCGCTTCCCGAGGAGGACAGCAGCCGGCCGGCCTGGTCGACCACCGACACGCCGTCGGGTGAGAGGTTCGGTACGGACGATGCGACAAGATGGACGATCGCCTGGACCTGCGAGTCCGATAGCGCACGTCCGGCGCGCAGCCGCAGCATCACCGAGGCCTGCGGCTTGGCTTCGTCGCGCAGGAAGACGCTCGGCTGGTCTGCGGCGATGTGGATCTTGGCGGTTTCGACGGCGTCGATGGCTTCGATCGTGCGGGCCAGATCCATCTCGCGCGCGGTGCGCAGTTTCTCGCCCTCGACCGCGCGGCTGGCGCCGAGCGGGAGCGAGGAGATCATGGCATCGCCATCGGGGGCCGACTTGGGCAGGCCCTGCTGTGCGAGCAGCATCTTGGCCTGGTAAAAGCTCGTCTCCGACACGGTCAGCGAGCCGGTGTCGCGATCGACCTGATAGGGGATGTTCGCAGCCTTCAGCGCGTCGGCCACCGCAGCCTTGTCGGCGTCGCCCATGCCGGCGAACAGGTCGCGCTGTGGGGCACCGGACATCGTCGACCAGAGCAGCGCGGCGACGCCGAGCAGCGCGATCAGGCCGATCATCGGCAGGCTGCGCTGGATCGCCGGTTGTGCGGTGAAATCCTTTACCCGCTCGAGGATCGCCGATGTACCGACGCTACCCGCACCCGTCGGGGCGGACAGCGCAGGAGCGTTCGGGGCGGAGGAGGTGATGATGTCAGCCATCGATTATACCGGCATGCTCATGATGTCCTTATAGGCGGACAGGAGTTTGTTGCGGACCTGCAGGGTGGCCTGGAAACCGACATTGGCCTGCTCGCGCTGGAGCATCACGGCCGCGATGTCAGTGGTTTCGCCGCGCTCATAGCTCTCGCTGATCGCGCCGGCCTTGGCCTGCTGGTTGTTGACCTCGCCCAGGGCGCCGCGCAGCGTCGAGGCGAAGCCGCCATCGGGCGCGCCCGTCGTCGTGCCTACCGACGCAACTCCGTCGATGGGGTTGGGCGCGGGAGCGGCGGCGGCCTTCTGCAGAGCCGAGTTCTGCTGCAGGATGGCGTTGCGCATCGCCATCAGGTTGCTCGTGTTGATGGTGGTCATCTAGCCCTCCCTCAAGCCACAGCGCGCATGTCGGCCATGYGATAGCGCAGCGTGCGTTCGGAAATGCCGAGCCGCTGGGCGGCGCGGAGGCGGTGGCCACCGGTTGCCGCGAGTGCTTCCTCGATCGCTTGCGCCTGGCTCAGGCGGCGCGCGTCGGCGAGGCGAACGGGCGCCTGGAGCGGGGGGGATGCGATCGGTGCGGGTTCGACCGATGCCATGCGGAAGGCGGGGGCGTTCGGCGCGGGATCGATCATCAGGTCGGCGGCCTCGATGCGGCTGCCGTCGCGCATCAGCATGGCGCGCTGGAGAACATTTTCGAGCTCGCGGACATTGCCGGGCCAGCCATGCGTCATCAGCCGGTCGAGCGCGTTGGCGGTCGGCCAGGCGAGTTCCTCATGGTCCGGCGTGTGGCGCAGGAGCAGCGCGGCCGAAATCGCCCTAATGTCCTGGCGGCGTTGGCCCAGCGGCTTCAGGGTCATCGGCATGACGTTGAGCCGCCAGTAGAGATCAGCGCGGAACCGCCCGGCCTCGACTTCGGCGGCGAGATCGCGATTGCCGGCGGCAATGATGCGAACGTCGATCGCAATCGGCGCGGTGGCGCCGACGGGAAGCACTTCGCGCTCCTGCAGGGCGCGGAGCAGCTTCGCCTGCAGGGGCAGCGGCAGCTCGGAGATCTCGTCGAGCAGCAGCGTGCCGCCCTCGGCGGCGCGGAACAGGCCGTCCCCCGACCCGGTCGCTCCGGTGAAGGCGCCCTTCTGGTGGCCGAACAGGATGGCTTCGAGCATGGTTTCGGGAAGGGCGGCGCAGTTGACCGCGACGAAAGGCTTGTCTTGGCGCGGGGAGACGGCGTGGACGAAGCGGGCGACACCTTCCTTGCCGGTGCCGGTCTCGCCCAGCAACAGCACGGTTGCGTCGCTTCGCGCGACGCGGGCGGCCAGCGACAGGAACCGGGCACTGTCCGGTTCACCGCAGGCCGGCATGATGCGCGGGCGGATCAGTTCAGCGATCAGCGCATGGCCGAACGCCATGTCTTCGAAGCCGAAGACCACGGTGGCAGGGCGGCCGACCTTGGCGCGGCGCAGCACCGGCAGGCCATCCGCAAAGTCGATCAGGATGTCGTGCTGGCGGGCGACGCCGAACTCGGTGACGTGGAGGATGCGCTGGGCATCACGGGCCGGTGCGGCGGCAGGGTCGAGCCGTGCGGTTTCGATCCCTGCGCCGGCCAGCCACGCGACGAGCGTGGGGTGGGAACCTTGCGCCTTCTCGCTGATGCCGATCGTCGTCATGGGCCGTCCTCGCGGATCGACGTGCCAGCCACGCCAATTCCTTGCCTGACATCCTTACCGGCAGATTAACTACGAAAGTCTTAATAGACCGCGCGACGCACCTGCCCGTGGCGGCACGCTCACGCGCGCGAGCGCGAGAGGCGGCGAAAGCGCGCCGGAAAATGGGCGTTTCAGGCGAGCGGCAAGAGGTTGCTCATCCTTTAGTCGGAGGCGGCAGAAACTTGCCGGGCCGGCGATGTCCGGATGAGACCGGCGCCGTCAGCCCCGTGGCCAAACTGGCTTAACACCGACTACGACTAAAAACTAATTGTGTAAAAATAATAGGTTGAGTGGAAAATCTGGAAAAAATCGATCGTGGTGAATTTTCCTGGTTAAAGCCGGAGTAAGCACGGCCGTTAATGGGATCGAGGCGAGAACGGCCAGCACCGGATCATCGCCCCTTAACAGGACAAGGACTGATCCACATGACCGTCATCAACACCAACATCTCTTCGCTCCGCGCCCAGAATGCAGGTCGCCTGGCCAATCAGATGCAGGCCTCCGCGATGGAGCGCCTCTCGAGCGGCAAGCGCATCAATTCGGCCAAGGACGACGCCGCCGGCCTCGCCATCGCCTCTTCGATGACCGCATCGGTCCGGGGCATGTCGGTCGCGATCCGCAACGCCAATGACGGCATCTCCTTGTCGCAGACTGCGGAAGGCGCGCTCGGCGAAGCCAGCAACATGCTGCAGCGTATCCGCGAACTGGCCGTCCAGGCTGCCAACGGCACCTACCAGTCGACCGATCGTGACAACCTCCAGACCGAAGTCGCAGCGCTCCAGTCGCAGATCTCCGACGTGGTGACCAAGACCAAGTTCAACGGCAACACGTTGTTCGCAGTCACTTCGGGCGGCACCAGCTTTGCAATCCAGACCGGCATCAACTCCGGCGACACGACGGCAATCACGGTTGGAGGTCTCGACAAGGTGGCCGCGGCCTATGCGACCGGCATCAAGGTCGACACCACCGCCAATGCGGCGCTGGCGCTCACCGCTTCTGATCTGGCCCTGACCCAGGTGGCCAATGTGCGGGCCAATCTCGGCGCCAACCAGAACCGCCTCGAAGCGACGGTCAACGTGCTGACCGCCAACATCAACAACCTCTCGGAAGCGCGCTCGCGGATCGAGGATGCCGACTTCTCGCTGGAATCGAGCAACCTCGCCAAGTCGCAGATCCTGGCACAGGCATCCACGGCGATGCTGGCCCAGGCCAATCAGAGCCAGCAGAACGTGCTCAGCCTCCTCAAATAATAGCTTCTTCCTCCAGTTGCTGGCCGAGACGGCCCCCGGTGCATCCGCATCGGGGGCTGTTTCCGTTTTTGGGCGCCGGCCGTCTCAGCGTGCTATGGCCGTCACCCCGGCGAAGGCTGGGGTGAGGGTAAACATGAGCGATAGCATAGTCCGCCTCTAGTGCTGCCCAAAGTGGAAGACCCGTGGAACGCCGTATTTCCGACCAACGCACCGCGATTGCCGCACCGCTTTTCGAATTAAATTATGGTTAATGCCGCTTAACCATCTTTCTTCCTTAAGCATAGTTTCAGGACGTCGTTACCCGGATCGTGGCGAGAACGGTCGAGTAGCCGGCACGCCGAGTAACAGCGGAAGGATTCAC
Source organism: Rhizorhabdus sp. P4_G6 (assembly GCF_056401045.1). Taxonomy (NCBI): domain Bacteria; kingdom Pseudomonadati; phylum Pseudomonadota; class Alphaproteobacteria; order Sphingomonadales; family Rhizorhabdaceae; genus Rhizorhabdus; species Rhizorhabdus sp. P4_G6. The sequence goes on along the minus strand of NZ_JBFUKC010000008.1, from coordinate 102,444 downwards.
TCATGTCTGTCATCAACACCAATATTTCGTCGCTGCGTTCGCAGAACGCCGGCCGTCTCGCCGGGCAGATGCAGGCGACCGCCATGGAGCGCCTGTCGAGCGGTAAGCGCATCAACACCGCCAAGGACGACGCAGCCGGCCTCGCCATCGCTTCCTCGATGACCTCTTCGGTCCGCGGCATGACCGTCGCGATCCGCAACGCCAATGACGGCATCTCCCTGGCGCAGACCGCTGAAGGCGCGCTGGGCGAAGTGACCAACATGCTGCAGCGTGTCCGCGAACTGGCCGTGCAGGCGTCGAACGGCACCTACCAGTCGAGCGATCGTGACAACCTCCAGACCGAAGTCGCGGCGCTCCAGTCGCAGATCTCGGACGTCGTCACCAAGACCAAGTTCAACGGCAACACGCTGTTCGGGGCAACCTCGGTCGCGACGACCTTCTCGATCCAGACCGGCATCAATTCGGGCGACACGACGTCGATCTCGGTCGGTGGCCTCGACAAGGTTGCTGCGGCCTATGCCACCGGCATCAAGGTCGACACCACGACGAATGCCGGCACCGCGATCACCGCATTCGACGCCGCCGTGACCCAGGTCAACACGGTCCGCGCCGGCCTCGGCGCCACCCAGAGCCGTCTTGACGCCGCCGTCAACGTGCTGACCGCGAACGTCAACAACCTGTCTGAAGCCCGCTCGCGGATCGAAGACGCGGACTTCTCGGTGGAATCGACCTCGCTCGCCAAGTCGCAGATCCTTGCACAGGCTTCGACGGCGATGCTCGCCCAGGCGAACCAGAGCCAGCAGAATGTGCTGAGCCTGCTCCGCTAAAAGATAGCCGGCCTCCTCAAACGGCCGTCTCTCAGGCCCCCGGCGCTTCGTTTCCCCGCGCCGGGGGCCTTTTTCTTGAAGTGCCCCGGCGTTCGACAGGACAAGTTCGATGGATACGATCTCGATTTCGGACAGCGGCAGCGGTTTCGACGCAGCGCTCAAAGCCCTCGAAGATCTCGAAACCAGCGTCGTCCAGACCCGCGACGATCAGCCCGCCGCAAAGCTCGCGGGGATCGGGCCGATCGATTTTTCCGCACCGGACGAGGAGAGTGCGCCGGTCGGGATCATGTCGATCCAGATCGACGACTTCGATGATCTCGATGCCCTCGTGGCTGGTGCGATCGATCAGCCGACCACCCCATCGCCGGCGATGCAGCCCATTCCGACACCGCCCGTTCCGACGCCCCCGGCCGCCACGATCGCTCCTGCTCCGGCAGCTCCCGAGGCCGTACAGCAGGCCATCGCACCCAGGTCACCGAGCAGGATGAGCCAGATCGCCATCGGCGTCGGCCTCATGTCCAGCCTGATCTCGGCCGTCGGCCTGATCGTCGCGGAGCGTACGATCATGTCCGCGCAACTCGTGGTCGCCGATGCGCGCGAGCGGCAGCATCAGCTCGAGACGGCAAATGCGCTGATCCACGACCTGCGGCTGGTCCGGGACCGGCAGATCGAGCTGCTGCAGGCACAGCGTGCGCAGCTTGCCGATACGCCGGTCACCAGCGAGGAGCTCAAGCACCGCATGGAGGTGCTGCAGTCCAGCCTGGCCGAGCGCGATCCGATGAACATGGTGTTGAAGGCAGTCCAGAGCGGACAGGCCGACACCAACGCCCGTTTCAACGAGTTCGGGATGAAGATGGCGCGCGTCGAAGCGGCACTCGACCGGCGCTAAGGCTCCCCGCGCGCAGACGGGGAGGGGTTCAAGCCGCTTCGGCGAAGACGATCCTGCCTTGGTGCTTATCGCTCTGCCGCGCTTCTTCCAGCAAGGCAGTTGGGGCCTCCGCACCCGCCGCGCGGATCGGGTAGATCCAGCGGGAAATCGCCACCAGAACGCCCGCACCGATATAGGCTGCGACGGTCGCAAGCGGGCTCAGCAGCAGGCCCATGCCGACGGCCAGCCTCACATAGTTTGAGTGGAAGCCGAAGTCCTGGCCGATCGCCTCGCATACTCCGAAAAATGTGTCGTGGCGGGCAAAGAGCGACGGGTGAGAGCGTTGCATCGAACCAGTTCCTTCGTGAAGCGGGCAGTGTCCGCCGGATGCAGGCGGCGTTGCACGAGCCATGCCAAAGCTGGGCGACCGAGGAATTTCGCCATTTTTACTGGAATGCTGCGGCGCAGTGGCCGGATCAGGCGGCGATCACGCTAAAGGTTGGGATCTACCGCCAATCCTTCAGCGACGTGCGCAGCTTGTCGAGTGCGGTCTTCTTGATCTGGCAGACCCGCGCCGCGCCGATGCCGAGCGTCTGGCCGATTTCTTCGAGGTTCATCTCCTCGACGAAATAGAGCTGGAGCACCATCGCCTCGCGCTCCGGCAGTTCCGAAATATGTTCGCCGAGCGCCGCAGCCAGTTCCTCGCGCTCGATCCCCTGGTCGGCGCTCTCCTCGACATCGGCGAACCAGATCGACTGGTCCGAATACACCTCGTCGAGCGACTCCTGGTAGGTGGCCGCTGTTTCATCGACCAGTGCGCGGAACGCGGCGCCGTCGAGGCCCATGGCCTGGGCAAGTTCGGAATCGCTGGGACTGCGCCCGTAGCGTTTTTCGAAATCGGACTTTGCCTTGAGCATTTCCCGGCGCTTGACCATCGCCGATCGGCTCATCGATGCGTGGCGGCGCAGATGATCAATCATCGCACCGCGCACCCGCAGCGAGGCATAGGTGGAGAAGGCGTGACCGCGATCCTCATAGCCATTGGCGGCTTCGACCAGCGCGATCATGCCGATCTGGATCAGATCCTCGATGTCGATAGCCGACGAAACCCGGCCATGGACATGCCAGGCGATCTTGCGGACAAGCTGCATATGGCTGCGCACCAGGTCTTCCGCCCGCGGCTTCTGCGGCTTGCGGCCATAGGTGTGCAGCGAGGAGTCGCGAGATTCAGCTAGCACGGGCGACCGCCTCCATGCCGAAGAAGCAGTCGCCGCCAGCGTGGGCGCGGATATCGAGCGTATCGATCGTGCGGGCGAGGTGGCTCAGGGCCTGCGCCGCGCGGGCGCCGGGATATTGATCGACGACAAGCCGCCGCCGCGCGACTGCGGTCAGTACGCGTTCATCGCGGGGAACGCCGCCAAGATAGCTCAGCCTGGTGTCGGCAAGGAACCGGCCCGACACTTCGCGGAAGCGGCGGAACAGTTCGCGGCCCATCGCTTCGTCGGTGATCCGGTTGGTTACGATCGCGATGTCGCGGACACCATGGTCGAGCGCAAGCAGCTTCACCGTGCCATAGGCATCCATGAAGCGATCGGCGTCCGGCGCCAGCACGACCACCGGCAGGTCGGCGGATGCGACCATGTCAAGCGTGTCGGGATCGGCGCTGCCGGGCGTATCGACGATCACATAGTCGAGCGACCTGCGGTGCGGACGGAAGGCATCGGCCAGTTTGAGCCGTGCGGCGAGGTCGACCCGGCCGGCGGCATCGGCGGGCCCCGCGGGCACGACGAACAAGGCTTCGGGGCCGTCCACCACGATCTGGTCGATCGTCAGCCGCCCCCCGATCACATCATCGATCGATTCCGCGGGGTCGAAACCCATGATGCGCGTCGCATCGCCGGGACCGGGATCACAATCCACCAGCATGGCGCGGCGGTGCATCTTCGACAGCGACAGCGCGAGGTTTGCGGCTATCGTCGTCTTGCCGACGCCGCTGCGGCCGCAGGCGATGCTGATGACGCGGGCGCTGCGCTGCCGGGCCGCCGAAGTGGGTAGATCGATCAGGTCGGTGCGGGCGCGGATCATGCTGCGGTCTCCATCGGTCGCGCACCCAGGGCGCCGGCACTGCCATTATGAGAGGGGCCGCCGCCAACCACCGCGGCGACTTCGACCGCCTTGCCATCGGGAATCTCGAGGAAGGACATGACGGGCGTTTCCGGCAAATGGGGTTTGAGGAGGCGAGCCAGTGCGCGCCGCGCGATCGGCGAAGTGACGATGGCGAAGCGGGTCGCGCTGTTGACCATCGGCGCGGAAGCCTCGGCGATCGCCGAGACGATGCGGTTGGCGAGCGCCGGCTCGAACGGGTGTGCCGCACCGGGCGAGGTCCGCACCGCCTGTGCGAGCAGCGACTCAAGTCCGGCATCGAGCGTCACCACGGGCAGCGGCATTTTCACCGGCACCAGTGTCTGGACGATCAGCGCGCCGATCCGCGAACGGATATTCTCGACCAGCGCGGCCGCGTCGCTCGACTGTGCGGCGGCGTCGACCATCGATTCGGCGATGCGGCGGAAATCCTTCAGCGGCACGCCTTCCGCGAGCAGCGCACGGCAGGCCGCGGCGATCTGGGCGAGGCTGAGCGGCGAGGGGGTGAGGCCGCCGACCAGCTGGGGCGCGGATTCCTTGAGGGAATCAAGCAGGCGCTGGGCTTCATCCATGCCGAACAAGTCGGCGGCGGCGGCGGCGATGATCTGGTTGAGATGGGTAGCGACGACCGTGGCGGGATCGACGACGGTATAGCCCGCGACGATCGCATCGGCGCGCTTCTCGGGCGTGATCCATACGGCTTCGAGGCCGAAGCTGGGATCGCGGCAGGCGCGGCCGTCGACCGTGCCTTCGAGATCGCCGCTGTCGAGCGCGAGCAGCTGTTCGGGAAATGCCTCGTCCTCGCCCATGATCACGCCGGCGACGGTGATGCGATAGGCATTGGGCGGCAGGCTCAGATTGTCGCGCACGCGGACCAGCGGCACGACGAAGCCCAGCTCGCGTGACAGCTGACGGCGGATACCGGTGATCCGCGCCATGAGCGGTGCGCCCTTGCGCTCGTCGACCAGCCCGACAAGACCATAGCCGAGTTCGAGGCCGAGGGCGGCGCCGTCGGAGACGTCGTTCCAGTCGATGCTGTTCGGGGAAACCGGGGCGGGCGCCGCTGCGGCCTCTGCGGCGGCGACTTCGAGTGCGGCTTCCACCCGCTTCGATGTGTTCATCTTCCAGGCCGCGAAACCCGCAACGCCGGCGGCCGACAGGATGATGAAGTGCGGCATGCCGGGTACGATGCCGAGCAGCGCGAGGATGCCCGAAACAGGCGCCCAGGCGCGGGCCGAACCGAACTGGCTTGTGATCTGGCCCGCCAGGTCGAGCGGCGAGGAAACGCGGGTGACGATCGCAGCGGCGGCGATCGACAGCAGCAGCGCCGGCACCTGTGCGACCAATGCATCGCCGATCGCCAGAATGATGTAGGTCGAGGCGGCTTCGCTCAGCGACAGACCGTGGCTCATCACGCCGAGGATGAGGCCGCCGAGAATGTTGATCACGAGGATCAGAACGCCGGCGACGGCATCGCCCTTCACGAACTTCGAGGCGCCGTCCATCGAGCCGTAGAAATCGGCCTCGGTGGCGACTTCCTGGCGGCGCAGCTTGGCTTCCTCGGGGGTGAGCAGCCCGGCGTTGAGATCGGCATCGATCGCCATCTGCTTGCCGGGCATCGCGTCGAGGGTGAAGCGCGCCGACACTTCGGAGACGCGGCCGGCGCCCTTGGTGATCACGACGAGGTTGATCACCATCAGGATGCCGAACACGAACAGGCCGACGGCGTAATCGCCGCCGATCAGGAAATTGCCGAAGCTCTCGATGACATGGCCTGCCGCGGCCGGCCCCTGATGTCCGTCGACCAGCACCACGCGGGTCGAAGCGACGTTCAGCGCCAGGCGGAACAATGTGGCGAACAGCAGCACCGTCGGAAAGGACGAGAAGTCGAGCGGCTTGGCGGCATTGAGCGCTACCATCAGCACTGCGAGACTGATCATGATGTTGGCGATGAAGCCCATGTCGAGCACGAACGAGGGGACCGGGATCACCATCAGCCCGACGAGCATCAGCGTCGCCATGGGCAGGATCGCGCTGCGGCCGGTCGCGGCCCACAATTTGCGGCTCATCGACACGGGTGCCGCCATGACTCAGGCCTCCTGGCGCGCGGGGCGCCGGAAGTGCCGGAAACTGGCGGAAACAGATGCTCTCGGCATGTCGTCCTCGATCGCCTTGGCGTGGTTGCAAAGCGAGGAGTGCGCCAGATGTGGTTAATTTTGAGTTAGAGGCGGTTAAGTACGGTCGTTGGCGACAAAAGTTTAGGGGGAGGACACGCGACGTCGTGCACGTCATCCCGGATCACGTCCGGGACGACGGAGAAGGCAGGGCAAAGGCGACCGACGCCGCGCGCTCGCCTCAATCCCGGTGGCCCCGCCGGTTCTCGCGGCGCAGCGTCTGCCGGTCCTCGCCCATCTCCTGCCGGAACGACTGCCGGTCGGCCCGCCGGTCCTGCCGGAATTGCTGGCGCGTCATCTCGCCGCGGGCCAGCGCCTGGCGGTCCTCCCGGCGCTCCTGCCGGAAAGCGCGGTCATCGCCGCGCCGGTCCTGGCGGAAGGCCTGCCAATTCTCACGAAGCTCGCGCTGGTCGCCGCGATCGGCGCCCCGGAAGGTCCGCTGGCGATCCTGCCAATAGCGCCGCTGATTATCGCTCCACCGCTGGCGATGGCCGCCGCGGTCATAGAGATAATAGCCGGTGCCGGGGTAATAAAAGTCGTCATACCAGCCATAATAGGATGGATAGCTGGCGCCATAGCCTACCGACATTCCGCCATAGCCATAGCCGTCATCATAGCAGGCGGTGAGGCTGAGCGATGCCGCAAGGGCCAGGACGCTGTTACGCAAATACGCAGACATGGATACTCTCCGCGAGACAGGGCTTCGAACTGGTTCCGCTCGATGAAGCTGTCTCGACCTGACTCGTTGTAAACACTTATGCTCGGGCGAGGTTCCTGATGGGATAGCTAAGGTGCCTTGAACCCCCGTGCTGCCGTTTGCTCCATATTCGAGTAATCGAGTAGCATATCGGGACGCACCCGTTACGAAGCCGATAGCGGAATGATTAACATTGCGTTAATCAGGGAGACGCGGGGGGGAGCCGTTTCGGCGTCGTCACAGTTGATGTCGCGAAAATCCGCCGATCTTTGGACGCCGGGCTTCCTCGAATGATTCGCTAGAGGCGAAGTCGGGAGCGGAGCCATTGCAGTGATCGGGCCGCCATGTCGCGGCATCAGCCGGTCATCTGACAACATCTTTGCAGCTGACTGCGCCTTTTTCCGGTGCGGGGGCGTGCCGTTGTGATTGTTGGGGGAGTTGCATGACAGATTTCGTGGGAACGTCGGGCGCGGACTCGCTCGTGGGAACGGCTGGTGACGATCGATTTGTCGGCGGTGGCGGCAACGATACGATCCAGGGCAACGACGGCAACGATGTCATCGTCCTCGACACGGCGATCACCGGCGGCACGTTCAACGGCGGCAACGGTTACGATACGCTCGAACTCCACAGCCAGGCTGGCGCGCCCAATGGACTCTTTGGTCCTGCTACGACCTGGGCGGGCTTCGGCGTCAACGGGATCGAACGGATCGACTTTCAGTCGGCGGCCGGAACGGCGGTTATAGCGGGTGTAACGAGCCATTTCGTCAATGGAGCTACGACGCTCAATTTTGCCGTACCCACCGACCTCATCGGGGGGGCGGGGGTCGACAACCTGCTTCTGATCGCCGTCAACGGCATGGGCTCGGACGGCAATCTCGTGATCCCGACCGTCACTGTATCGAACTGGACGACCGCGACGCGGGGCTATCTGGCCGGCGATGTCGTCTCGCTGATCGGGGTCAGCAACGCGACCGGCGGCGGCGCGTTCAACTATGTGCTGACAGCCTCAGAAACCAATGCGGCCAATGGTTTGCGGCAGGCGCTCTATGCAGGGACCGGCAACGACACCCTGAACGGCTCATCCGGCGCGGACATTTTGGGCGGCGGCGCCGGCACCGATGTCCTGCACGGCAATGGCGGCAATGACGTGTTGTCGATCTCCAACACAACGGTCAACGGCGTCACCTCGACGAATAGCGGCGCGGGATCCCTGTTCGACGGCGGCAACGGCACCGACTTTCTGTCGGTCGGTGGCAGCGTCAATTTCCAGGGCACCGTCCAGTCGATCGAAGGCATCTATCTCCAGCCCGGCTTCACCAACAATGCACCCGGGACCATCACGCAGTCCGCGGCCCAGCTGTCGATCGGCAGCGCGACGATCGGAGCGATGGGGCCGGGCCTAGAGCTCGACGGCACGGGCGGCATCATCGTCACTCTGCAGCCGGGCGACAGCTTCGATGGCGCGCACTATATTTTCGATGCGGGTTCGGACGTCCGGTTCACCATCAATGGCAGTACTGGCGGCGACAGCATCTCGGCTACGATCGCCGACGATCTGATCTCGGGCGGCGACGGCAACGACTATATCAACGGCGACGACGGCAACGACACGTTGAGCGGCGGCAACGGCGACGACGCCCTCACTGGCGAAGACGGCGATGACGTGCTGACCGGCGGCGGCGGCAATGACGTCTTCGCTACGGATGGCGATGGCGCCAAGATCATCACCGATTTCACCGTCGGCGAGGACAAGATCGACCTGTCCGATAGCATCATCGACAGCTTCGCGACATTGCAGCCCTATCTGTCGTCGAGCGGCGGCAACGCGGTTATCGCGGGCGGGGACACCAGCTTCACGCTGCAGGGCGTCTCCCTCGCAAGTCTCGACGCGAACAGCTTCATCTTCGCGACTCCGAAGAACCTGACCGGCACCGAAGGCAACGACACCATCGAGGGTAGCGGGCTCAACGACAGCCTGAGTGGACTTGGCGGCAACGACAACCTCTATGGCGAGGAGGGCAACGACACGCTGAACGGCGGCAATGGCGACGACTTCATCGGTGCCGGTGAGGGTGACGACCTGGTCGACGGCGGCAACGGCAACGACCAGATACTCTATGGCGATGTTGAATCCGGCGTTTCGGTCGATCTCCGTATCACCGGGCAGCAGAACACCGGCGGCGGCGGGCTCGACACGATCACCAATGTCGAGGGCATCGGTGGTTCGGATTATGCCGACACGCTGACCGGAACGGCGGGCAACAACACGCTGAACGGCGCGGACGGCGACGACGTGCTGTATGGCAAGGGCGGCACCGACGCGCTGATCGGCGGGGCGGGCAACGACATCATCGTGCTCGATATCCAGCAGACCAATGGCTTCTATGACGGCGGCACGGGCTATGACACGCTCGAGCTGCACAATATCGCGGGCGCCACCGCGGGCGGCAACGGGATCATCGGTTCAGCGTACAACACGCCTCCGCTGCTGAACATCGAGGCAATCGATTTCCAGTCCGCCGCCGGGACCGGAATATCGATGGCGCTCACCTATCATTTCGTGAACGCCGGCACCGGCGTCACCAACGCCGTTCCGGGCGCGCTCCACGGCGGCAGTGGCATCGATTCGCTCGTTCTGGTCGCCACGGGCGGCATGGGGACGGACACGAATCTCGTGCTGCCGACCTTCAGCTTTTCCAACTGGACGACCGCGTCGAAGCCTTATGTCCCGACCGCGAGCGACGTGGTCCTCCTGAACGCGCAGGGCAATTTCAACTACACGCTGACCGCGTCGGAGGCCAACGCGGCCAGCGGCGTCATCCAGGTGCTGAGCGGCAACATCGGCAATGACACGCTCAACGGGTCGTCTGGGATCGACCGGCTGAATGGCGGCACCGGCACGAACGTGCTGCACGGCAATGGCGGCAACGACGTGCTGCAGATCGGCAACACCATCACCAACGGCGTGGAGACGACCTTCACCGGGACCGGCAGCCTGTTCGATGGCGGCAATGGCACCGATTTCCTGTCGATTGGCGGAACGGTCAACTTCCAGGGAACGCTGCAGTCGGTCGAAGGCATCTATCTCCAGCCGGCTGTCCCGCTTGCTGCTGGCGCCAATCCCGTCACCACCGCCTATCAGGGACCGGCTTCAATTACGATATCGAGCGCGACGGTCTCCGCGCTTCCGGCCAACCTTGAGCTCGACGGCACCGGCACCATCACGGTCAACCTCACCAACGCTTCGGGCGACAGCTTCAATGGCGCGAATTATATCTTCGATGCGGGTTCGGACGTCCGATTCGTGATCAATGGCAGCACCGGGGCCGACAGCATCTCGGCGACGATCTCGAACGATCTGATCTCGGGCGGCGACGGTAACGACTATATCAACGGTGACGATGGCAACGATACGCTGAGCGGCGGCAACGGCAACGACACCGTCGCCGGAGAAGACGGCGATGACGTGCTGACCGGCGGCGCCGGCAACGACATCTTCGTGGCGGACGGCGACGGCGCCAAGGCCATCACCGACTTTGCCGTGGGCCAGGACAAGATCGACCTGTCGGATTCCACCATCGACAGCCTCGCGACATTGCAGCCCTATATGTCCGAAAGCGGCGGCAACACGATTATCGCGGGTGGGGACACCAGCTTCACGCTGCAGGGCGTCTCCCTCGCCAATCTCGATGCGAACAGCTTCATCTTCGCGACGCCGAAGAACCTGACCGGCACCGAAGGCAGCGACACCATCGAGGGCAGCGGGCTCAACGACAGCCTGAGCGGATTGGGTGGCAACGACAACATTTTCGGCGAAGAAGGCAACGACACGATCAACGGCGGCAATGGCGACGACTTCATCGGCGCCGGGATTGGCAACGACTTGATCGACGGCGGCGCGGGCAATGACCAGGTTGGCTACCTCGATGTCGATGACATGGGGGTCTCGGTCGACCTCCGCATCACCGGGCAGCAGAACACCGGCGGCGGCGGGCTCGACACGATCACCAATGTCGAGGGAGTCGGCGGATCGGACAATGCCGACACACTGACGGGAACGGCGGGCAACAACACGCTGATCGGCAATGGCGGCGATGATGTGCTGTACGGCAAGGGCGGCACCGACGCGCTGATCGGCGGAGCAGGCAACGACATCATCGTGCTCGACACACCGATCGCCGGCGGTACCTTCGACGGTGGCAACGGCACCGACATGATCGAAGCTCATTCGATCAGCGGCGCGGGCAGCAACCTTTTCGGCCCGACCACGAGCTATGGCGGCTTCGGCCTCAACAGCATCGAGAAGGTCGATTTCCAGTCCGATGCCGGAACGGCCGTCAGCGTCATCGCGACTCAGCATTTCGTGAGCGGCCCCAATACACTGAACTTCGCCGTGCCGACCATTCTCGACGGTGGCGCCGGCTACGACACTTTCCTGACCGTCGCAGTCAACGGCATGGGTTCGGATACCAGCATCGTGATGCCGGTCTACACAGTGTCCAACTGGACGAATCCGACACGGGCCTATCTGCCGGGCGACAGGGTCGGGCTCGTCGGCGCGGGCAATTTCAACTATGTATTGAACGCCTCGGCAACCAATGCGACGAATGGTCTGTCGCAGTGGCTGATCGGGTCGGGCGGAAACGACACGCTCAACGGTTCGTCGGGAATGGACCTCCTTTCCACCGGCGGCGGCACCGATGAACTGCACGGCAATGGTGGCAACGATGCCCTTCTTCTGACCAATACGATCGTCAACGGCGTCGAAGCCACGCTAACCGGGGCTGGGACCCTGTTCGATGGCGGCAATGGCACTGATTTCCTGGCGATCGGCGGAAGTGTGAATTTCCAGGGTACGGTGCAGTCGATCGAAGGCATCTATCTCCAGCCCGCCTACACCAACAATGCGGCGGGCGCCGTCAGCCAGCCGGCCACGCAGCTCACGATCGGCAGCGCCACGATCGGCGCGATGGGACCGAACCTTGAACTGGACGGTACCGGCACCATCATCGTCAATCTTGCCAATGCCTCCGGCGATAACTTCAACGGGTCGGGCTATGTCTTCGACCCGGGCTCGAATGTTCAATTCGCCATCAACGGCACGGCCGGCGGCGATACCATCAACGGCACGAGCAGCAACGACACGATCAGCGGCGGCAACGGCAACGACCTGATCTTCGGCGGTGACGGCAATGACGTGCTGACCGGCGGTGCGGGCAACGATGTCTTCGTGGTGGACGGGGATGGCGCCAAGGTCATCACCGACTTCACGGTGGGCCAGGACAAGATCGACCTGTCGAACACCAATGTAGACAGTTTCGCGACGCTGCAGGCCTACTTGTCGTCGAGCGGCGGCAACACGATCATCGCGGGTGGCGACACCAGCTTCACCTTGCAAGGGGTTTCGCTGGCGAGCCTCGATGCGAACAGCTTCATATTCCCGACGCCTGTGAACCTGACCGGAACCGGGGGCAACGACCTTCTCAATGGCGGGACGCTGAACGACAGCCTCAGCGGGCTCGGCGGCAATGACACACTCAATGGCGACGAAGGCAACGACACGCTCGATGGTGGCGCCGGGACAGATGTGCTCCACGGCGGAGACGACGACGACATACTGATCGTCGCCAACACGCCGTCCGGCAACGAGGTCTTCGATGGCGGCGTCGGCACCGACACGCTGCTCATTGAGGCATCGGCGGGCACGCACGGCAATGGCCCAGCGGGCAGCACCGACACGGTTGCGCTGTTCGGCACCACCCTGTCGTCGATCGAACAGGTCCAGTTCGACTCCGATCCCGGATCGAGGCTGATCGCGCTGGCGCTCAGCGCGCAGGTCGGCGCGGGGATATCGAGCACGGCCACCCTGCAGGGCGGTGCAGGGAACGATTCGCTTCTCCTTCTGGCCGTTGCTCCCGGCACCTACACCCTGTCACCCTTCGTGCGCGACGCGAGTTGGAACAGCTCCAACGATGTCTTCAATCCCGGCGATACGGTTGGATTGATCGTTGGTGCTGCCGGCAACTACACGCTCAACGCCGCGACTGGCCATGCCGGTGTCGAGGTGCTGCTCGGCGGCGTCGGCAACGATACGCTCAACGGCACCAGCGGTAGCGAGATACTGAACGGCGGGGGCGGCGCCAACACCGTCCATGGCGGCGGCGGCAACGATCTGATCGTGATCTCCAACGTCACGCCGTTCGGCGGTGCGACGACCAGCTTCACCTTCGCGGACAATCTGCTCGATGGCGGCAACGGCGTCGATTATCTGTCGGTAGGCGGCAATGTGAGCTTCGGCGGCCAACTCCAGTCGATCGAAGGAATCGATCTTCAGGCGGCGTACACCGCGACTGGTGCGGGTCAGGCGTCTCAGGCCGATGCCGATCTCGATATCGGCAGCGCGACGATCAACGCGCTGGGGCCGAACCTCATGATCCGAGGCATCGGCGAGATTTCCGTCAACGTGGCGCAGGGCGACAGCTTCAACGGGTCTGGATATGTTTTCGCCGCTGGTGCGGACGTCGGCTTCGAGATCGAGGGCGCAAACAGCAACGACGTGCTCACCGGCACTTCGAGCTATGATGAGATCTCCGGCGGCGCGGGCAACGATACGCTCACCGGCGGCGCTGGAGCCGACACGCTCGATGGCGGCACGGGCACGGATCGCCTGGTCGGTGGCGCGGGCAACGACAGCTACTATGTCAGCACGGCGAACGACGTCATCGTCGAGGCGGCGGGCCAGGGCGCCGATACCGTCTATGCCACGTCGAGCTATACGCTGGCGACCAATGTCGAGGATCTGGTTCTGCTGGGGACGGCCGACACCGACGCGACCGGCAACAGTTCGGCCAACGTCCTCACCGGCAATGACGGCGACAATGTGCTGTCAGGCGGCACGGGGGACGATACTCTGATCGGCGGCGCGGGCAAGGACACGCTCGATGGTGGGAGCGGCGCGGACCAGATGGCCGGCGGGGCCGGCAGCGACACCTATATTGTCGGCAATCCGGGCGACGTCGTTGTGGAGGATGCGGGCGGGGGCCGCGATACGGTCCAGGCTTCGATCGGCTATACTCTGGGCGACAATGTTGAGAATTTAACGCTGACCGGCACATCGAACTTAGGGGTCGGCAATACGCTCGACAATGTCATCACCGGCAACAGCGGTGCCGAGACGCTGTTCGGCCGGGAGGGGAACGACACGCTGGACGGCGGCAATGGTCCAGACACGATGTTCGGAGATGTGGGCGATGACAGTTATGTTGTCGACAACATCGGCGACAATGCGAACGAATATGAGGATCAGGGCCTCGATACTGTCAACGCCTCGATCAGCTACGACATGGCCGAGAATATCGAGAACCTCGTCCTCACCGGCACCAGCGCGATCAACGGCACGGGCAATGCGCTCGACAATGCCATCACCGGCAACAGCGCAGCCAATATTCTGGCCGGCGACGACGGCGCCGACTCGCTCTCGGGAGGCTCAGGGAACGACACGCTCGTCGGCGGCAATGGCAGCGATCGTCTCGACGGTGGCAGCGGCTCGGATCTGATGATCGGCGGCGAGGGTGGCGACACCTACATCGTCACCAGCGCAGGCGACGTCGTCCAGGAGGACGGCGAATGCGGCTGCATCGACGAGGTGGACAGCTCGATCAGCTATACGCTGGGCGCCAATGTCGAGGATCTGGTGCTGACCGGGACCGCCAATCTGAACGGCACGGGCAACGAACTCGACAATTACCTGATCGGCAATAGCGGCACGAACATCCTGTCGGGCCAGGATGGCTCCGACTATCTCTATGGCGATGCCGGCAACGATACCCTCAATGGTGGCGAGGGCGATGACGCGCTCGAGGGCGGATCCGGATCGGACCGGCTGGTCGGCGGTAATGGCAACGATATCTATCTCGGCATCGGGTCGGGCGACGTCGTTGTTGAGGATGCCGACGGGGGACATGACGCGGTCTACTCGACGGTCAGCCAGACGCTGGCTGCCAACGTGGAAGACCTGCTTCTGGTCGGCACCGGCGCCGTCAATGGCACCGGCAACGCCCTCGACAACGTCCTGGTCGGCGGAAGCGGCGCGAATAGTCTGTCCGGCCTTGGCGGCAATGACGTCCTCTTCGGCGACAGCGGGAACGACACGCTGTCCGGCGGAGATGGCGATGATGTCCTCGACGGCGGCGATGGATCGGATCGTATGTCCGGCGGCGACGGCAATGACAGCTATCATGTCTCCAGTTCGGGCGACGCTGTCATAGAGTCGGCGAGCCAGGGCACGGACTCGGTCGTGTCGTCGATCAGCTACACGCTGGGCAGTAACGTCGAGAATCTTGAACTGACCGGGTCCGAAAATCTGAGCGGCACCGGCAATACGCTTGCCAATATTATTCTCGGCAATGACGGCGACAATTCGCTTTCGGGCGACAGCGGCGACGACCGGATAGAGGGCGGCGACGGCAACGACATGATCGATGGCGGCACCGGCGCGGATCTCATGATCGGCGGCCAGGGCGACGATGTCTTCGTCGTGGGTAACCCGGCCGATACTGTCATCGAGCAAAGCGGCGGGGGCAATGACGGCGTCACTTCTTCGATCAGCTACACGCTTACTGCCAATGTCGAGAACCTGACCCTGGCTGGCACCAGCGCTATAAATGGCACTGGTAACGCCGAAGCGAACCAGATCACCGGCAATGACGGCGCCAACATCCTGACAGGTCTCGACGGCGACGATAGCCTGTCGGGCGGCAGCGGCAACGACACGCTCGACGGCGGCAATGGTAACGATGTGCTGGCCGGCGGCACCGGATCCGACCGGATGGTCGGCGGCCAGGGCGATGACAGCTATACGGTGAGCAGCACCGGCGACACCGTCGTCGAGGCGGTGGACGGCGGCACCGACACGGTCAATTCGACCATCACCTATACCCTGGGCAACAATGTCGAGAACCTGACGCTGACCGGAACCGGCGCCACTAGCGGTACGGGCAACACGCTCGATAATCATCTCATCGGCAATGAGGGCGACAACCTGCTCAGCGGCAGTTCGGGCAATGACATGCTCGATGGCGGCAACGGCAATGATACGCTCGATGGTGGATCGGGAACCGATCAGATGACCGGCGGGCAGGGCGACGACTCCTATGTCGTGGGCAGCTCGACCGATACCGTTATCGAGCAGGCCGGCCAAGGCACCGACAGCGTCACCTCGACAGTCACCCACACCCTGTCCGACAATGTCGAGAACCTGACCCTTGCCGGCACGAGCGCGATCAACGGCACCGGTAACGGCGATGCCAATGTTATAACCGGCAATGACGGTGCCAATGTGCTGACCGGCCTCGATGGCGACGACAACTTGTCGGGTGGCAGCGGCAACGACACGCTTATGGGCGGCAATGGCAGTGACTCGCTGGCCGGCGGCGCCGGATCGGACCGGATGGAGGGCGGTGCCGGCGACGATGTCTATTCGGTTACCAGCAGCGGCGATGTCGTTGTCGAGGCGGCCGACGAGGGCACCGACACTGTGCGCTCGTCGGTGAGCTATACGCTCGGCGCAAATGTCGAGAATCTGACGCTGACGGGTACCACCGCGATCGACGGCACCGGCAATAGCGCCGCCAATGTGCTGACCGGCAATGATGGCGCCAACCTGCTCGATGGCGGCAGCGGCAACGACACGCTCAGCGGCGGCGCGGGCAACGACACGCTCGACGGCGGCGCTGGCGCTGATGCCATGGCGGGCGGCACCGGCAATGACAGCTATGTCGTCACCAATTCGGCCGACGCCGTGAGCGAGCAGGCGGGAGAGGGCACCGACAGTGTCAGCGCGTCGGTCAGCTATACGTTGACCGACAATGTCGAGAACCTGACCTTGACGGGCACTAACGCAATCAACGGCACCGGCAATGGCGACGCAAATGTGGTCACGGGCAACGGCGCGGCAAATGTGCTGACCGGTGCCGGCGGTGCCGACACGCTGTCTGGTGGTGCCGGCAACGACACCATCGATGGTGGTGCGGGCAGCGATGTGCTGACGGGTGGATCGAACCGTGACACGTTCGTCTTCTCGACGGCGCTCGGCAGTGACAATGTCGACAGCATATCCGACTTCAACAGCGCATCGGATAGCTTCCGCCTGTATCAGTCGATCTTCAATGGGTTGGCGCTCGGCACATTGGCGGCAGGCCAGTTTGCCGTCGGCACCGACGCGGCGACCAGCGACCATCGGATCATCTATGACGCGGGGACAGGTTCGCTGTACTTCGATGCGGATGGCAATGGCGGAGGCGCGGCATCGCAATTTGCGACGCTGACCAACTTGGCCAGCATCTCAGCATCGAATTTCGTGGTGGTGTAAGATCGGGAACGGCAGCCTTAACGCTGCCGCCCATAGGTCGCGGGGGTGCAATCGAACCTTCCGGTGGCGACGGCGAGCATATCGATTCGCTGCTGCGTCCGGTCGCTGAGATAGCGGACCCGCGCCCGTGCCGCGTCGGCGAGCTTGAGCGCTTCGGCGAGGCGCGCCGGTGGATTCGCGGTCTGGGGCCAGCCGCCGGGCACCTTCAGCGCCTCGACGCTCTGACCGAATGCTGCGACGGCGTCTTCTATCGCGTCGATGTCATGACTGTCGAGCGCGGCAATCAGCGCCTCGCTCGACAGGATCAGGCGTTCGACGACGACTTCGCTCACACGGTCTCCCGGGGCAGGTCGAGCGCGATCATCTTCGCGGCGATCGCCTTGGCATCGATCGGATATTTGCCGGCCGCAATCGCTTCACGGATCGCCGCGATCTTGTCGGCGTCGATCGGCGGGCCTTCGCTGGCCAGCGTCGCCACCAGCGACGGAGTTGCCGTGACGCCCTTTGCCGCGGGTGCGGGCTCGGACGCTGCCGGCGCTGCGATCTTGTCGTCCCGGACCTGACCAATGCGGGTCGGGTTGGACGGTCCTACCCCATTGATCATCGCGATTTCCTTCAATTCTGGCCTGTTATCCACGTTCCACCTCTGCCGCTAATAACGACAGGTTTAGAAACTATTTAAATCCGAGAAGTCGGACCCGGCCCACATCTACCACTTCCGCAAAAACTGTCGAACCTTTTGAACTGGTTGCGACGCGTATTCGACTCCCGATATTAGCATCTTCCATTGCCGTGGCATCGACGCTGATCGAGTAGGACGATCCTTGCGCGATGAGCTGGACAGGGTCGCCCTTGCGTATATCCGCGGTGCCGAACGCGCCTGCGCGGTCGCCCGCGGCGCCGCCGTTCGCGGTCGAGACGTTCTGCCGCATCAGCGGCACCCGCAGGCGCCAGCCGGCGGTGGTGCACCGGACGGTGACCGCGCCGGCGGTTGGCGGATCGACCTGGATGCCGATCGGGCAGGCGACGAGTCGCATGCGCCGATCGATAGGCACCATGGGTCCGCCCGGCTGGCCGACGTCGGCGCCGAGCGTGGTCACCACGATCTGTTCGAGTTGGTTGAGGTCCTGCGCTGGCGGCAGCGCCGATTGCGCGTAGGAAGGCGCCGCCGCCAGAAGGGCAGTGATGATGAGCGCGATGCGGTTGATGACAGGGCTTCGGTTCATGTTGCGATCTATACCCGCCAATCCGCAAACAAATGGTTAACGGCGCGGTGACGCTGTTTCGCGGCTATGTAGATCGCTGCCCGGCAAGATCTGGTCGCCTAGCGGCTGGCCGCCGGAAGCTGTTGCACCGAAATGCGCTGGCCCTTTGCGGGATCGCCGGCGCGCATCGGCGGTATGGCAATCTCGATCATCGTATCGGGCAGGCCGCCCATTCTGATGGCGCGGGCGACTGCGGTCGCGCGCGCCGCGGACAACTCCCAGCTGTCGAGTCGCGCCGATTGGCCATCGCGGCCCTGGCTGGAGACGATGACGCGCTGCTTCGCCTTGGCCGCCAGGGCGCCCATCGTGGCGAACCGCCTGGCTTCACCCGGCTTCAACATCGCTTCGCCGGCCTCGAACATGTTCGCGGCAACCAGTCCCTGCACCGACGTCCCGGCCGCATCGCCGCTGCCGCCGAACGCGCCCCGCATGCCGGCGGCGAGCTTGAGCCGATCGTTGACCTGCGCCTGCATCATCACGAAGAAGGCGAGCAGCAGCAGGGTAAGGTCGGCGAAGCTCAGGATCCAGCGCTGGGAAATCTGCCGCGTCATGGCACGGTCCGCAATCTGGGCCTGACCGCATGAGGCAGCGTGTCGAGTTCCTGGCGGGCGATCAGTTCGAGCTGCTTGCACGCGGCGTTCTGCCAGGCCAACTCGGTCTCGGACAGGGTCTCCAGGCGACCGGCGATCGGGGCTGCGATGCCGGAAGACAGGATCACGCCATAGAGGGTGGTCAGCATGGCCACCGCCATGCCCGGGCCGATCTTCGATGGGTCGTCCATGTTGGCGAACATCTGCACGAGCCCGATGATCGTGCCGATCATGCCCATTGCTGGCGCCGTTTCGGCGACTGACCGCCACACGCCGGCGACGGCCTGGTGGCGCACGCGCCGGGCCTCGATCTCATCGTCGGCCCAGCGGGCGAAATCGCCGGAGGTTCGTGCCTCGGACAGTTCCCGGGCGGCGCGCAACAGGAAACGCTGAGCGGTCTCGATCCGGTCGACGCAACTGATGCTGCGAACTTCGGCCAGTTCGCGGATGCGGCTGACCGATACGCGAGCGGCGGCGGCATCTGCCGCCGGGTCGGCCCTGTTGAGCAACGCCAGTGCCCCGAAGGCGCGCCTGATGTCTGCGCGGGTCGAGCGGAACAGCGTGGTAAGCGCGGTTCCTCCGAACACGATGCCGATCGCGGCCGGGTCGACATAGCGGGCAATCTCTTCGAGCAGGAACATCGTTTCCCCAATGCCCATAAATGGTCAAGGCACCGTTGCCGGACATGGCTAACGGACCCGGCAATATCGACCGGCAGAAAATTGCCGCCCCCGGCAGGAAATTGCCGGAACAGCGCCAAATCCCAGAAAATGCAGCGGCACAGCCCTCGTTAACCACGTTTGGCACGGCAGTTGCTTGGGAGGGTGGCAAGGCAGCCGTCGAGCCTGTTCGAACATGATTAACGGCCGGCGGCGGCACAGTTTTAGAGGACGAAGCGAAAAATGGCTGATCCGCTTTTCGGGGTACATGGCAAGGCGCTGGAGATCAGATCCCAGCGGCTGGCGATGCTCGCCTCCAACATCGCGAACGCCGCTACGCCCAATTACAAGGCGCGCGACATCGATTTCCAGAAGGCGCTGTCCGACGCCACCGGCAATGGCGGCATGTCCGCCGGCCAGGCCGCGCAGAGCAATGTCGGCTATCGCATCCCGCTTGAGACCTCCGTCGACGGCAACACCGTCGAATTGTCGACCGAGCAGAACCAATTCGCGGAGAACGCCCTGCAGTACAAGACCACGCTGTCCTTCCTGGAGGGGAGGATCGGGACGGTCATGCAGGCGCTGCGGGGAGAATAAGCCATGGCCAACAACCTCTCGGTCTTCGACATCGCCAGCCGCGCGATGTCCGCACAAATGGTGCGCCTCAACACCTCGGCCTCGAACCTGGCCAATGCCGGATCGGTCGCGGGGAGCAAGGCCGAAGCCTTCCGGGCGATCAAGCCGGTCTTCTCGTCGGTCACCGACAGGCCCGGCGTCGCGACCGTCAAGGTCGATCAGGTGGTCGCCTCCAACATCGAACCGACCAAGCGCTACGACCCCAATCATCCCAAGGCCGACAAGGACGGCAATGTCTGGGAAGCGGGCGTCGACCAGGCGCAGGAGCTGGTCGAGATGATGGAGACGGCCCGCCAGTACCAGAACAATGTGCAGGTCATGCAGACCGCTAAGACGCTCACTCTCGACACGCTGAGGCTCGGCAAATGACGATATCCACCGGAAGCAATTATCTCGACACCCTCTCGGGCACGTCGAAGACTGCCGCCACTACGACGAGCAAGACGAACAATGCGCTCGACCAGACCGCCTTCCTGAAGCTGCTCACCACCCAGATGCAGACCCAGGACCCGTTCAACCCGGTCGACAATACCCAGATGGTCGCGCAGATGGCGCAATTCTCGTCGACCACCGGCATCGCCGAGATGAATGCTTCGCTCAAGACGATCTCAGCCGGCATTGCGGCCTCGCGGGTTGGCGATGCGGCGAGCTGGATCGGGAAATCGGCGTTGGTTCAGTCGAAGACCGCCACCGCGCTGGCGGACGGCGCTTTCGCCGGAAACGTCACCTTGCCCGAGGACGCGTCGCGGGTCGACATCAACCTCGTCGATTCGACCGGAAAGGTCGTCTACACCGGCTCGGCCACCGACGTCGCCAAGGGCGACGTGCCTTTCTACTGGAACGGCAAGGATAAGGACGGCGCCGCCGTCGCCGGGCCGCTCACCATCTCGGTCAGTGCGAAAAACACCGCGGCCGAGCAGATCGCCACCACCACCTCGAGCTGGACAACCGTTTCGGGCGTCCAGTCGCCGGCGAGTGGTTCCACCAAGCTCGTCACGCCGCTGGGAAATATCGACCCCGCCGACGCCCTGCAGCTTTCCTGATTATCGGTAACGGAGCTTAACCATGTCCTTTTACACTGCACTTTCCGGCCTCAAGGCTTCGCAGACCGAGCTCGCGGTGATCGCGAACAACGTCGCCAATGTCGGCACCACCGGCTTCAAGAAGAGCTCGGCCGAGTTCGGCGACATCGTTTCCTCGGCACCGCTGCAGAGCGCGACGGTGGCCGGCCAGGGCACCCGCCTGCGCGGCATCGCCCAGCAGTTCACCCAGGGCGGCTTCGAGAACAGCGAACGTTCGCTCGATCTCGCCGTCTCGGGCCAAGGCTTCTTCGTGACGCGTACGTCCACGTCGAACTCGAACGTCGCCTACACCCGCAACGGTTCGTTCCGCGTGGACTCGGAGCGCTATGTGGTCGACTCGGGCGGCGCCTATCTTCAGGTGCTGCCGACCGACTCCTCCGGCACCGTGACGGCAACCGGCCTGAACTCGACCCGCTCGCTGCAGCTGCCACTGACGTCGGGCACGTCGAGCTCGACCCAGTCGGTCGATCTCGCGGTGACCTTCCCCGCGGACGCAGATCTGCCATCGGCCCGGGCCGTGTACACCGCCGCGAATCCCTATGCGTTCGACCGCTTCGATGCGAACAGCTATAACCAGTCGACCACGACGACGGTATATGACGCATCGGGCACCGCCTTCCCGATGACGACCTATTATGTTCGCCAGAACATTCCGGCGGGCGCGGTCACCGACACGACGTGGACCGCCCGGACGTTCATCGGTGACAAGGAGATCAGCTCCGATCCCGCGACGCCGACGCCGGCGACCCCGGTCACGCTGCTGTTCGATCAGTTCGGCACGCTGAGCAAGGTCAACGGCGCGACCCCAGCTGCGCTCACCACCGCACAGGTCAGCCCAACCGGCGCCACCGGCCCGATCGCCTTCTCGCTGACCTATGGCGCCAACACGAAGATGGCGTCCGCCCCGTTCACGCTGACCAGCTTCACCCAGGACGGCTATGCCGCGGGGCAGCTCGACAACGTCTCGGTCGGCGCCGACGGCCTCGTCTCCGCCACCTTCTCGAACGGCGACACCCAGGCGCTCGGCAAGATCGTGCTGGCAACCTTCTCCAACCCGGAGGGCCTGCGCCAGCTCGGTGACAGCAAATGGGGGTCGACCGGCATCTCGGGCGAGCCGCTGATCAGCGAAGCCAATTCGAACGGGACCGGGCTGATCCAGTCGGGCGCGCTCGAGCAGGCGAATGTCGACATCACCGAGGAGCTTGTTGCGCTGATCCAGGCGCAGCGCAACTTCTCCGCCAATGCCAAGGCGATCGAAGCGGCCAACACCATGACCCAGACCATCGTCAACCTGCGGTCCTGATCGTAATCGATAGCGGAGCCCGGCCATGGACAAGCTCATCTACAGCTCCTTATCCGCGATGCGGGCGGCGATGGCGCGTCAGACGACGACGGCCAACAATCTCGCCAACATCAACACTGCGGGTTTCCGTGGCGAGATGAGCTCGAGCACGGCGCTGTACCTCAAGGGCGATGGCTTCGACGCCCGCGCCACCAACTCGGGCGAGGTGGTGTCGGCGGACATGTCGGAGGGCACGGTCAGCGAGACCGGGCGCTCGCTCGATGTTGCCATCCAGGGCAAGGACTCGTTGCTGGCGGTGCAAAGCCGCGAGGGCGACGAGGCTTATACGCGGCGCGGCGACCTCAAGCTGAGCGACAGCGGCCTGCTCACCACGGGGGACGGGCTTCCCGTCCTCGGTGACGGCGGACCGATCACTCTGCCGCCCTATGACAAGCTGACGATCGCGCCGGACGGGACGATCTCGATCGTGCCGCAGGGCGCCGATCCAAGCCAGATCCAGACCGTCGACCGGCTCAAGCTGGTGGCGACCAATGGCACCGACATCGCCAAGGGCCTTGATGGCCTGTTCCGCCCGCGCAACGGCGGCACGCTGGCGCCCGACCCGCAGGCGAACGTCCGCCAGGGCGCGATCGAGGGATCGAACGTGAATGCCTCGGCCACGCTGATCGACATGATCGAGGCGAGCCGGGACTGGGACATGCAGGTCAAGATGATGAGCAGCGCGCAGGATATCGACAAGGCTTCGGCCGACCTGATGCGCTTCGATTAACCGAAGACGGAGTAGCTTAGATGAGCAACGCAGCATTGCACGTCGCGCGGACGGGCCTCGACGCCCAGAATATGCGGATGCAGGTGATCGCCAACAACTTGGCGAACGTCAACACGACTGGCTTCAAGCGTGATCGGGCCAGCTTCGAGACGCTCGCCTATCAGGCGATGACCGCCCCGGGCGCGGCCTCCTCCGAGTCGACCAAGTTCGCGACCGGGACCAGCCTTGGCACCGGCGTGCAGATCAACGGTACCGCCAAGATCGAGACGCAGGGGTCGCTGCAGACGACCGACAACGCGCTGGACATGGCGGTCGAAGGCGCGGGCTATTTCCAGATCCAGATGCCGGATGGCCGCACCGGCTATACGCGCGACGGCAATTTCACGCTCTCGTCGGAGGGCAACATCGTCAACAGCGACGGCTATCAGCTGCAACCGCAGATCCAGATCCCGCAGGGTGCCGACAAGATCACGGTCGGCAATGACGGCACTGTCAGCGTCAGCATGCCGGGAGCAACCGAGTCGACCGAAGTCGGCAAGATCGAGATCGCGCGCTTCGTCAATCCAGCGGGGCTCCAGTCCGAGGGCAATAACATCCTCACCGAAACGGCGTCCTCGGGGCAGCCGCAGACCGGCGCCGGCGGCACCGACGGCCTTGGCAACATCCGCCAGGGCGCGCTCGAATCCTCGAACGTCAACATCGTCGAGGAGCTGGTCGACATGATCGAGACCCAGCGCGCCTATGAAGTGAACAGCAAGATGATCTCGGCCACCGACCAGATGCTGCAATATGCCAACCAGAACATATAGTCCGGACGCAAGCGCGCTGGTGACGCTCGGCCTTTGCGCCGCGTTGCTGATCGGCCTGGGCGCCGAGCCGGTCGACGCCAAGAAGCCGCGCAAGCGCGACATGGAATATGCGCCGAGCTATTCGCAGGAGCCGCTGCCGCCTGTTGCCAACGGGGCGATCTTCCAGGCGGCCAATGGCTATTCCGCGCTGACCAACGGAGCGCGAGCGGCGATGGTGGGCGATATCGTCACGATCACGCTCGTCGAGCGCACCCAGGCATCGAAGTCGAACAGCGCCTCCACCGACCGCTCGGGCGACATCAGCCTGACGCCGCCGACGACGGGCCCGGCCTCCTTCTTCAATCCGACCGACATCGGCGCGAGCGGCGGCAGCACCTTCGCCGGCAAGGGCGGGGCGGCGCAGTCGAACCAGCTCAGCGGCGAGATCAGCGTGACCATCGCGCGAATTTATCCCAACGGCACGATGCTGGTACGCGGCGAAAAGCTGCTCACCCTCAATCGCGGCGATGAAAATATCTCGATCAGCGGCCTGATCCGCCAGGCGGATATTGGCCCCGATAACCGTGTCGCCTCGACCCGCGTCGCCGATGCCAGGATTACCTATTCGGGCAAGGGCGAGATCGCGCGCGGCTCGCGGCAGGGATGGCTTAACCGTTTCTTTTCCATCTTGAGTCCATTCTGATTAAAGATTTCGAGGATAAGCCGTTCATGTATCGCGCGTTGATCACCTTCCTGGTCTGCTTTTCGGGCTTTGCGCTGTCTGGCGTCGGCCATGCGGAGCGCATCAAGGACATCGGCACCTTCCAGGGACTCCGCGCCAACCAGCTGACCGGCTATGGCATCGTCGTGGGCCTCGCCGGCACCGGCGACGACAGCCTGGATTATTCGACGCTCGGCATGAAGGGCGTCGCGTCGCGCTTCGGCCTGCAGCTTCCAGCCGGGGTCAATCCCGCGCTGAAGAACGCGGCCGCGGTGATGCTGACCGCCGAATTGCCCGCCTTCGCCAAGCCGGGCCAGCGGCTGGATGTCACCATTTCCGCGCTGGGCAAGGCCAAGTCGCTGCGTGGCGGCACCTTGATCATGGCGCCCCTGCAGGGCGCCGACGGACAAATATATGCGATGGCGCAGGGCAATCTCGCGGTAGGCGGTCTCGGCATCGACGCCGCCGACGGGTCGAAGCTCACCATCAACGTGCCGACCGCCGGCCGCATACCCGGCGGGGCGACCGTTGAGCGCAGCGTCGACGCCGGTTTCGCCAATTCGCCGCAGCTTCGCTTCGATCTCTCGGACGGCGATCTCACCACCTCGCAGCGCGTTGCCGCCGCGATCAACGGCAAGATCGGCCAGAATATCGCTCGATCGATCGACGCCACCACAATCACTATCGATGCCGCGCAAGGCGCGGAATATCGCACCGCGCTGATGAGCCGCATCGAAAATGTCGAGGTCGACACCGCCGATGCACCGGCGCGGGTCGTCGTCAACGCGCGCACCGGGACCGTCGTGATCAACGGCGCCGTCCGCATCGCGCCGGTTGCCGTCACCCATGGCAAGATGACCGTACAGGTCGACGAGAAGCCGCAGGTCGTCCAGCCTAATCCCTTCTCGCAGGGCAGAACCGCGGTTCAGCAGAACAGCGCGATCAAGGTCGACCAGGAAGCGCGCCCGATGTTCGAATTCCAGCCCGGGGCCTCGCTCGCCGAGATCGTCAAGGCGGTCAACGCGATCGGCGCTTCGCCGGCCGATCTGGTCGCCATTCTCGAAGCGCTCAAGCAGGCGGGCGCGATGAAGGCGGAGCTGGTAGTGCTATGATCGGCAGCGTTTCCATCAAGACCGGCGCGCTCGCCGATCCCAAGGCCAGCGAGCTCGAGCAGCTGAAGGCCGCCGCGAAGCAGTTCGAGGCGGTATTCACGCGCCAGATGCTCAAGTCGATGCGTGATGCGAAGCTGAGCGACGACGATCTGTTCGGCAGCGATGCGACCGATCAGTTCCGCGAAATGCAGGACTCGAACTTCGCCGACCAGATGGCGGGGAAGGGAGCGATCGGCATCGCCGACCTGCTGGTCAAGCAGTTCCAGGCACGCGTATCGAAGACGCCCGCGGTGTCCGCCGCTGCAGCCGATAGCGCTGCGAAGCCTGACGGGACCGGCAAATGACCGACCTTCTCAATATCGGCCGGTCGGGCGTCGTCGCGTATCGCGCGGCGCTGTCGACGGTMGGCGAGAATGTCTCCAACGCCGAAACCGAAGGCTATACGCGTCGCACGGTCACGCTGAAGGAGTCGGCGGTCTCGACGTCGAACGATTTTCGCTATCGTTCGTCGGCCGTGTTCGGCGGGGTCAATGTGAACAGCGTCCAGCGCGTGTTCGACAATTATCGCAGCGCCTATTCGCGCTTTGCCAATTCCGAGGCGTCCCGGTCCGATGTGAAGGCGACCTGGCTGGACACGGCCGAGGGCGCGCTCGATGATTCGGACGTTGGACTGGGCGTGAAGATGGCCAGCGTGTTCACCTCGGCCGAGGCACTCAGCGCCGATGTGAGCAGTGACACCAATCGCCGCACGATGCTGACCGCGTTGGGTGACGCGACCAACCAGTTCAATAGCACTGCCGGCGCGCTGAAATCCGCCGCCGACGGCGTTGCCACGTCCGCCGAGAACTCTGTCAACAAGCTCAACGCCGATCTCAAACAGCTCGCCCAGATCAATGTCGGCCTGCGGCGGGCCAGTCCCGGCTCGGCCGGTCAGGCGCTGCTGCAGGATCAGCGCGATGCCGTGCTGAAAAGCATCTCGGATGCCGTGGGCGTCGAGGTCCGGCTCGAGAATGACGGGCGCGCCGAGGTCAGGATCCTTGGCGACAGCGTCACGAAGCTCGTCGATTCGGAGAGACCAAACGCTTCCTTCGTCGGCCTGGTGCAGGCCAATGACGGCAGGCTTTCGCTGGTCGCGTCGGGACTGCAGCCGCAGGCCATCATCACGCCGCAGTCGGGCTCGCTGGCCGGCTATGTGGACGTATCCAACACGATCGCGTCGCGCCGTGAGGCGCTCGATGCGACGGCGGCGACCTTTGCGAGCGTCATAAACACATGGAATCAGGCGGGCGTCGACGGCAACGGCACGGCCGGCGCGGCGCTGGTCAGCGGAACGACTGCGGCGGGCCTCGCCGTGGCCACGACCGACGGGGCGAAGATCGCGGCGGCTTCGGTTGCAGGCGTCGCCAACGGCAATGCGCTGGCGCTCAAAGGCTATCGCACTTCGTCCGGTCCGGAAGCGAAATGGGCGCTGCTGGTGTCGACCCATGCCCAGAGCGTCGCGGCCGCGAAAGCCGAGCAATCGGCGACGGCGAGCCAGCGCGACGGAGCATTGCAGGCGCTGGACGAGGTGACCGGTGTCGATCTCGACGTCGAGGCGGCGCAACTGCTGCGCTTCCAGCAAGCCTATAGTGGTTCCGCGCGGATCATCCAGGTCGCGCGCGATACGCTCCAGGAAATCATGAATCTCTTTAGATAAAAGGACTGGCTGGTGATCACCGCAACCCGATATCGCGCGATCGCGGAAATAAACCGGCAGTCCAAGCTCGGCGCGGAGATCGCGCGTGCGCAGTCGGACATCTCGACCGGCAAGCGCATCGACAAGCCTTCGGACGACCCGATTGCCGCCGCGCGAATCACCGAAATCCGCCGCGCGCAGGCGGACCAGACAGTATGGTCGCGCAACATCGAGACCGCCAAGTCGGTGGCCGCGGAAGTCGACACAGCGATGACCAATGTCGCCGATATCTTCAACCGGGTGAAGGAACTGACGCTCGCCGGCGCGACCGAGTCGGCCTCGCCCGCCGACCGGGCGGCGATCACCCAGGAGCTTACCTCGCTCCGGTCGTCCCTTGCGAGTATCCAGACATCGACCACGCCCACCGGTCAGTCGCTGTTCCCGATCGATTCGCCCCTACTGATCTCGACGTCGGCGACGCAGCGTCTCGCCGCCACGGCACAGCGCTCCGACGTGTTCGACGGCATCCCGTTCGTGCATGGCACCGGGACGCTGGACTCGTCGATCGGCGCTGCGATTGACGCAATCTCCACCGACGACGTGGCGACACGCCGTGCGCTGGCCGATGTCAGCCTGAGCGACATCGACATCGCCGTCAGGCACGTCACGGACGAGCGCGCGGCGCAGGGCGTGCGGGCGGCCCAGCTCGATACCGCCACCGATACGATGGAGGCCGTCGTCACCCAGCTCGCCGAAGAGCGCAGTTCGCTCGAAGATACCGATGTCGCCGCGACCGTGATGAGGCTCAATGCCAAGACGTTGAGCCTTCAGGCCGCGCAACAGGCGTTCGCGAAGGTCAATCGCAACACTTTGTTTGATCTTCTGAGTTAAGACAGTCTCACGGCTTCTGGATAAAGCTCCTGCTTATCCTGCCGTTAACGTCGATGGGGAAAGGCGCCGGTTCTGAGCGCTGACCTCAAACGGTATTTGCGTGGGAGTTAGCGTTCATGTTTGCAGGCATTGGCCTCGTCATCCTCCTCGCCATGGTGTTCGGCGGCTTCGCCATTACCGGCGGTGACCTGGAACCAGTTCTTCACGCGATTCCCCATGAGATGCTGATCATTGGCGGAGCGGCGGTCGGCGCGATCGTCGCGGGCAATTCGATGAAGGAGCTGAAGGCCTTCGGCGGCGGCTTCAGCAAGGTGTTCAAGGGACCGAAATATAACAAGAAGGACTATCTCGACGTCATCTTCCTCGTCTCTACGCTGATGAAGAAGCTCCGCACCGAAGGTCCCGTGGCGCTCGAGCCGCATATCGAGGATCCCAAGGCGTCGACGCTGTTCTCCGAATATCCCAAGCTGCTCAAGGACAGCACGCTGATCCACATGATCACCGATACGCTGCGCCTCGTCGTCATCTCCTCCGGCACGCTCGATCCGATGGCCGTGGAGGATGTGATGGATAACGCTCTCAAGACCCATCACCATGACGAGATCAAGCCGGCCGACATGATGCAGGGCCTGGCCGACGCGCTGCCGGCGCTGGGCATCGTCGCGGCAGTGCTGGGCGTGGTGAAGACAATGGGTTCGATCGACAAGCCGCCGGCGATATTGGGCGCCATGATCGGCTCGGCGCTGGTCGGCACCTTTCTCGGCATTCTGCTCGCTTATGGCATCGTCTCGCCCTTCGCGCAGCGCTGCCGCCAGGTCATCGAGGCCGACGCCGCCATCTACGGCGTGGTCAAGCAGATCATCATCGCCTCGCTCCACGGTCACCCGCTGCCGCTGGTGATCGAGGCTGCGCGCTCGGGCATCACCCATTCGAACCAGCCCGCCTTCGCCGACGTCTTCGACGGCATGCGCGGCCGCTAAGTTCCAGGCTTCCGAAGGAACGCTCGACCCATGGCGCAATCGCCTTCCAAGCGCGGCAAGAACGAGCCGGAGCCCCGGCCGATAATCATCAAGAAGATTATCGCGGAGGGGCATGGCGGCCATCATGGCGGCGCCTGGAAGGTGGCCTATGCCGACTTCGTCACCGCGATGATGGCGTTCTTCCTGCTGATGTGGATCCTAGGCGCGACCAACGAGAAGCAGCGCAAGGGCATCGCGGACTATTTCACGCCGACGATGGTGCAGCTCAAGGAAAAGAGCGCGGGCGCCAACGGCATCTTCGGCGGCGAGTCGATCATCGACAAGGATAATTACCCGCACCGCGCGTCCCAGACCGGCTCCAAGTCGATCACCATCCCCAAGGATGCATCGGGCGGCGAGAAGGAGGGCGGAGCCTCGGTCCGCGCCAAGGATCGCGCCGCTTTCCAGAAGCTCAAGCTGATGCTCCAGCAGAAAATGGCGGCCACGCCCAGCCTCGCGGCTATGGCCAAGAATGTCCGTTTCATGGAAACCCGTGAAGGGCTGCGGATAGATCTGGTCGACCAGGCCGATTTCGCGATGTTCAAATCGGGCACCGACCAGCTGCTGCCGGCCGCTGCCGCGCTGATGAAGCAGGTGGCCGAGGTGTCCGATCTCGCCGACAATGCGGTGATCGTGCGCGGCCACACCGATGCCATGCCCTATGCGAAGGGGCGGACCGTCAACAACTGGACGCTGTCCGCGGCGCGCGCGGAGGCCACGCGCCGGGCACTGTCCGACTTCGGCGTGCCGAACAGCCGCTTCGCGCGGATCGAAGGCGTCGCCGACCGCGAGCCCTATGTTCCAGAGAACCCCTATGATCCACGCAACCGCCGCATGTCGATCACGCTGGCGTGGTCGGATGGCGGTGCAGGGGAGGCGCCAGATGCCGCAGGGCCTGCGCGCAAGCCGGTCGACCTGATGGCGTCCGCGGGGCCGAACGATCCGACCGCGATGCCTGACGCCGCGAGGGCGCAGATGACGGTTGCGAAAAAGCCCTGATTTCGCCGTGACGCCGGCGGAGATTGGGGCCTCGATTGCCAAGGGCGGAGTTGATGTCGCGAAGCCTTGATGAAACCCCGACTCCTGTCGGGGACGACGCATGTGGAGGACTCAGCCCTCGAGCGGATTGTCGCTGATCGAGCCGTCGCCGTCGGAGGCGAGCAGCATATAGGCGAGCCGTGCGTTGCCCGGATTGGGCTTGAGCAGGTTCAGGCGATCGGTGGCGCCCATCATGGCCAGCATCTCGCCCGTTCCCGGCGCAGCCTTGCCGTCGCCTTCGAAGACCTCGCGCGCATAAGCGAGGCGCATCCGATCCGATGACAGGGCATCGCTGCCGGTCGTCGGCTGCATGGGCGCGCCATTGTCATCGATCTTCTTCGCCATCAGCGCATAGACCTGGCTCAGCGAACGGGCGCTGCCGCTCTGGTCGTAGAAGATCGTCCGATTGGCGCGCGCCTCGCGCGGAAACAGCGAGGCGGCTGACGCATCCGGCCGCGCGTCGGCCGCCTTCAGGAATTTCGTGGCGCCCTCCAGCCCCAGGAAATGCGCGAAATAGAGATCGGCGGAGCGCGGCTGGCGGCCGAGCGAAGCCTGCAGCCCTTGGGCATTGTCGCTGGCGAACTCGGCTGCCATCAATGCGGAGGCGTCCGGCTGGTTCTTGAGGGCCATCACCTGGTCGCGGACGGAGCCATCGACTTTCCAGCTGCCATCGCTGCGCCGGCTGATCGCGTCGGCAGCCCAGCCGAGGCCATGCTTCGCCCCATACATCTTGACGGCACCGAGCCAGCTTTGGTCGATGAACTGGAACAGGCCGCCCGCCGAGCTCGATTGTGCCTGCGCGTTCGGATTGAGCCCGCTTTCCGACTTGGCCTGATTGAGCAGATAGGAGAAATCGACGCCGACTCTCTGCGCGGCACGGCTGATCGCACCGCGGACGCCGTTGACGTCACGCTCGATGCGGCTGCCGAAGCTTGGCCAGGTCATGCGGCGGATCCTGTTAACACCCCTTAATTATCGCTGATCATGGTTAAGGAACCGTTATGGGCACCGGGGGAGCGGCGGCGCGTTCCGGGCGCGGGCCGGAGCCCGCTGCCGCGATGGCTCCTTTTTGCGGAGCCGATGGTTTCCGATCCGACCTCTGGAGGAGTGAAGCGTTGCGGGATCTCACGCCACTGCTGCCGATCACGAGCGCCCTGGCTGCCACGGCCGCCCGGCGATCCCTGTCGGATTGGCTCCACATCCTCGCTTTTGGCGCGATCGGGTGGCCGTGGCTGCTGAAAAGCCTGTCGGGAGGGACCATGGCACGGCGGACCCAGCTGTGCGCGCGGCTCGACCTGCCAGAGGATGCGCTGCCGCATCTCGGCAGCTGGAAAGCCGACGCCGGCTTTCTTCATCTGATCGTGGATCACATCCAGAATGCGCGGCCGCGGGTCGTGGTGGAGTTCGGCGCCGGTGCGTCCACACTCGTTGCTGCGCGAGCGCTCATGCTGCACGGTGGGGGGCGCATTGTCAGTTTCGACCAGAACCCCGACTTCGCTGCCGAGACGAGGTCCTGGCTCAAGAGCTACGGCGTCGACGCTGATGTTCGCGCGGTCCCACTTGGCCCTTCGCCGGGCGGGTGGCCGGGTTTGTGGTACGATCATGAGCCGGTCGACCGGCCTATAGATCTGCTGCTGATCGACGGACCGCCATGGACCATCCACCCATATGTCCGAGGGGCGGCCGAGGCGTTATTCGATGATATCGCGCCCGGTGGCTGTGTGATGCTGGACGACGCGGCACGGCCAGGAGAACGCGTCGTTGCCCGGCGATGGAGCGTCCGCTGGCCCGACTTCGATTTCCGGCTGCGGCATGCCGGCAGCAAGGGCACGCTGGTTGGGGTCCGATCGCAGAAGGCGTCGAGCGGTCACACCTTCACGCGCCGTCGCCGGGCGGCTGCCGATCCTCGTCGCGACGGCGGCGCGGCAGATTCTTGATCCGCCGGATGCCGGCGAACATCGGCAGCAGCAGGACGAGCAGCAGGATGGCGGCGACGATCTGTTTCTTCATGCGCTCAGCTCATGCGCGGCCAGCAGGATCGCCTCGTAGATCGCGTCGAGGTCTTCATCGTCGATGCAATAGGGCGGCATGACATAGACGGTGTTGCCCATCGGCCGCAGCAGGAGGCCGCGCTGGCGGAAGAATTTGCCGAGAAGCGGCCCCATCGCGGAGAGATAATCGCCATAGGGGTCGACGAACTCCATCGCGACAATAGTGCCGAGTCGGCGCTTGCCGACGATCGCCGGATGATCGAGCCGGTCGAGACGGTGCTGCTGGCGCACGCCCAGTTCGAGCACCTGCTGGCGCACCGGCTCGTCTCGCCAGATCGCGAGATTGGCGTTGGCGGCGGCGCAGGCGATCGGGTTGGCGGTGTAGCTCGACGAGTGGAAGAACATCCGCGCCCGGTCATCCGACAGATGGGCGTCGAATATCTCCTTCGTGGCGAGTGTCACGGCCAGGGGTATGGCGCCGCCGGTCAGTCCTTTCGACAGGCACATGATGTCGGGTGCGATCCCCGCCTGATCACAGGCGAAGAGCGTGCCGGTGCGGCCCCAGCCGGTCATCACTTCGTCCGCGATGAACAACACGCCTTCGCGGGCGCAGACGTCGCGCAGCGCCTTCAGGACATGCGGCGGGTAGATCAGCATGCCGCCTGCGCCCAGGATCAGCGGTTCGACGATCAGAGCCGCGGGTGGGTCCTGCGCGCAGAGGTTTTCGAGCGCGGCGATGGTCGTCTCGCCGTCGCCGCGGGGGAAAGGCAGCTTGGCGACGTCGAACAGCAGCGGCTCATAGGCGCGGTTATAGACGCCGCGCTCGCCTACCGACATCGTGCCGATGGTATCGCCATGATAGCTGTGCGCCATCACCGCGATCTTGTGACGGGGCTCGCCGCGATTGAGCCAGGTGCCGAGCGCCATCTTCAGCGCGACCTCGACGCTGGTCGAGCCGCTGTCGGAGAAGAAGGCATGCCGAAGCGGGGCTGGGGTGATATCGACCAGCCCACGCGCCAGCGTCTCGGCCGGCGCATGCGTCCAGCCCGCGAAGATCAGCTGGTCGAGCTTTCCGGCCTGCTCGCGGATCGCGGCCATGATCCGGGGGTGGCAATGGCCGTGCGTCGTCACCCACCAGGAGGAGATCGCATCGACATAGCGGCGTCCGTCGGCGCCGTAGAGCGCTGCACCCTCGGCGTGATCGATCAGCGGGATGTCTTCGCCCAGGCCATGCTGGGTGAAGGGGTGCCAGACGGGCGAACTCATGGCGTGAAATCCTGGAGATCGAAGGCATCCGCGAACGCCTGGGCAAGGCTGGCGGCATGAAGCGGGTCGAGCCGCGGCAGGCGGCCGAGCCGCCTGATTCCGCCGATGGCGGCAATAGTGCGTTCGCTTTCCTCGTTGGCGTCGCCGACGAAGGCGATGCCAAGGATCGGGATGTCGCGCGCGCGGAGCGCCTCGATCGTCAGCAGGCTGTGGTTGATCGTGCCGAGCGTGGTGCGCGCGACGACCACCGTCTCGAACCGCCAGCGCGCGAAGATATCGGCGAACAGCAGCCCGCCGGTCAGCGGGACCAGCAGCCCGCCCGCGCCCTCGATTACCAGCCGACGGTCGCAGCTTGGCGGTTCGAGGATGGCAGGTTCGATGACGACATTGTCGATCGCCGCGGCAAGATGCGGAGAAGCGGGAGTCACCAGCCGATAGGCCTCGGGGAAAATGCGGCTCGCCGGCATGCCGGACAGGCGGCGGACCGTTTCGCTGTCGGTGCCGCCTTCGAGGCCGGCCTGCACCGGCTTCCAGTAGCAGCCATCGATCGCACGCGTCAGCCCGGCGGCGAAGACCGTCTTGCCCACATCGGTGTCGGTGGCGGTGACGACGATCGCCTGGGTCATGCGGACAACTCGGCAATGGCATCGGCGAGGGCGGCGACCATCGACTCGTCGACATTGAGGGTCAGTGAGACGCGCAGCCGGGCGGTGCCGGCCGGTACGGTGGGCGGACGGATGCCGCGGACATCGAAGCCGCGTTCCTGCAGCGCGGCTGCGACCGTCATCGTTCGCGCATCCTCGCCGAGGATGACCGGGATGATCTGCGATCCTTGGCCGGGCAGGCGGGTCCCGGCAAAGGCGACCAGCCGCGCCAGCCGTTCCCGCCGCTCGGGTTGCGTCCGGATCAACTGCAGGCTCGCCCGTACCGCTGCCGCTGAAAGCGGCGACGGGGCCGTCGAAAAGATGAAGCCGCGCGCCTTGTTGACGAGCGTGTCGGACAGTACGCGCGGCAAGCAGACCAGAGCCCCTTCGCAGCCAAGCGCCTTGCCGCAGGTCCTGAGCGTCACGACATATTCACGGCCGTCGAGCGCATCGGCAAGACCGCGGCCCTTGTCGCCGAACACCCCGGTGGCGTGAGCTTCGTCGATGACCAGGAAGGCCTGCTCGCGTTCGGCCAGTTCGGCTAGCGCATCGAGCGGAGCGATGTCGCCGTCCATGCTGTACAGGCTTTCGACGGCGATCCAGACGCGGCCTTTGTTGCCGTCTGCCCGCCAGGTGCTGATCGCGTCGGCATAGGCGTCGACGTCGTTGTGCGCCGCCGGAACCGCGGTGGCGCGGCCGAGGCGCATCCCCTCATGCGCGCTCGCATGGATCAGCGCATCGTGGACGATCAGGTCTCGTCCCGCCGGCAGGGTCGAGAAGATCGCACTGTTGGCCGCAAAGCCCGTCGAGAAGAACAAGGCCGTCTCGCTCCCGAAGAAGGCCGCCGCTTCGGCTTCAAGCGCTTCGTGCTCGGGATCGTTGCCCCTCAGCAGCCGGGATCCACCCGCGCCGATTGCGACGCCACGGTCGAGCGCCTCGACCACCGCGCGACGCAGGTCGGGCGCGTTGGCGAGGCCGAGATAGTCGTTGGACGCGAAGTCATGCCCCCGCCGCGGGATCAGCGAGCGGCGGCGCGAGCGGTGCGCCAGAAGGCTCAGGGCCTCACGATGAGCGTCGAGGATCGACATGCTGCTCCCCTAGGGAATGCCGAACGGCGATGCAATTTGCACGGTACCTCTGGTCGATTGGCTTCGTTTGACTATATCAGCCCGCGAACGAAGGCGGGCGTGGCCTGCGCAACGAACCGGAAGATGGCATGAGCGAAGAAAATATCGGCGAAAACGACGTTGAAACCTCACTGGCCGAGGAGCAGCCCGACAGCGAAAACCCGCTTGCGCGCCTGGAGAGCGAGCTTGAGAAGCTCCGCAACGAGGTGCTCTACGCGCAGGCGGAAACCCAGAATGTCCGCCGTCGCCTTGAGAAGGAAAAGGCCGATGCATCGGCCTACGCCGCTACCGGCTTCGCCCGCGATGTCCTGTCGGTGGCCGATAATCTCGGCCGTGCGCTGCAGGCGATTCCGGCGGAGTTGCGCGACGACGAGCGCATCAAGCCGATGCTCACCGGCATCGAGATGACCGTCAAGGAACTCGACAACGTCTTCCAGCGCAACGGCATCACCAAGATCGAAGCGGTGGGCGCAAAGCTCGATCCCAACCGACATCAGGCGATGATCGAACTGCCGCACGCGGAAGCGGAGCCGGGCACTGTCATCCAGGAAATGCAGGCCGGCTATATGATCAAGGACCGGCTGCTGCGGCCGGCGCTGGTAGGCGTGGCCAAGACGCCGGAATAGGTCCGTCGAACCTCTCCTGTGGCGTCGATGGATTCAATCCTGGTCGTGGGACAGGAGTTCGGCCTGTCGGCGCTTCAGCCGCGCCTTCGCCTTTCTGCTGCCAAACCTGGCGACATAGCCGCCCTTCAGCCAACTGCCGGTGCCCAGCATCCTGCGCTGGTGGTTCGCTATGGCCAGGCTGTTGGTCAGGCTGAGCCCGGCGCGGCGCAAGATCGACGGCGCCCGCACCGTTCCGCTGAGGAAATAGCCGTTCTGGAGCAACCAGCGTGCGGCGCGGTGCTCAGCCGACGAGAGCTCGCGGACATCCGACTTGCGCCACCGGCCGAGATCCTCGCGCGCCGGCTTGCCGGCTTGTTCGAGCATCGCCGGGAGGAACGGGAGGCCGAGATAGTCGCACAGGCGCCGCAGTTCATATTCGGGCTCGCCGGCGAGGGCTTCATATTTGACGGTGAACTGCCGTTCCGGCGGCAGCTTGTGTGACATGCGATCCCAAAGGATCTCGGCTTCCACCCAGTCCTCGATTCCATGCCACAGATTGCCGGCCCTGTGCTCGACCACATTGGCATAGGCGACATCGCGGCCGTCCCGGACCAGGTGGATGAAGCGCGCGTCGGGCCATAGCCACAGCATCCGGTCGAAATGAGAATGAAGGGTGACGCCAACGACCGCGGCTCCCGGCTTCGTCGCCGCGACCTGGTCGAGCAGCGAATGCGCGATGCCGACGAACGATGTGGCGGGCGGTATGCTCAGGCCCAGCCGCTTATAGGCCATGTTATACTCGAGCATTCGCAGGAAGGAATCACGTTTTAGGAAGCGCCCGTCCGGGCTGATCGCGTCGCCGAGGAAGTCGAAAGCGGGGGCGAAGGCGATATCGGGATGATGCGCCAGCATGTGCCGCAGCGTCGCAGCGCCCGACTGTGGC
The DNA here is from genome assembly GCF_056401045.1 of Rhizorhabdus sp. P4_G6. Lineage (NCBI taxonomy): Bacteria > Pseudomonadati > Pseudomonadota > Alphaproteobacteria > Sphingomonadales > Rhizorhabdaceae > Rhizorhabdus > Rhizorhabdus sp. P4_G6. The sequence goes on along the minus strand of NZ_JBFUKC010000008.1, from coordinate 65,240 downwards.
GCGGCAACCAGGAAGACCGGCGAGAAGCGCTGCGGCGACCCGGCCATCAATGCTGCATGCCGGCCATGTCGCCACTCTCGCCGCCGGCCGGGACCGTCTTGGCCTCGACCTCGATCCTGGCGCCGCTCTTAAAGGTGAACAGCATCGGGATCGCCGTGCCGGGCGTTATCCGGGGGTCCACCCCGAAGAGCATCGCATGACTGCCGCTCGGCGCGAATTCGACGGTCGCACCCGCGGGCAAAGGCACGTCCGTCATTGGCCGCATCGTCGTCATGCCCCCGTTCATGCCACTCTCATGCAACTCTATCCTGTCGACGACGGCGCTGTCGATCCTCAGCAGCCGATCGTCTGCGCGCGCGCCCAAAAGCGTGAAATAGCCGGCGGCAGGCCGGCCCTGCACCGCTGCCAGGCGAATCCAGGCGTCTTTCACCACCGGCTTTTCGCCACCTTTCGGATGGCAGGCGGCAAGGGCAGCGAGAGTGATGATAGTGGCAAGGAAGCGACGCATCGATGACTCCGTGACGAACTGCAGGGCAATTAGGGCCAGTTGCGTCTTGCAGCAATCGAATCCCCACCTATATCGCCCCCGTTCAACGCGATCGGCCACATGCTCGCCTCGTCATCTGGGGGCATGGACGGGATCGCCTCTTGGGGGTTTGAAAGGACTGGAATGGCTAAGGTAATCGGTATCGATCTGGGCACCACCAACAGCTGCGTCGCAGTGATGGAAGGCGGCAAGCCCAAGGTGATCGAAAATGCGGAAGGCGCGCGCACGACGCCTTCGATCGTCGCGTTCGCCAAGGACGGCGAGCGGCTCATCGGCCAGCCGGCTAAGCGCCAGGCGGTCACAAATCCCGACAACACGATCTTTGCCGTGAAGCGCCTGATCGGCCGCCGCTTCGACGACCCGATCACGAAGAAGGACACGGAGCTGGTGCCCTATCATATCGTCAAGGGGCCGAATGGCGACGCGTGGGTGAAGGCGGGTGGCGAAGATTATTCGCCGTCGCAGATTTCGGCGTTCACGCTGCAGAAGATGAAGGAAACCGCTGAGAGCTATCTCGGCGAGACGGTGACGCAGGCGGTCATCACGGTTCCAGCCTATTTCAACGACGCCCAGCGCCAGGCGACCAAGGATGCCGGCAAGATCGCGGGCCTCGAAGTGCTGCGCATCATCAACGAGCCGACGGCGGCTGCGCTGTCCTATGGTCTCGAGAAGAATGACGGCAAGACGATCGCGGTCTACGATCTCGGCGGCGGCACCTTTGACATCTCGATCCTCGAGATCGGCGACGGCGTGTTCGAGGTCAAGTCGACCAACGGCGACACCTTCCTCGGTGGTGAGGATTTCGACGCCAAGCTCGTCGAGTTCCTGGCGGCGGACTTCCAGAAGGCCGAGGGCATCGACCTGACCAAGGATCGGCTCGCCCTGCAGCGGCTCAAGGAAGCTGCCGAGAAGGCGAAGATCGAGCTGTCCTCGGCGCAGACGACAGAGGTCAATCTGCCGTTCATCACGGCCGATGCGACCGGTCCGAAGCACCTGGTGAAGTCGATCACGCGCTCCGATCTGGAGCGGCTGGTCGAGCCGCTGATCCAGCGCTCGATCGATCCGGTGAAGAAGGCGCTCGCCGATGCCGGCATGAAGGCCGGCGACATCGACGAGGTTGTCCTCGTCGGCGGCATGACCCGCATGCCGCGGGTTCGCGAAATCGTGAAGAGCTTCTTCGGCAAGGAGCCGCACACTGGCGTCAACCCCGATGAGGTTGTCGCGATGGGTGCCGCGATCCAGGCCGGCGTGCTGCAGGGCGACGTCAAGGACGTGCTGCTGCTCGACGTGACCCCGCTGTCGCTGGGCATCGAGACGCTGGGTGGCGTGTTCACCCGGATGATCGATCGCAACACGACGATCCCGACCAAGAAGTCGCAGACCTATTCGACGGCCGACGATAACCAGAACGCCGTCACGATCCGTGTCTTCCAGGGCGAGCGTGAAATGGCCGCCGACAACAAGATGCTCGGCCAGTTCGACCTGATCGGAATTCCGCCGGCGCCGCGCGGCGTGCCGCAGATCGAGGTTACCTTCGACATCGACGCCAACGGTATCGTCAACGTCCATGCCAAGGACAAGGGCACCGGCAAGGAGCAGCAGATCAAGATCCAGGCGTCGGGCGGTCTGACCGATGCCGATATCGATCAGATGGTCCGCGACGCCGAGCAGTTCGCCGAGGAGGACAAGAAGCGTCGCGAGGCGGCCGAGGCGAAGAACAACGCCGAGAGCCTGATCCATTCCACGGAGCGCCAGCTGCAGGAGCATGGCGACAAGGTCGATGCGAGCCTCAAGTCCGAGATCGAGGCCGCGATCGCCGAAGCCAAGACGGCGGTCGAAGCCGGCGAGCCGGGTGCCATGACCGAGAAGGCCCAGGCACTAGCGCAGGTCGCGATGAAGCTTGGTCAGGCGATCTACGAGCGCGAGCAGGCCGCTGCCGCCTCGCCTTCGCCCGATGAGGCGCCGAAGGATGACGATGTCGTTGATGCCGAATTCTCGGAAGTCGACGACAAGAAGTAAGGCAGGTAGGGCGTGATGCACCACCCGGCCCCGTTGCTGCGCGCGACGGGGCCGGTTAGCATCGTGCGGGGGCGTGATGGCTACTGACATCGACTATTATGAGCTGCTGGAGTGCGAGCGCACTGCCGACGACAAGGTGCTCAAGTCGGCCTACCGCCGGCTGGCCATGCAATATCATCCCGATCGCAATCCGGGCTCGGCCGAGGCCGAGGCCAAGTTCAAGGCGATCAGCGAAGCCTATGACTGCCTGAAGGATCCGCAGAAGCGCGCCGCCTATGACCGGTTCGGCAAGGCGGCATTCGAGAATGGAGGCGGTCAGCGCGGCGGAGGCTTCGAAGGCTTTTCCGACATCTTCGACAACATCTTCGGTGAGTTCATGGGTGGCGGACGCGGCGGCGGGGGCCGCTCGAGCGTCCGGCGTGGCGCCGATCTGCGCTACGATCTCGAGATTACGCTCGAAGACGCCTATGCCGGCAAGCAGGCCTCTGTCACGGTCGATGTCGCGGCACAATGCGAGAAGTGCGACGGTTCTGGCGCCAAGCCAGGGACCGGCGCGCAGACCTGCAAGACCTGCGGCGGGCATGGCAAGGTGCGCGCGCAACAGGGCTTCTTCGTGGTCGAGCGGGCCTGTCCGGCGTGCCACGGCGCTGGCGAAGTCATTTCCGATCCCTGCGATGCGTGCCGCGGCGAGGGGCGGGTCGAGAAGACCAAGACGCTCGACGTGCGGATTCCGCCGGGTGTAGACGAGGGAACCCGCATTCGCCTCACCGGCGAAGGCGAGGCTGGCGCGCGGGGCGGCCCGCCAGGCGATCTCTACATCTTCCTGCACCTGGCCGATCATGCCCTGTTCGAACGCGACGGCACCACGCTGTTCGCGCGTGCGCCGATCAGCTTCACCACGGCGGCGCTGGGCGGCATGATCGAGGTGCCCGGCCTCGACAGGGTACGCCACGAAATCCGCATCCCTGCCGGCATTCAGTCGGGCAAGCAGATCCGCCAGCGCGGCGCCGGCATGCCGGTGCTCAATGGCCGTGGTCATGGCGACCTCGTCATCCAGATCGATGTCGAGACCCCGACCCGTTTAACCGCGCGGCAGAAGGAATTGCTCGAGGAGTTCCGTGCGACCGAGACAGGCGAGGAGAGCCCGCAGTCGAGCGGGTTTTTCGCGCGCCTGAAAGGCATGTGGGAAGACCTGACCGAGTAGCGCGTCAACTGCGCCTCGTCGCCTACAACGTCATTCCATAGTCGCGGAATTCGTTCGCAACGTCGGGATCGGCGCGGGACGCGGCAGTCTGGTCGGCCTCGGCTTTCGCCTTGTCGCCCTTTCGCGCCCAGGCGATCGCCCGCCCGAATAGCGATTGGGCGAGATAGGGCGACTTCGCGATCACGCGATCATAGGCTTCGATCGCCTCGTCGATCCTGCCTAGCTTGAGGAGTACGAAGGCGCGGCTATCCATGATCGCGCTGCTGTCGGGCCGTTTTGCGATGGCTTCATCGCATTCGGCAAGCGCAGTCTGGAGCTGAACGCCAAGTGTCGCCTTTATCCAGCAGAGAGCGTTGAGCGCCGTTGCGTCCGGCTGCACGGCCCGTGCGGCAGCATAGTCCTTGCTGGCTTCAGTTCTACGGCCCGCCAGTTCATAGGATGCACCGCGTTGGACCAGCAGGTAGACGTCCCGCGGCTGCAAAGCGAGCGCGGACGATAAGGTGGCGATTGCGTCGGAGAGGTGCCCACTGCGGCGCTGCAGGGCGGCCTTTTCGCTTAGCGACGTGACGTCCTTGGGGTCGATGCGCAACGCGGCGTTCAGATCGGCAAGCCGGCCCGCCACATCATCCCACTGCCGGGTCTGGCTGCGGTTATAGTAGATATAGGCTTCGGGTTTGATGGCTAGCGCTCGTTCGAACTCGCTGGCCGCCTCCGTGGCTGAGCCGAGTGCATGATAGATGCGCGCGGCAGCGACATGCGCATATCCCTTGTTAGGATTGGCCTCCACCAGCGCAAGCGCCTCGGCCTTGCCATTGCCGATTTGTCCCATGTTCCTGAAGATCGTCGCGCGCAGCAAGTACATGTCAATCCAGTCCGGCGCTGCCTTCAGCGCCATGGCACTGTCGCGCAGCGCAGCCTCATCTCGTTTCAGCGCGCGATAGCTCTGAGCCCTGTGGCCGAGAGTGAAGATGTCTCCAGGCTCGCGAGCGAGTGCGAGTGAGAAGGCGGCTATCGCATCATCATACTGCCCCTGATTCTGGGCGGCCAGACCGCGACCGCGCTGGACGACCATATTGTCTGGCTGGATCGCCGTAGCCGCGTCGAAATCCTTGGCAGCCGCTGCATAGTTGCCGCGCCACACCTGGGCCAAGCCTCTGCCGGCCAGCGCTTGCGCATCCTTGGGATCGGCGACTACAGCCTTGTCATATTCGGCAAAGGCGCCGTCCAAATCACCCTTGTCCAGCAGGATCGATCCACGCGCCACGAATTCGGCTGCTGTCTTGGCGGGCTTGGCGAGTTGCTCGGCGATCTCCTCCTTGGTCTGGCGAAATTGCGGCCCGATGCGAAGTGCCACGTGCTGCTTGGCGAGCGCGCGCAGGGCAATTTGCGCTGCCGGTGCCTCATTTGCCGGAAACTCCGGCATGACGCTCCGCTCGCTCGTTTCGATCGTCAGAGTGGTACCGGTCGTCGTGGCGTGCCGCTTGTACTCCACCCCGGCGATCGTCTGGGCAACTTCTGCGTCGTCCGCCTTGATGCCTGGCGGCAGCAAATAGGTTTCTGTAGTCCGGCTGAAAGCGGGATACCCGACCGTGAAGGGTGCGGTACGATCCTGCTTTACATCCCGATCGAAGTCCGCCTTGAAGCCTATGTCGCTGTCGATGGTCCAGTAGGTGCCGCCCCGCCATTCCATGCGAGCTTCGCCGTCCATGACGAGTCGCTGCTCGCGCCGTTCAGGATCGTAGCTTGCGGTGACCGACTTGATGTCGATGAAGTCGTAGCGGCTTTTCCAATAGTCCCGCAGCCACCGGTCGCGCGCATCGGCTGTCAGATTGGCGATTCCGATGCTCATCGCATAGGCTTCGTCGTCGTACAGGACGCGCTCCGCGTGCGCGGGCGCTGGTCTGCTGATGCCACTCCGCGCATCGATGCGCAGGCTCGTCGATATCGTCGGCGCCTCGGCCGGTGGCGGCAGCATCCGTACAAGCGTTGCGCCGCGGACCAGCGGCAGTCCCCACCCGAAATCGGGCGTCTTCAGTTGGTCGAGCCGCGTGTCGCCGGTGCGGGTGCCATCGAGCCAATAGGTCTTCCCGCCAATCGTGGCACGAACGATGACATGGTTGAAGAGATTGATCATCGGCAGTCGCTCGTCGAGGCCGTCGCCAGCGAAGGCGTTGACGATGACCGGCTCGGCCTGGATGTCGAGCTCCCTGAGGATTGCAAGCAGCAGTGCGGTCTTGGCCTTGCAGTCGCCGAACCGCCGAGTCCAGGTGGTAGTAGCATCGGCTGGCACGAAGTTGCCGCTGCCCATCAGCAGCGCCACATATCGCACGCGGCTTTCGACCAGCATGAGTGTTGCTTCGGCGCGCAGTTTAGCATCGGCGGATGCCGCGCGGATACGGGATATCTCGTCCTGCAATGGGCCGGCCGCCGGCAGCTTCGCCGCCTTTTCGTACAGGGGCGCGAACAAAGCCGCGAGTTCCGACCAATCGCGGAAGTCGCTCAGCTCGACGAGCCCCCGTGTCGAGAAACGGGATGGTGCCCCCTTCGCGGGAACGAACGGCTCCGGTCGATCGACCGACGCCTCGAGCTTGACGAGGTCTCCCTCGCGTTTCGGCTTCATGGCAGGCAAGCCGGGCGTCTGCCGGAACCGCACGGGAACCGATGCCGGCCAGACGGCGCTGAAGTGCAGTCGGCTGACCGGAACATTGGCCAAGCCGGCACCGATCTGTTCGACATGCCGTCCAAAGCTGGGGTCGCTGGAGGTCAGGGTGACCGCAAAGTCGAGGATATCGCCGACCTGAAGCCCCTCGGGCTGGATATTCGCCGTCAACACGCCATCGAGCATGGCGCTCTCCAGATTATTTTCGCGGCGCAGGACCGTGAAGCTCTGGCCGGAAGCGAGCACGTCGATACGCTGGCCGCCGCGCCAGATCGCAACGTGGTGTACCGTGAGCGCATCTATGTCTGGACGCCAGGGGAGCGTGATGTTGCCGGCGGCGAGCCCTTCTGACGTCTGGATTTTGAAAGCGACTTCCGTGTAGCTGCTCAGTCGGCCCGGCTCGAGCTTATATTGTTGATCGCGAAGCAGAAACTGCAAGCTGCCTTCGGCCTTGGCATCGGGTTCCGGGATGATTGCCGCTTTCACCCAGGACGGTGCGGGACCCGTCTCCACCTTGTCGCTGGCCCAGACGGGTGCAACGGAGAACAGCGTCACCAGCCAAGCCGTCACTATCCGCATGAAGATCCCCCTGTCGCCAGCCTAGCCATCTGCTCGACCGGATCAACAGACGATCATTCCACTTTGGCAGGATCACGCTGCGGTTGAACAGAAGGGCGCCGCCCCGCAGCTCGATCCCCGCCATCCGGAAATCGAGCTGCGAAGACGGCGCCCACCCGCTGCTAGCCTGTGATGTCAGCCTCAGCTCTGATAGGCGGGCCGAAAGGCGGGCCGTGGCCGGGCTGGTGCGCGCACCGTAAGATGATCGGCCCCTTGGGCAACTCGCGCCATCTCCCTGATCGGAGCCGGTGATGCGCCCGGCATGGTAGCCGTGGCGGTAAGGCCTTGACGCTCGCGCTGGTCGAAGAAGTTGGCCCGCTTGAGGCGGCGTTTCAGCGAGTGCGAGGGATTGTTCGCCGTCGGGCCTTGATAGGCAGCGCGCGTATGGCGGCCGAACCGAGACAGATCAAACCCGGCGGGAACAGCCGTAACCGGCGCATCGGCGATGAAGCTGTCCGTCTCGCTGTGGCGTGCCATGACCGGCGTTGCCGAAGCGGCTGCTGGCACCGCATAGCCCTGCTCGCGCGCAGCCATCTCCGTGCGGGCAGCGAGCGCCGGTTGTTCCGCATCGACATCGCGGCGGCGACGGCCGAGCGCGAGCGCGCCGCCGGCAAGGGCGAGGATGGCCAGTCCCGCGCCGGCAATCGGGAGGATTTCGCCGCTGCTATCGGTCTGCGTTACCGACTTCTGCGCGTCGACCGGAACCTGGGTGGCGACAGCTGGAGCAGGGGCGGGCGGCTCGCCGGCTGAGCTGCTTGCTACGACAGGAGCGGGCGTCGGCGCGGGGGTGGCCTCCACGCGCGGTGCCGGCGCAGGCTTGACCGCAGCGGCCACAGCCTGGGCCGAGACCTTATGGGTCCGCGCGACCGGGGCGGGAGCGGGTTCCTCGTCGAATACCAGCGGTGCCGGCGCCGTTGTACCCGTAGCCGCCGCTGACGGCGCGGCCGACGGCGTCGCGGGCGCCACACTCTGCGAGGTCGCCGTCGATGGGGGCGTGACTACCGGCGGCGGCGCCACGACCATCGGCGCGGCCGCTTCCGGCGCTTCGTCGGCGTTCTGAGCGAACCCTGGGGTTGAGGACAAAGCCAAGACGGCGGCGATCGCGGTCAGGCCGGGGCGGAGCGGGTTGGGCTGATGTCTCATGCCGGAATGAACACGGTCGGCGGAGAAAGGTTCTCCCATTCCGACGAATCGCTGCAGTCTTGCGACGAGTCGAGAAATATCCATGGCCAGACATCTCAGTATATACGTGAACATGTGTTCTCGTGTGACCGTTAATGTGGCGTTCATCGCATTGGTTGACCGAGGATATCGGAAGATATGGCGTATCTGTTGTATATATCTCTTGGAAAGTAACGGTTTTATTTGAAACATTGGCTAGTATTGTGTGGCCTTCTTAGTCGGCGTTCCCGTGAAAAGAGCCAGCCATCGCCACGGCGTTGTGGAGCCGGCGCTTGCGGGGTGATGATCATCCGGCGATACGGGGTGGGGATCCCTGAGGTAGAGCGCATGGCGGAATGGGAAGACGGTTATTGGTGGTCGAAGGATGGCCTGCGCCTCCACTACAGGGATTATTCCGCATCTCCGCGATCACGGCAGTTGCCGATCCTCTGCATTCCCGGCCTGACCCGCAACGCCCGGGATTTCGAGAAGGTCGCGGATCGCCTGGCGGGCAAGCGCCGGATCATCGTCGTCGAGCTGAGGGGGCGCGGCGAGAGCGCGCCTGCCAAGGATCCGATGAGCTATGTCCCCGCCACCTATCTTGAGGACCTGTCCGCGCTGATCGGGCAGCGCGGGCTCGATCGCTTCATCCTGTTCGGAACGTCGCTGGGCGGGATCATGTCGATGCTGATCACCGCGACCCATCCGGGCAAGGTGGCCGGCGTGCTGCTCAACGACATCGGTCCCGAGATCAATCCAGCCGGGCTCGCTCGAATTCGCGCTTATGTCGGCAAGTCCGGCAGCTATCCCACCTGGCTTCACGCGGCGCGCGCCTTGAGCGAGGCGCATGGCATCGCCTATCCGGATTATACGCTGGAACAGTGGCTCGACATGGCCAAGCGTCTTTGCCACCTGACCGCCGCCGGGCGGATCGTGATGGATTATGATGGCGGCATCGCCGAACCGTTTCGTGTGCCGGGCAACGAGGCGGGCGGCGATCTTTGGCCGTTGCTGGATGCCATGAAGCCGATTCCCAGCCTGCTCGTCCGCGGCGGCATTTCGGATATGCTATCTGCGGAAACCGCAGATAGCATGGTGCAGACGCTGCCGCTCATGGAGCGTGTCGATCTTCCGCGCATCGGGCATGCGCCCACCCTGTTCGAGCCGGCCAGCGAAGCGGCGATCGACCGGCTGCTCGCCCGCATCGCCAAGGCCGGCTGACCGGGATGTCCCGCGTAGCCAGGATTCTCCACTGCCATTCGACCTTCATGCTCGGTGGCAAGGAGGCGCGCGCGGTGCGGCTGATGAACGGCTTCGGAGCGGAGGCGGAGCATGTGGTGCTGAGCGCGGTGCCCGATGCGCTGGGCGCGCGTGAAGCGATCGATCCTGGAATCAAGGTTTCGTTCCCCGGAACGGAGGCGCCGCCGCTGCATGGCAAGCCTGGTCTTGCCCGCTATGCCTGCCTTGCCGACTATATGGGTGGGTTCGATCTCGTGCTGAGCTATAATTGGGGCGGCATGGACGTCGTCGGCGCGCGCCGACTGTTCGGCGCCGTGCGCCGTTTGCCGCCGTTGATCCATCATGAGGATGGCTTCAACGAGGATGAGGCGGACCGGCAGAAGCCGGCGCGGGTCTGGTTCCGCCGGTTGACGCTGCCGGCAGCCGAACGGCTGGTGGTGCCGTCGCAACGGCTCGAGGCGATCGCGCGGGACGTCTGGAAGCAACCCTCGAGTCGGGTCCAGCGCATTCCCAACGGCATCCGGCTTCCCGGGCTGGCCGAGATGGCGCAGCCTCTGCCGATTCCCGGCGTCGAACCGGGCGGCGGATTGATCGTCGGCACCGTCACCGGTTTGCGGCCGGTCAAGAATCTCTCTCGCCTGGTCAGGGTGTTCGCTGAAGGCGCGCCTGTCGACGCCCGGCTGGTGATCCTCGGGGAAGGACCCGACCGCAGCACGATCATCGCCGAGGCCGAGCGGCTGGGTGTGGCGGGGCGGGTCATTCTGCCCGGCTTCGTGCGCGATCCGGTGCGCATGATGGCGGCCTTCGATATCTTCGCGCTGTCGTCGGACAGCGAGCAGTTCCCCATCTCGCTGGTGGAGGCGATGGCCTGTGGACTGCCCGGCGTGATGACCGACGTGGGTGACATCGCCGCGATGGTCGCGCCCGAGAATCGTCCCTTCATCCTGCCGGCATGCGAGGAGGCCGGAATGGCGGCTGCGCTGCGAAGGCTGGCGTCGGACCCTGCGCTGCGCCGCTCGATCGGAGCCGCGAATCGTGCTGTCGCGCTCCGGGATTTTTCGGAAGACGCGATGCTGTCGAGCTATTATGATCTATACTGGGCAGCGATGGCGGTCGCGTGAGACGGTAACAGCGCCCCTATCGTTTCCCACCCGGCGATTTTTCGCGCATTTAATGATCCTTGGCTCTATAGGGCGCGGATTCCGAAGCTAAGGTTGCGCGGTATTGGAGGTCTCGTTGTTCAAAGGTCTGCGGCCGATCCTTTATGGTGGGCGCGAAGTCTGGCCCCTGATCGAGGGCGGCAAGGGTGTTTCGGCGACCAACCATGCGAGTTCCGGTGCCTGGGCTGCGGCGGGCGGCATCGGCACCGTGTCTGCGGTCAATGCCGACAGCTATGATCCCGAAGGCAAGATCATTCCCCAGGTCTACAAGGCGCTGACCCGGCGCGAGCGCCACGAGGAATTGATCGCCTATGCCATCGACGGCGCGGTAGAGCAGGTCCGTCGTGCCTTCGAGATTGCCGGCGGCAAAGGCGCGATCAACATCAACGTGTTGTGGGAAATGGGCGGCGCCCAGCGCATCCTGCACGGCGTGTTGGAAAGAACCCGCGGCATGGTGGCCGGCGTCACCTGCGGCGCAGGCATGCCGTACAAGCTCAGCGAGATCGCGGCGTCCTATGGCGTCAATTATCTGCCGATCGTATCGTCGGGCCGGGCCTTCAGCGCGCTGTGGAAGCGTGCCTATTCCAAGGCTGCCGAATGGTTGGCCGGCGTCGTATATGAGGATCCCTGGCTGGCGGGCGGCCACAACGGCCTGTCCAACGCCGAAGACCCCAAGGTGCCGCAGGATCCCTATCCGCGCGTCAAGGCACTGCGCGAGACGATGCGCAGCGGTGGCATTTCCGACGATGTGCCGATCATCATGGCCGGCGGCGTCTGGTATCTGCGCGACTGGAACGAGTGGATCGACAATCCTGAGCTCGGCCAGATCGCGTTTCAGTTCGGCACGCGTCCCCTGCTTACCCAGGAAAGCCCGATCCCGCAGGGGTGGAAGGATCACCTGACCAGGATTCAGCCGGGCGATGTGCTGCTGCATCGCTTCTCGCCGACTGGCTTCTACTCGTCGGCCGTGCGCAACCCCTTCCTGCGCAATCTGGAAGCGCGCTCCGAGCGACAGATCGCCTTTTCGATGGAAGCGGCCGGCGATCATCAGTTCCAGCTCGATGTCGGCGTCAAGGGCAAGAGCTTCTGGGTAACGCTGGGCGATCTCGGACGGGCTCGCGAATGGTATGGCCTCGGCTATACCAGCGCGCTCAAGACGCCGGATAATACCCTGGTGTTCGTCACTCCCGAGGAAATGAAGATGATCCGCAAGGATCAGGCCGATTGCATGGGCTGCCTCAGCCAGTGCGGCTTCTCCGCCTGGGCCGATACCGAGGGCAACTCGACCGGTCGGCTCGCCGATCCGCGCAGCTTCTGTATCCAGAAGACCCTGCAGGATATCGCTCACGGCGGCCCGATCGACGAGAACCTGATGTTCGCTGGCCACGCCGCCTATAAATTCAAGCAGGACCCCTTTTATTCGAACGGGTTCGTGCCGACGGTGAAGCAGCTGGTCGACCGGATTTTGACGGGGGATTGAGAGGCGTCGGTCCAGAAAATCAGGCCGTTTGGATTAGATCATTGCAAGCCGCGGAAAATGCCGCTTGCAATGTAGGACGGCATTTGTTCACTCTGTGTTCCCACTGGCGACATGGAGAATCAAATGGCCTTTGATCGATATGCAGGCATCGTGTCGTTGCCGGCGCCGATGGCAAAATGCCTCGACCTTTCAGGGTCGATGAGCAGGGTAACGTCATCTATCTGGATCTAGGGCAAGTGAACGATGGAGGCGCTGATCAGAAGCGCGCCCTAGCGGGCATCCATGATTGGGATGAACTCGACCGCAGGCTTGACGGGCGGTCGGCGCCACCGACGGAAGAGATTGTTGCCACGGGCGCCCGCAGATCGGCGGGGGATGATACCAAGGGGCGTGTGGCGACCACCCGCAAGACGATCGGCGGGATCGACTATGACGTGATCAGCGCGAATAGCTATGATCCTGCGCTTTCGAACGGCAAAACAGCTATACCTAATGCCGACATGATTACCGCGCTGAAAGCAGATATAGGGCAGGTTGCCGTTACGGATGGAGGGCCGGAGAGGGCTACGCGCATAATTCGCTTGCCATTGGATTTTAGCGGAAAACCGGACAACAGGCCGGCCGCCGAAAGAAATCTTCCACTAACCAACTCAAAGGGTGAGATATATTATTCCGTGCCGGCTCTCGGTGCGAAAGCGAAATCGGTCGGAGATGCGGATACGCTTCGGTTTGTCAGGTTGCCGGGAACGGTGGCATTTGGTCATGGGCACATAGATGGCGCCAGTGACGGGATGATCGACAAATGGGAGCCTTCGCGCGAGCTTTATGGAGATATAGGATCGCTTCGCGAACCAGAGCCGGTGCCGATGGCTACAGTATCGGAGGGGCGCATAGGTTGGCGCCAGCTGGATAACGGCAGGCTCCAGTTCATGTATCCTTCCGGGACAATCTTAGATGATGGTGATGAGGCGCATGCAATTCAGGAAAATTTGAATCGTCAGCAGTCGCTTTTTCAAAGGAAGATCCCATGAGATGGGTCGGAGTATCGCCGGTGGCGATTGTGGAACCGCAACCCGTGATGCGCACCCCTCATCTCACATTTCGTAGTGGCCGCGCCACGTTTGTTCTTGCCGTCCTGATCCTGCTTTTCTGTTCGCTGCCCACCGCGTCCCATGCCGAGAGCCAAGGCTCGGACAAAGAGTGCAATGCCAATAACGCACGGCCTATAACGGTTGCTGAGGCCTCGCTACGAATCGGAAAGCTCGAGCAGGCTTGTGTCCAGATCAACGGAATCTCCGATGGCAGAGCCTTGTACGGCAGTCTGGGTGACATCTACCGGGACACTGAAGCGTGGGAAGATCATAGGCCCAAGCAGTCAAAGTTGGGCCGTATCGGACTTCGGCCATTTCCGGATCCCGACGATGAAGACGGGCATCGACCTGAAAGCGGCACATGGAACTGGGGCCGCACGGCTCCGCATCGAGTAACCCTGATCGGACGGCTGCACGATTGCGGTTTAGATTGGTCAAGAGGAGACCCCGCTAGCAGCGATTTCGAAATCCGCATGGGCACAGGCTGGTGCCACAATCACGGTGGCGCAGTCCTGCGGCCCGTTGCGATCGTGGCCGAGGAGCCGGCGGTACTTGTCCGTATGACAGGCAGGAGGGCGTGGCGGCAATTCGGCGATATCGCGCCGGTGCGACAAGATTCAGCGCTCACCGCCAACGCGGTGGACTATGTCCATCGACTGTTCCTTGCGGCTCATAAGGGCGACCGGCGCACATTGCTGGATCTCTACGGTTATTCCAAGATCAAGCTCAGGCCCGATGGAAGACTGTCTCAAGATAACAATGAATATCTCGCTTCTAAGGCTGAAGATTTGTTGGATCTTTGGTTTAATAATCCCGGTACCGTCATGTCGCAGACGGCGCAGAGCGCCGCCCCGCCCTCCATTCGGCTTTACGAGCCCAGATGGAAGGAGGCCGGTTTTGTCGATTTCTGGGCCTGCTGGGCGACAACGCCATTGTCCGACAGAGAAGGGCCGATAAGCAGCATTGATACAGATAATATTGCAGGCCGACCCTATGGATGCGTCGAACTTTTCATGGGGTCGGATAGATCGGTGTCGTCCGTCGCGTTGAGCGCCAGCGGGTGGGCATTCAAAGCGCGTTCCGATTAACCGGAACAGCCCTGACGCCTCGATCCGCTATATCTACTCAGACGATAGAGTTATCCTTTCGGCCGGCCAAGAAGCCTTGCCGTTGGAATCCTGTTCCGCCGCGCTAACCTCGCTGCCATGAAGACCGCACTCGTCATCCGCCACACCCCCTATGAAGGCATTGCCGGCTTCCGCGCGCCCGTCGAGGAGGCTGGGTTCGTTATCGACCGGGTCGATGTCACCGACCCCGCTTTCCCCCATATCGATTTCGACGAGCCCGATCTTGTCGTGATGATGGGCGGCCCCATGGGCGTCTATGAGACAGCGCAGCATCCCTGGATCGCCTGCGAGATCGCGCGGCTGGCGCGGCGAATCATGCTCGACAGGCCGACGCTGGGCGTCTGCCTGGGTAGCCAGATGATCGCGGCCGCCATGGGATCGAGGGTCTATCCCGGTCCGGTAAAGGAAGTCGGCTTCGCACCGGTGAAGATCAGCCCGGCGGGGCTCGGCTCGTCGCTCCGCCATATCGAGGATGTGCCGGTGCTGCACTGGCATGGCGATACTTTCGATCTCCCGCCAGGCGTCGAGCTGCTCGCGTCCACGGACAGATATCCGCATCAGGCTTTTCGTCGCGGTAACAATCTGCTCGCACTCCAGTGCCATCCCGAGATGGGCGAGGATCCTCGCTTCGAGGCGTGGCTGGAAGGTGAGTCCTATATTGCCGAAGCAGGGCTCACCGTGGCCGAACTGCGTGCGCAGCATGATCGTTTTGGCCGCGCTGCTGTTGCGGCGGGGCGGAAGATGATCGCGGACTGGCTTGACCGGATCGAGCCTTGATCGGCTAACTTCCCTGCGGCGCAAATAGTGGCTAGCATGATCCGAGAGGGGAGCGCTGCTTATGGATTGGTCGGAAGAGGTCCGCGCCGGATCAGTCGTGGCGGCGCCCGCTGGCAAGGTCGACGAAAGCACCGCCGCAAGTTTCGGCGCCGACCTCGAAGCAGCGGTTGAGCGTGCGGCGGCGGCTTCAGCCAGACTGGTGATCGACTGCAGTGGTATCAGCTACATGTCGTCGCGCGGCCTGCGCGCGCTGACCTTGGCCAAGCGGAAGGCCGATGGCGCCGGGGTCAAGATCCTGCTCGCCGCGCCGAACGACATCGTCCGCGAAATTCTTGCGATCAGCCGCTACGACAAACTGTTCGGCGTGACCGATACGGTCGCCGCCGCCGTGTCGGCGTGATGGTCGGCTGCGGGGAGAGACGTCGATGCGCGTGAAGTTCTGGGGAACGCGGGGGTCGATCGCCGTCGCGCAGCCTGCCAGCGCGATCAGGACCAAGATCGCGCGCGCGCTGGTCGCCGCCGGGGGGCGGACGTTCGTCGATGAGAGCGATGCCGGCGTCTTCGTCGACACGGAACTCGATTTCGCCACGGGCGCAACCTATGGCGGCGCCACCACCTGCATCGAGATTGAGGCCGGCGACGGCTCGTTCATCGTCTGCGACATGGGATCTGGCGTGCGCGAGTTCGGCATCAGCGCCTTCGGCCGCTGCGCCGCCGGGCATGAGCGCGTCTATAATTTCTTCATGTCGCATCTCCATTGGGATCATATCTGCGGCTTCCCCTTCTTCGGGCCGGCGTTCGATCCCAATGCGCGGATCATCGTCCATTCTGGCCATGAGGATGCTGAGCAGGCGCTGCGCCGGCAGCAGGAGGAGATCAGCTTCCCGGTCGCCTTCGACTGGCTGCGCGCGAAGATTGAGTTCGTGACGCTCAGGGCGGGCGAGACGTACAGGATCGGCGGTGTCGAGGTGGAGGTGATGGAGCAGCATCACTCGCACAAGAGCTACGGCTATCGCTTCACCGACGATGACGGCAAAAGCGCGATCTTCTCGACGGACAGCGAGCACAAGATCGAGAGCATGGAGGGCGAGGCGGATGTCGCCCACTTCTTCCGCACCGCCGACCTTGTCATCTGCGACACGATGTACTCGCTCGCCGATGCGGTCTCGATGAAGGAGGATTGGGGCCATAGTTCGAACATCGTCGCGATCGACCTGTGCCACGAGGCAGGCGCCAAGCGGCTGGCGCTGTTCCACCATGAGCCGATCTACAGCGATGACGACATCCAGCGGATGCATCGGGAGAGCATCCGCTACGAGGAGCTAACCCGGCGCGAGCAGCCGCTCGAAGTGCTGTGCGCCTATGACGGCCTCGAACTGGAGCTCTAGCTCCGGCCGCCGGATCTGGCTGGCGGGCATGGCTGGGCTGGTGCTGGCGGCGGTCGTCAGCGCCTGGGGCGGTGAGGCGATGCGCCGGCCGCTGTTCGACCTTTGGCAACGCCTCGCGCCGCGCGACCTGAGCGGCACCAAGGTTCATGTCGTGCTGATCGACGCCGACAGTATCGCCGCTGTCGGTCCCTGGCCTTGGCCGCGCTATCATATGGCGCGGCTTACCGAGGAGATCGCGGCCCGCCGTCCCAAGGCGATCGGCTTCGACATGCTGTTCCCCGAGCCCGATCGCGCCCGTCCCGATATCTTCGCGGCGCTCTATCCGGAGCTAAGCCCATCCGCCGCGGCGGAAGTCCACGCGTTGCCGCCGATGGACCGGCTTTGGGGGCAGGTGATCGGACGTGCGCCGGTCGCGCTGGCACGCGCCGGCGTGCAGTCCGGCGGGAGCGATCCTGCGCAGTTGATCGTCGACGCCTCCATTACCGGCAAGCTGCCGCCCGCGCTGGCCGAGGCGCCACGGGCGATCGCAAATATTCCCGAACTGGAGCAGGCTGCGCTCGGCCATGGCCTGCTGAACGGCCAGCCCGACAGCGACGGCGTGGTGCGGCAACTGCCGATGCTGATGCGCCTTGGTGGTCGGCCGATGCCCAGCCTCTCGCTCGAGCTGGCCCGGATCGGGCTCGGCGAGGACGTGGTCACGGCCGGGCCAGCGTCGCTGACGCTTGGCAAGCAGAATGTACCGGTCGATGCCCAAGGCAGGATGCTGCTCCATTTCGGCAACGTCCCGACGGGTCGAATAAGTTCGGCTGCGGATGTGCTGCGGCAGGATTTTCCGGCCGATGCCTTTGCGGGAGAGATCGTCGTGGTCGGCCTCGCGGCCGAAGGAACCGTGGACATCGTGTCCACGCCGCTGGCCGCCGAAGCCTATGGGCCGCTGGTGCAGGCGCAGGCGATCGATGCGATCCTGCGGGGTGGGTGGCTGGAGCGGCCGCGCTGGATGCCACCGGCGGAGTGGGCTGCCGGCCTGCTGCTCGCGCTGTCGATCCTGCTGGTTGCGCGCCGCCGCCGGAGGCTGCTCCTGATTCCGGCGGTGCTTGCGGCTACGATTCCGGCGTCAGGCTGGCTGGCCTTTACCCTGGCGTCACTGCTGTTCGATCCGTTGCGGCCGTTGCTGCTCGGCGGCGCCTCCGCGGCGGCGGTGGCGGGTGCCCTGTTCGTGGAAGCCCGCCGCGAGCGCGAGCGGTTGCGCGATACGCTCACGGTCGAGCGGATCGCCACGGCGGCGATCGAAGGCGAGTTGCAGGCGGCCCGGAGCATCCAGCTCGGCATGGTGCCGCCTCGCTCCGACCTCGCCAGTTTCGATCCTCGTCTGGATGTCGACGCATTGCTCGAACCGGCAAAGTCGATCGGCGGCGATCTCTACGACGTCATCCGGCTCGATGCCGATCGTGTCGCTTTCCTGGTCGGCGACGTCACCGGCAAGGGAGTGCCCGCGGCACTGTTCATGGCCTTGTCCAAGGCGCTGGCGAAGAGCGTGGTGCTGCGCGGCGTCCCGAGCCTCGCCGAAGCCGCCTTCATCCTCAACGAGGAGCTGATGCGCGACAACAGCGAGTCGATGAACGTGACGATGCTGATCGGTATCATCGATCTCGCCACCGGCGAACTGGTGCTGATGAGCGCCGGCCATGAAAACCCTTTGCATGTCGCTGTCGATGGCCGCGTGGCAGACCACAAGCTCGACGGCGGGCCACCCTTCTGCATCGTCGAATTCCCCTATCCGGACGAGCCGATGAAACTGCTGCCGGGAGAGACTCTGGTGCTGATCTCCGACGGGGCGAGCGAGGCGCTGAATGCAGACGACGACCTGTTCGGCCATAGCCGGCTGCTGGCGGCGATCGAGGGGCAGGGCAGTGCTACCGCCATATGCGAGTCGATATGCACGGCGGTGCGTAGATTCGAGGACGGCACCGATCCGACGGATGATCTGACGGTGATGGCGGTGCGCTACTTGGGCCCCCAACCCCGCGATCGCTAGCGGACGATGACCACCACACGGCGGTTGGCAGGGTTGGCCACGCCGTCTGCGGTCGGCTCGCGCAGTTCGCGTTCGCCACGGCCGACGGCGCTCATCATGGCCTTGGCGATACCTTGTTCCGCCAGCGCACTGAGAACTTCCTCGGCGCGGCGTTGCGACAGCACGTCATTGTCTTCGTCGCTACCGACGGTGTCGGTATAGCCGGTGACCTGCACTTCGGCGCCCGGGCGTTCTGCTATTTCAGTCTTGAGGAAGTCCAGACCCGGCTGCGAATCCGGGGTGATCTGGGTCGTCCCCTCCTTGAAGTAAAGGGTCAGGCGCACTGGTGGCGGCGGCAGATCGGACAGCAGAGAGCGCTGGCGGGCGGTCAGCCGGGACGGGTCGATCGCGCGGGTGCGCGGCTTGCCCGACAGGCTGGTCCTGCTGTTGAGCTCGCTGACGACCGTCTCGGCCGGCTTGCCATTTTCCTCGATCACCGCGACCGCGCCGGGGCGGCCTTCCTCGCCGGGAAGCAGGGTGAGCGACGGAGTCGCGCAGCCTGCGAGCAGGCTCGCGAACAGCAGCGGCGAAAGGGCGGGCCGCGTCATTTCGGCACCTCCACGATGAAGCGCGTGCCGCGGACACCCAGCAGCGAGGTCGGTGTCCGCACCTTCATCGCGTCCTGCCTGCTATGGGCGATCTGGCCCGACACGACTGCCAGCGAGCCGCGATTGACCTTGGTGACGAAGGTGCCGGCCTGGGTGGTGCGGTTATAGTCGAACTGGTCGATCGAGATCCTGCTGTTCGGGCCGACCGAGAAGCGGGTGTCGTCGATGAAGGTGAGGCTCATCTGCCCGTCCTTGCCGGTGACGAGCGTATCGCCGGCGAGCAGCTGGAAGCCCGGCCCGGGTGCGAGCTTCGCCTTGCCGCGCTCGACCAGAGCGGTGCCGACGCTGCGCTTGACGCGGGCGATCTCCCCCCATGCCGGCTGGGTGGCGACGGCCACGCCCAGCAACGCCAAAATCACGCTGCGCATCATTCTCGCATCCCCATAGCCCTGGAGACGTGACATAGCGCAAAGATGGGCGCGGGTGACTCGAAATCGCTGTCGGTAACAATCTGTTGCAATGGCGTCGATGCCGTTCACCGGACCGTCTCCGGCGCGCAGGCGTTCAGTAAGGATTGCGGGCTTCAAGAGGAGCCGGCGGCGCGGCTCGCGATTATCGTCGAAGAGCTGGTGTTCAACCTGGTCGAGCATGGCGGCGTCGGCGAGCAGGGTGTGATCGAGCTTGTGCTCACGCATCAGGACGGCGTGATTTCCATCGCCTTGAGCGACACTGGCATGGCATTCGACCTGCGGGATGCGCGATCCGAGGAGGCGATTCCCGAACGCGGCGGTGGGGCGGGCATAGACCTGGTGCGGGCGTGGGCGGATATCGTCGACTATGGATCGCAGGGCGGACGGAACCGGCTGATCCTGAAGATGAGGCTCTGAATTTACCTTCAAAGCACCATTTCTATAAAGGCGCCGGCGTCGCGCCGTCTGGTCGTGATCCTGCCGGCGCTGCTGATCGCGATCACCATGATCGGGCACATGCATTCCGCGCCGCGCGCCAACCCAATTCACGCGCTGCACTATGAGTGAGCCCGAAGAGGACCAGATCGGGGTAGCCCTTCCGCTCGCCCCCTCGTCCCGCTATGGCAGGCGCAGTCCTGTCCCGGGGAATGCCCTTGCTCCAGCCTGTCCTGGCCATTGCGGCCCAAGCGATCCATTTCAACGATCTGCATCTCGATCCGATCGCCCTCGATCTCGGCTTCCTCCAGATTCACTGGTATTCGCTGGCCTATATCGCGGGCATCCTGCTGGGCTGGTATTATCTGACCAAGCTGATCGCGCAGCCTAACGCGCCGATGGCGAAGCGCCATGCCGACGACTTCGTATTCTATGCGACGGTCGGGATCCTGGTCGGCGGAAGGCTGGCCTATGTGCTATTCTACCAGCCCGATATACTGCGCAACCCGCTGGACATCCTGAAGCTGTGGCAGGGCGGGATGTCGTTCCACGGAGGCGCGCTGGGCGTGTCGGCCGGTATAATCTACATGGCGCGCAAGAACGGTCTGAGCTGGCTGCGCATCCATGATTATATCGCCTGCTGCGCGCCTTTTGGGCTTTTCTTCGGCCGGCTGGCCAACTTCGTCAACGGCGAACTGTGGGGCCGTCCCACCAATGTTCCCTGGGGCGTGATCTTCCCCAACGCGCCCGACGGCCTGGCGCGGCATCCCAGTCAGCTCTACGAGGCGGGCCTCGAAGGGTTGCTGCTGGGTCTGGTGCTGGCCTTCTTCTTCTGGCGGACCAATGCACGCAACCAGCCAGGCAGGCTCGTCGGTATATTCCTGCTGGGCTATGGGCTCAGCCGCTTCATCGTCGAATATTTTCGTGAGCCCGACGTTCAGCTCGGCACGCTGAGCTGGGGGCTGACGATGGGCCAGACGCTGACCCTGCCGATGGTGATCGGTGGCCTCTATCTGGTCGCGACGGGGCCGCGTCGGGCGGCGGTCTCAGCCGGGTAATGCATTGCTAACCAAGAAGGGTTAGGCTCCGGTGCAATGTCACGTCGTTGATCGAGAGATATGCAGACACCCACGGAGCTGGCCGCAGCGCTGATCCGCAGGATCGAAGAACAGGGTCCGATCCCCGTCGCCGACTATATGGAGGCGGCGAACGGGTGCTACTATGCTTCGCACGATCCGTTCGGGGTGAGGGGCGATTTCATCACATCCCCCGAGATCAGCCAGATGTTCGGTGAGCTCATCGGACTGTGGTTTGCCGATCTCTGGAGCCGGTCGCGCCAGCCCGTCGTGCATTATGTCGAGCTTGGGCCGGGGCGCGGAACCCTTGCGGCCGACGCCATGAGGGCGATGGCGGCGCAGGGCTGGCAGCCGCAGGTCCATTTCGTCGAGACCAGCCCGGTGCTGCGCAAGCTCCAGAAGGAACGCCTGCCCGACGCCACCTGGCATGACGGGATCGAGACGCTGCCGACGGACGCGCCGCTGATCATCATTGCGAACGAGTTTTTCGATGCGCTCCCCTATCGCCAGTTCGTCAAGACCTACACGGGCTGGCGGGAGCGGATGGTCGGATATGACATCGACGGATTCAAATCGGTTCCAGGCGACCAGCCGACCGACGATTTGGTACCCGAGCATCTCCACGACGCGGTGGCCGGCAGCATCTACGAGACGTCACCGGCCGGTCTCGCCATCGCACGGATTCTCGCCGGCCGGATCGTGCGCCAGGGCGGGGCGATGCTGGCGATCGACTATGGCCATGAGAATTACGATGCCGGCGATACGCTGCAGGCGCTCAACGCCCATGCCTATGCCGATGTCTTCAGCAACCCCGGCGCCAACGACCTCACCGCCCATGTCGATTTCACCGCACTGGGCCGCGCTGCCAAGCTCGCCGGCGCGCGGATCGAGGGGCCGGTCTCGCAAAGCTATTTCCTGGGAACGCTCGGTATCGCCGCGCGCGCCGCGGCGCTTGGGCGGCACCATCCGGATCGGGTCGAGGAAATCGCCGCGGCTTATCGTCGCCTGACGGACGAGGATGAGATGGGTACATTGTTTCGGGCAATGGCGGTTGTCAGCTCCAAATGGCCCAAATCGGCAGGGTTCGACATGACAGTTTAGCGTCGGGAACGACTCTGGGCTTGAGATTCTGGCGTTAGGCGCTAGGGGAGGTGCCAATAAGCCTTTGGCGAGATCGCGGTAGGTTCCGCAGGATATGCCCCCGGTGCCTGCGACAGGACCATATGAATGACCGAAGCCGTAATCGTAATCGACGCCGCTAGCGCGACGGTCGAAAAACGCAATATCGCATTTAGCGCGCTCGTCGATGACAACGAGCGCAAATTCGCCGTCAGCATCGCAGACTTCCAGAATTTCGGCGTCGAGAATGCCAAGGCCGATCCGGTCGGGTCTGTTTCGGTGATCTCGGCCAATCTTTCTGCGCTCATCCAGATCAAGGCGCGCAAGAACGAACTTCTTCCGACCACCAGGCTCGCGCCGCTCTAAACCGTCCCGAAGGGGAGATCATGACGAACATCGACCTGTATCGTGCCAATGCGGCAGCGCAGCGCCTTGCCGCCGCGAATACCAACCTGCCCAACCGCCGCGCGATGCACGAGCGCTCGGCGGAAAGCTGGGAAGCCATGGCAGCAAGCGCTGCCGATACGATCGCCCGTGCGACCGTCAATGAAGCCGCGAAGGCGAGCGGCGCGACACGCTAGGCGCGCCTGAGCCCGTACATGCGTGGCGTCGCGGCAGCGGTCTGCCGACCGCGTGTCGCGCCATCGATTGGAGAAAATCTATGTCCCGCATACCCGTCAAGCCGTTCCTCATCACCAAGGACGAGAACGGATTGTTCCGCCTTACCGTGCGCGTGACGCGCTACAACATGTATAACTATCCGCTCGTCACGGCGACGATGCAGGACGAAACCTTCAAGACCATGGCGGCAGCCCGCGCTTTCGCGCGCGAGCAGTTCAACGCCGAAGCCGGCCAATACGCGACCAAATAGGCCGGCGATCGGGAAGCGCCCACCGCGACCCGGCGATGGGCGCATCACTAGGCCGACCGCTCAGCCGACGCTGAGCCTGCTGCCGCCGCGTGGAGCCGCGAGTAGTGCGTCCTTGGCTGAATTCGCGTCACGGCCAACGCAGCCTTTGCATCAGGGCGGCGAGTTCCGCCTCATAGCGCACGGCAGTAGGCGCGGTCGTGCGATAGGCAATCAGCCACTTGCCACCGACATAGCAGAAAAGATCCGCCTCCGACCTGAGCGGTTGTTCCTTGCCCCGAAAAGCGCTGCTGAAGCCGAACACGGCACGGCGGCCGGCATGGGCAAAACTGCCGGGAGCCGGTGAGGTCGTCCTACCTTCTTCGATCAGGACCGCTCCGGGATGTGACTGGACTATACCGGCCTTTATGTCCTCGAAATGGTCCGCACATAATTTGTCCTGCACCGCATCGATCTCCGCCGCACGCGTCTCAGCGGGCACTTCGGGTGCGGGATAGACATAAATCGTCATCACCGTTTCCCGCCCTGGCGTCATGGTCTGGTAGCCGGCGCTGACGTCGGTCGCCGCGACGTCATATTCGATCAGGCCGGTGCGCTGATAATCCCCCGCCGCTGCCGGGAAGATGAAACCGCTGCCACGATGAACATAGGCGTCCTGGCGCTCGATCATTATCGGGCCCTCGGCGAGGATGACGCGTGGGGCGACCAGCATCGCTAATATGGGGATGAAGGTAGCCATCGATCGCGTGATCATCCTAACCCTCGCTGTCGGGGATGCAGGGGGCAGGCCGGCTCGGCTTGCGGATGACGCGGGTGGTGGCGAACTCGGCAGGGGTCAGCGTGGCCGACTTGTCGCTGTCGGCACCGGAGAACTTGGTGGCGGTGACGATTGCCCATTCCTCGAAGCCGAGCTTGCCGTCGCCATTGGTGTCGAGCTTGGCATAGGCCTTGCGCCTCGATGCGAGATATTCCTCGCGCGTGATCTTGAGATCGCGGTCCTTGTCATAGCGCTGGAAGCGCTTCTCTTCGCGGGTCTTCTCGGTTGCCGCGGGCGGTTCGATCGGTGCCGCCGGCGCCGCTATTGTCACCGCCCTGGCAGGCGGTGGCGCCAAGGGCGGGCTCGCACCGAGCGTCTGCCACATGATCAGCCCGCCACCGCCGAGCAGCAGCGCGCCCACCGCGCCTGCCAGATATCGCCACATCCGGTTTCTCCCCCCAATGAAGGGGGACAGCCTAGCGCCCCGTCATCCGGTAGGCGAGGGCCCGAAACAACCGATTTGGTGCGCCCTGCCGCCGGAGCCGTTCGGCCGGCAGGGCGGCATCTTGGCGCGCCAGCACGACCAGGAGGCCGAGCGGCTTGAGCATCGCCGGCCAGCGGGCGATATCCACCCCGTCGAGCCGCTCGGCCGCGCGCATCCTCGCGAACCGGCGTGCTTCCGTATCGCGCAGACGATGACCCAGATCCGCAAGCGCCCATCCTTCGCCGGCCCGCGCGACATCCTCGGGAGCCGCCCCCAGCAGCGCGGCGGATAGCGCGAACAAGGGACCGCCGCGCCCCGTGGCATGCGCTTCGAGCTCGGTCTCTCCGGGTTCTGGCGCATCAAGCAGGGCCGACCAGCCTTCCTCGATCGCGCTCAACCTTGCGCCAGTCACCCCGGTCGGGAGCAGTGTCGCCGCGATCGCGCCGAGCAGTGGCTCCGCAGGCACGACCGAATTCGCGTCATCGAGTCCGGCCAGCGCATCGCGCCACCAGACCAGCCGCAGCGCGCCGATCATAGGTTCGCGGGCAGAGGCGACGATCGCCGCCATCTTCTCGTCAAGCTGCCACAGCAGCGTCAGCGCGGCGCGACTGGCCCGTGGCGCATAGCTCAGGGCCAGCTGCCGTTCAGGGTCCGCGAGAACGGGACGATCAGGCAGTCTGATAGACGACGCCGTCCAGATGGCGCTGCAGGCAATCGATCAGAGCGGTGCGCGTGAAGGGCTTCCGCAGCAATTCGAATTGCGCGCCGTAGCCCGCGGCGAGTTCTTCGCTGAACCCGCTGACCAGCACCACCGGGAGTTCGGGCCAGCGTCGGTTCAGCCGGCGCGCCAACTGAACGCCGCTGAGCCCGGGCATCACCACATCGGTCAGGACGATGTCGAAAGGCTGCTCGCCTTCGCCGCTGACATGCAGCGCCTCCTCGGCGGACGAGGCCTGGGTGATTTCAAGGCCAATTTCCTCGAGCATCATGCAGGTCAGTTCGGCGATCTGAAGGTTGTCCTCAACGTAGAGAAGACGACCCGACAGGACGTCGCCTGACTTCCAGGATGGATGATGCGGGGTGGAAGATGTCAATCTGCCCGGCATGGTTCTCTCCCGAGTCTCCTCGACTCGGGCCAACCCTAACATATTTTGACATCTATCCTCTCCGCAATATTCCGTAGCGGCACACTTTACCGTGGTTAATCCCGATATGTCACCGACTTGGCTGCGGCGACGACATCGGAAACCTTGAGCAAGGCCGCCTTTTCGAGATTTGCCGCATAAGGCATCGGCACATCCTCGTTGGTCACACGGCGGACCGGCGCATCGAGGTCATCGAACGCTTCCTCCATCGCGATCGCAATGATCTCCGACGCGATCGAACAGACCGGCCAGCCTTCCTCGACGATTACCATCCGGTTTGTCTTCTTCAGGCTTGCCAGCACGGTTGCCTTGTCGAGCGGGCGGAGAGTGCGCAGGTCTATCACCTCGGCATCGATCCCTTCGGCTTCGAGCTGCTTGGCGGCTTCGAGCGACACGCCGACCCCAATCGAATAACTGACGATCGTCACATCCTTGCCAGGGCGGCAGATCCGCGCCTTGCCGATCGGCAGCACATAATCGTCCAGCTTCGGTATCTCGAAGCTCTGGCCATAGAGCAGCTCGTTTTCGAGGAAAACGACCGGATCCGGGCAGCGTATTGCTGCCTTCAGGAGACCCTTGGCATCGGCTGCCGAATAGGGTGCGATGACGATCAGGCCCGGCACGCTCGCATACCAGGGCGCGTAATTCTGGCTGTGCTGCGCGCCGACGCGGGCCGCGGCGCCATTGGGGCCACGGAACACCACCGGGCAGCGCATCTGCCCTCCCGACATATAGTTGGTCTTCGCTGCCGAATTGATGATGTGATCAATCGCCTGCATCGCGAAGTTGAACGTCATGAACTCGATGATTGGTTTCAGCCCGCCCATCGCGGCACCGGTGCCGATGCCGGCAAAGCCATATTCGGTAATCGGCGTGTCGATAACGCGCCTGTCGCCAAACTCGTCGAGCAGACCCTGGGTGACCTTGTAGGCGCCCTGATATTGCGCAACTTCCTCGCCCATGACGAAGACGTCGCCGTCCCGGCGCATCTCTTCGGCCATCGCGTCGCGCAGCGCCTCCCGCAGCGTGATCTTGACCAGTTCGGTGCCAGCCGGAACCTCGGGATCGTCGCGCGTATCGGCGACGGCGGCAACAAGATCGCGGGCGCCGGTTTCCATCTGGTGCGGGGTGGCGGATTCGGCCACCTGCGGCTGGCCCCCGTCCTTCGGCTGTTCCTTGGGCTGCGCACCGGCTGCCTCGCCGTCGCGTTCGTTCTTGGGGGATGGCGCCTTCCTGGCGGTCGCGGCGTCCTCGCCCTCTTCGGCGATCCGGGCGATCACCGTACCCACCTTCACGCCCTCGCTGCCTTCCGGCACGACGATCTGCGCCATTGTGCCCTCGTCGACCGCCTCGAACTCCATCGTGGCCTTGTCGGTCTCGATCTCGGCGAGGATGTCGCCCGATTTCACGACATCGCCTTCCTTGACGAGCCACTTCGTAAGCGTGCCCTCCTCCATCGTAGGGGAAAGTGCGGGCATTTTCAGATCGACAGCCATCTCAATATTGTCCCACCAGCACGTCGGTATAAAGCTCGCCAGCCTCTGGCTCGGGCGATTGTTCGGCGAAGTCGGCGGCTTCGGTCACGATGGCGCGGATCTCCTTTTCCAGCTTCTTCAGCTCGTCCTCGCTGACGCCCACGGCCTCCAGCTCCTTCTTGAGCTGATCGATCGGATCGGACTTGTCGCGAACGGCCTGGACTTCGTCGCGCGATCGATATTTGGCGGGATCCGACATCGAATGGCCGCGATAGCGATAGGTCTTCAGTTCGAGCAGGATCGGCCCCTTGCCGCCGCGCACCCATCTGACGGCTTCCTCGGCGGCGCCGCGCACAGCGAGCACGTCCATGCCGTCGACCTGGATGCCCGGAATCCGGAAGCTTTCGCCGCGACGGTACAACTGGTCCTCTGCCGACGACCGGTTGACGCTGGTACCCATCGCATATTGGTTGTTTTCGATCACGAAGATGATCGGCAGCTTCCACAGCTCGGCCATGTTGAAGCTTTCATAGACCTGGCCCTGGTTCGATGCGCCATCCCCAAAATAAGCCATCGCGACGCCACCATCGCCGGAATATTTGTGCTTGAAGGCAAGGCCGGTGCCGAGGCTGACCTGCGCACCGACGATGCCATGGCCGCCATAGAAACGATGCTCGACCGAGAACATGTGCATCGAGCCACCCTTTCCGCGGCTGATGCCGGCGGCGCGGCCGGTCAGTTCGGCCATGATCAGCTTCGGGTCGATGCCATAAGCGAGCATATGGCCGTGGTCGCGATAGCCGGTGATCACCGAGTCCTTGCCGACTTCCAATGCCGACTGGAGCCCGACCGCAACAGCCTCCTGGCCAATATAGAGATGGCAGAAGCCGCCGATCAGACCGAGGCCGTAGAGCTGGCCCGCCTTTTCCTCGAAACGCCGGATCAGCATCATCTGCCGATAGAATTCGAGCATTTCGGCCTTGGTGGCCTCATACCGTTCCGGTTCGGCGGGGCGCTCCCTGTTCGGCGCTGCTGGTGCGGTGACTGCGCGCGCCTTGGGCGCGATAGATTTGCGCGGCGCAGCCTTGGTGGTTGTGCGCGGCTGTGCTGGTTTCGCCAAGCAAATTGCTCCTTGTCCTGGGGAGGATGTTGACCGCTTATAGGCGGCGCTGGGCGCCGATTTCAACGCGTAGCAGCAGAGAGTGCCGATTTAGTCGCGCGGGATGATGACTTCGTCCGGGCGGACTTGCCCGGTCGAGCGGCGGACAAGCTCGTCGCCGAAATCGGGATCGACCCTGGCGGGGTCAAGCAAGTTTGCGTGATGGCGCAGCCGATCGCGCATCGCCTGGGCGTGTTGCAGTTCGCTGATGCGCAACTGGAGCTGGCTCTTGTAGCCGCCGAGCGCAAGTAATCCGTTGGGACCGATCAGCGCTGCACTGGCGAAATAGCCGATGATGAGAATCGCCACCGCCGGTAGTACGGCACTGCGAGCCATCTGCAGAAGAGGGGCGCGATTCATGTGACCACAGAATCACTGATGACTCCGGCGATCAAGCCTTAAACGGCGCTGGGTGCTGAAAAGTAGATATTTTTTATGAAATTAAGCCGTCCCGTAGCCAGGATCGGGGGCGCGCAGCCTCCGCGAAGCCGGCTCCGCGGAATATCGGCGGCAATCTTTCGGATCCGGAACAGTGGCTCGTGCCCGGATCATTGCGATCATAGCTCCCCAAGTAACGATAACGCGCCGCGATCTTACGCCGAACTGCTCCAGGCAGAAATCGCTGCCGATATCGATTGACCGGGCCGGCGGGCGCGTTGCAGCTGCAGTGACACGGTGCTGGTTTCCCACAGGGGGTGGTTTTTTCGTGCCCCGCGCGATAGGCGCACGGGATGCGGCCCTATCGTTATGCGATTGCGCTCGGATCCAACCGGCGCCACGGCCGCCATGGCGCGCCGGCTGACGTGGTGCGCGCCGCGACGGCTGTGCTGGAATCGGCGGGGCTGGCGTTGATAGCCGAGTCGCCCGTGATCGCCACGCCCGCGCTCGGCCCGGCGGGACGCGGCTTCGCCAATGCCGCGATCATCGTCGAAACACTGCTCGAACCACCTGCCTTGCTGGCCTTGCTCAAGGCGATCGAAGCTGCGTTCGGCCGGCGGCGCGGCCGGCGCTGGGGGGCTCGTGTGCTCGATCTGGACATCGTGCTGTGGTCGGAGGGCCGATGGCCGCGCTATGGCGGGCGCCGCCTCATCATTCCCCATCGTTCGCTCGAAACGCGTGACTTCGTGCTGCAGCCGCTCGAGCGCGTCGCGCCGCAATGGCGCGTGGGGTCGGGAGCGAGAACAGTGAGACAGGCGCGAGCGCGGCTTATCCGTCGCGCGGGTTGACCCTGGCAGCCGCGACCAATAGGGAGGCGGCGTCGGTGGGTCCGTAGCTCAGTTGGTAGAGCAAGCGACTTTTAATCGAGAGGTCCCGGGTTCGAATCCCGGCGGACCCACCAGGCATGCCCATGTGCTGCCATGCTACTATTCCCCGCCGAAAGCGTGCGGACGGGTTCGGATGATCTCAGCCTATGTCTAAGGCTGATCTCTCAATTAGGTGCCTCGAATAGTTCGGCGCTGGCAACGGTTCCTGCAGCATTAACCCTTGCTTCTTACGCGGCCTTAAGGCGCAGCGGATTAGATGAAGCTTGGATATTCACGGGAAGGATGGTCCAATGCAGAAGTTCATCAACCTTTGTCGCGACAGTCGCGGCGCAACGGCGATCGAATATGGCCTGATTGCCGCGCTCATCGCCGTTGCCGCGATCACCGCGATGAGCGCGCTGGGCAACCAGCTGTCGACGACGTTCAGCAACGTCAGCACCAACATGAAAGCCACCTGAGCCGGGCTTCGACCGTTTCCGCTGTCCTCGCCAGTGCGTATCTTCTGGCGAGGGCCAACATGGCGGCGGCAAATGATCCATCATGGATTCATCTGCCGCCGCCATAGGAACGCGCTGGCTTGAGTCGCAAGACGACCTTCATTATCGGCCCGTAACGATAGGGACCGATCGGGATCGGCTCGATTCTGTGAAGGGGGTTCAATGCTTCGTTTTCTGACTGCGGCGGCTGCCGCTGCGCTATTCGCGGCGCCAGCGATGGCAGACAATGTCTACATCGAGCTGCATAGCGGCTATGACGGAGTCACTTATGCCGGCAACACCTATGGCGGCATCGCCTATGGTGCCGGGCTCGGCTATGAAGTCACGCTTGGCGGCAAGGTCTATGCGGCGATCGAAGGCAATGTCGACGATAGCTCGTCGAAAAGCGACTTTTATGGGATCAAGTCCGGCCGCGATCTTAGCGCGGTAGGCAAGCTGGGCGTCGGCGTCACCGACAATCTTAGCATCTATGTGCTCGGTGGCTATGCCAATGCCAGGCTCAAGGGCTTCGGCGGCAGCATCGATCTCGATGGCGCGCGGGCCGGGATCGGCTGGCGCTATGACGTCGGCAAGGCGTACATCAAAACCGAGTTTCTATACTCAAATTATGAGCTCGGCTTCACCCGCTATCAGGGCATGGCAGGCCTCGGCTACAAGTTCTAATCGACGATCCCTCGCGCCGGGGCCTTGCTCCGGCGCGGGCCGTTCCCTAACTGTTCGCGGGTGACTCAGGATGTTCCCGCCAATGAACCCGGCTATCTGCGCGGGCTGAACCCCCCTCAACGCGAGGCGGTGCTCACCACCGAAGGTCCGGTGCTGGTGCTCGCCGGCGCGGGAACGGGCAAGACGGCGGCACTGACCGCGCGGCTGGCCCATCTGGTGGCGACACGCCGGGCCTGGCCGTCCGAGATCCTCGCCGTTACCTTTACCAACAAGGCTGCGCGCGAAATGCGCGAGCGGGTCGGGCGGCTGCTTGGCCAACAGGTCGAGGGCATGCCCTGGCTGGGCACCTTCCACGCTGTAGCCGCACGAATGTTGCGCCGCCATGCCGAGCTGGTCGGCCTGACCCCCAGCTTCACGATCCTGGACACCGACGATCAACTGCGGCTGCTCAAGCAGTTGCTGGCCGCCGCCGATCTCGACGAGAAGCGGTGGCCCGCGCGACAGCTCGCCGGCCTGATCGACCGCTGGAAGAACCGGGGATTGACTCCCGCCGATCTGGATGCCGGAGAAAGCGAGCTGTTCGGCAATGGTCGCGGCGGTGAACTGTACCAACAATATCAGGACCGGCTGCGCGCCGTGAACGCCTGCGATTTCGGCGATCTGCTGCTGCACATGCTGACGATCCTGAAGACCCACCGCGACGTTCTCGCCGATTACCAGCAGCGCTTCCGCTATGTCATGGTCGACGAGTATCAGGACACCAACAGCGCCCAATATCTTTGGCTCCGGCTGATCGCGCAGGAGCGCAAGAATATCTGCTGCGTCGGTGACGACGACCAGTCGATCTATTCCTGGCGCGGTGCGGAGGTCGCCAACATTCTGCGTTTCGACCGCGATTTTCCGGGCGCGACGGTGATCAAGCTCGAACAGAATTACCGCTCCACGCCACATATTCTGGCAGCGGCCAGCGGACTGATCGCCCATAATGGCGGGCGGCTGGGCAAGACGCTGTGGACCGAGGAGGGCGAGGGCGAGAAGGTTCGTATCGTCGGGATCTGGGATGGACCCGAGGAGGCGCGCCGGGTCGGCGACGAGATCGAAGGCCATCAACGTGGCGGCGGCAAGCTCGACGACGTCGCGATCCTCGTGCGCGCGCAGTTCCAGACGCGCGAGTTCGAGGACCGCTTCATCGCAATCGGGATGCCCTATCGCATCGTCGGGGGATTTCGTTTCTACGAGCGCGCTGAAATTCGCGATGCGCTTGCCTATATGCGGGTGATCAGCCAGCCGGCCGATGACCTGGCGTTCGAGCGGATCATCAATACTCCCAAGCGCGGTCTCGGCGACAAGGCGGTCGCCAAGCTTCACCAGTTGGCCCGGCGCGAGGCGATTCCGCTCACGCTTGCCGCCGCGCGCATTCTCGGCACCGATGAGCTGACCCCCCAGGCGCGGCGCTCGCTCGGCAACCTGGTCGGCGACATCGCCCGCTGGCGGGACCTGTTGGGGCAGCTTCCGCATGCGGACGTGACCCGGCAGCTGCTCGAGGAATCGGGTTACATCGCCATGCTCCAGAACGAGAAATCGACCGAGGCCGATGGCCGGCTGGAAAATCTCAACGAGCTGGCGCGGGCGATGGAAGAGTATGAGAATCTCTCCGATTTTCTCGAACATGTCAGCCTGGTGATGGATAACGATGCCGATGCGGAGACGGCAAAGGTCACGATCATGACGATCCATGCGGCGAAGGGCCTGGAGTTCGGCATGGTGTTCCTGCCCGGCTGGGAAGAGGGTGTTTTTCCTTCGCAGCGGTCGCTCGACGAGGGCGGCAATGCCAGTCTCGAGGAGGAACGACGGCTCGGCTATGTGGCGATAACGCGGGCGCGGCGGCGCTGCACGATCCTGCACGCGGCCAATCGGCGTATCTATGGCCAATGGACTTCCTCGATCCCTTCGCGTTTTGTTGCCGAGCTGCCGGGCGGGCATGTCGAGGCAGAGACGACAATGTCCGGCGGAGAGTCGCTGTGGCGTGCGCAATGGTCGGAACATGCCGACCCCTTCGCCCATGTGAGCCGAGCTGCCGGCCGCGGACCCGGATGGCAACGCGCGACGGCGGCAGGCGGCCTCGGACAACCATCGGCGGGTGCGCGGGTCGTCGAGGCCCGCGCCTCCGCCGTTAGCTTCGCGCAGCCCTCGCGCAAGGACATATCGGTCGGTCAGCGTGTCTTCCATAGCAAGTTCGGCTATGGCTCCGTCGTCGAGATCGAGGGCAACAAGCTCGAGATCGATTTCGAGCATGCCGGCCGAAAGCGGGTACTCGACAGCTTTGTCAGTCTGCCCTGAGATGGAATTATCTACTGTAAAAGTAGAAATCGTTGTGATCTGCCTCTTGGGTGGTTGCCCGGTCGATCAGCAAGCGCCTAGAGGAGCGGCATGACGTTGCGCGGTCCCTTATCAATTTCGGCCTACAGGCATTATTGGGGGGCGCGTTTGTGCTCGACGATGGCGCTCAACGCGATGGGCGTGGTCATCGGCTGGCAAGTCTATGACGTCGCTCGCCGCACCATGGGGCCGCGCGAGGCGGCGGTGCAGCTGGGGCTGGTCGGCCTCGCGCAGTTTCTGCCGCTCATGCTGCTGACCCTGGTCAGCGGCTGGACCGCCGACCGCATCGATCGTCGATGGATCGCCCGTTCGACGACGGTGCTGGAGCTGCTTTGCGGAGCCGCGCTCGGCCTGGTGACCTGGTACGATGCGGTGACCTTGCCGGCGCTGTTCGCCGTGGCGGCGCTGCTCGGCGTCGGGCGTGCTTTTGCAGGCCCGGCGCTGCAGGCCCTGTCCCCCAATCTCGTTCCGAAGCAGCTTTTGCCGGCGGCGATTGCGACTAGCTCGATAGCTTGGCAGGTCGGCGCAATCGCAGGCCCGCCGCTGGGCGGCTATCTCTATGCGATATATCCGCCGCTCGCCTATGCGGCAGGCACGCTGCTGCTTGCCGTGTCATCGATAATGCTGATGCTGATCGGGCCGGTGCCCCGCACGTCGCTCGACGGCCGACAGAATCCATGGGGGCAGATGATCGAGGGATTCAGTTATCTGCGGCGCAATCGCCTGGTGCTCGGCGCGATATCGCTCGACCTGGTCGCCGTCCTGCTAGGCGGCGCGACCGCGATGCTGCCGATCTATGCACGCGACATATTGCACATCGGCTCATCCGGGCTAGGCCATCTGCGTGCCGCGCCTGCGGCCGGGGCGGCAATCGTCGCGATCTGGCTGAGCCGCCGACCGCTGCGCCACAATGTCGGGGTCAAGCTTCTCGTGGCGGTCGCCATCTTCGGCATCGGCACCATCGGCTTCGGGCTATCCTATCGGGTGCCCGATCCAGAGGCATTTGCACTGCTATGCCTGGCATTGCTGGGCGCTGCGGACATGGTGTCGGTATATGTCCGCCAGTCGCTGGTCCAGCTCTACACGCCGGACGCGATGCGTGGACGGGTCGGTGCGGTGTCCGTATTGTTCATCTCGGGTTCGAACGAACTCGGTGAGGTGGAATCGGGTTTTCTAGCCTCAGTTATCGGCCCGGTTGCAGCGGTGGTGGCCGGCGGCGTCGGCACCATAGCCATAGCAGCCTTGTGGGCAAAACTATTCCCGGAGATACTGCGCGCGCGGACGCTCGATCCGCCTGCGTCGTTCGAGGATGTGCGAGTTCAGGAGAAAGCAGCATGACCAGTTTTGCATCGATACTGGAGACGATCGGCAACACGCCGCATGTTCGTGTAAACCGCCTGTTCGGTGACGCCGAGGTGTGGATCAAGTCCGAGCGCAGCAATCCGGGCGGCTCGATCAAGGACCGTATCGCACTCGCCATGATCGAGGACGCCGAAAAGGCCGGCAAGCTCAAGCCGGGCGGCACGATCATCGAACCGACCAGCGGCAACACCGGCATCGGCTTGGCTCTCGTTGCGGCGGTCAAGGGTTACAAGCTCGTGCTGGTAATGCCCGATAGCATGTCGGTCGAGCGGCGCCGGCTGATGCTGGCCTATGGCGCGAGCTTCGATCTCACGCCTCGCGAGAAGGGCATGAAGGGAGCGATCGAGCGTGCGCTTGAGCTGCAGGCGCAGACGCCGGGAGCGTGGATCCCCCAGCAGTTCGAGAATCCCGCCAATATCGATGTGCATGTCCGCATGACTGCAGAGGAGATATTCGCGGACTTCAAGGACGCGCCGATCGACATCCTGATAACGGGTGTCGGCACCGGCGGCCATATCACCGGCTGCGCGCAGGTGCTCAAGCCACGCTGGCCGGGGCTGAAGGTGTTCGCGGTGGAGCCCACCCTGTCTCCGGTGATTTCGGGCGGCCAACCCGGGCCACACCCGATCCAGGGGATTGGCGCCGGCTTTGTGCCCGCAAATCTGCACACCCAGCTGCTCGATGGTGTGATCCAGGTCGATCCGRCTGACGCCAAGGAATATGCGCGCCGGTCGGCGCGTGAAGAGGGGATGCTGGTCGGCATCAGCTCTGGCGCGACGCTGGCGGCGATCGCCCAGAAGTTGAAAGAAGCACCGGGTTCGCGCGTGCTGGGCTTCAACTACGACACGGGTGAGCGCTATCTGTCGGTGCCGGATTTCCTGCCGGAATGATCGAAGCGCGCGTCATGCTCAATATGTTTCAGCATGACGCGAAAAGAAAAGGCGCCCCGTTTTCGGAGCGCCTTCTTGTTACATTGCGGGCAGCAAGCGCTTCTCGCCGGCGATGCGCATCATCGCTTTCTGCAGCTTGTCAAAGGCACGGACCTCGATCTGGCGAACCCGCTCCCGGCTGACGCCATAGACCTGGCTGAGCTCCTCGAGTGTCTTGGGCTCATCCACCAGCCGGCGCTCGACCAAGATGTGCTTCTCGCGGTCGTTCAGCGCGGCAAGCGCCTCGTTGAGCATGTTGTGGCGCACGCTCTTCTCTTCCGCGTCGGCGATCCGTTCGTCCTGCAACGGGCCCTGGTCGACCAGCGCATCCTGCCATTCGCCTTCGCCGTCTTCGCGCATCGACATGTTCAGCGACGCGTCGCCGCCCATCGACATGCGCCGGTTCATGTTCGTGACCTCTTCCTCGGACACGCCGAGATCGGTCGCGATCTTGCGAAGATCCTCGGGCTTGAGATCCCCGTCCTCGAAAGCGTCGAGCTTGGATTTCATCCGCCGCAGGTTGAAGAACAGCTTCTTCTGCGCGGCGGTCGTGCCCATCTTCACCAGGCTCCACGACCGCAGGATATACTCCTGGATCGACGCCTTGATCCACCACATCGCATAGGTGGCCAGGCGAAAGCCGCGATCGGGCTCGAATTTCTTCACGCCCTGCATCAGGCCGATATTGCCCTCGGAGATCAGTTCGCTCGCCGGCAGGCCATAGCCGCGATAACCCATCGCAATCTTCGCCACCAGGCGCAGATGCGAGGTCACGAGCTGCGTCGCCGCTTCGGGATCGCCATGCTCCTGAAAGCGCTTGGCGAGCATATATTCCTCTTCCGGCTTCAGCAGCGGAAACTTCCGGATCTCGGCCAGGTAGCGGTTGAGGCTCTGCTCCCCGCCAAGTGCGGGGATCGTGGCGGGCACGTTCTTTCCGCTTGCCATGATCATATTACTCCCCATCTAGATGCCCAACGGGACCATCCGCATAATTGCCAATGCGGTACGGCTAGCGATCCAGGCTCGAATCATCCTCGTACCGATCTGTAACATCTATATCATGTTCTTTTTCAGTTCGCTGAACAAATCGAGCATATCCCGCGGAATTTCGCTATCGAAACATAAAGCCGCGCTTGTTACCGGATGAATGAACCCCAGACGCGCAGCGTGGAGCGCCTGCCGCTTGAAATTCAAACGGTTGAGGAGCTCCCGGTGTTCCGGCCGGGATCGGCCATAGACCGGGTCGCCGAGCAATGGATGGCCGATTGACGCCATATGGACGCGGACCTGGTGGGTGCGCCCGGTCTCGAGTCGGCATTCGACCAGTGCGGAAGCCTTCAGCCTTTCCACGGTCTTGAAGTGTGTCACCGCGCGCTTGCCGCGCCCGTCCTCGACGACGGCAATCTTCTTGCGGTTGGCAGACGATCTCGCCAGCGGTGCGTCAATGGTGCCTTCGCCGGGCCGGGGGATTCCCGCGACGATCGCCTTATATCTGCGATCGATGCTATGCTTGGCGAATTGCGCCGCGAGGCCGACATGAGCGGGGTCGGTCTTTGCCGCGACCATCAGCCCCGACGTGTCCTTGTCGATCCGGTGGACGATGCCGGGCCGTTCGACACCACCGATTCCGGACAGGCTTCCCCGGCAATGATGGAGCAATGCATTGACAAGCGTCTTGTCGTAATTACCGGCGGCAGGATGAACGACCAGTCCGGCCGGCTTGTCGATCACGATCAGATGCTCGTCCTCATAGGCGATGACGAGCGGAATATCCTGCGCTTCGTTATGCGCGGGCGCGGGATCCGGAACCGTCACGGCGAACGTCGCACCCTCGGCGACTTTCATCGCAGGGTCGCGGGCGAGCAGCCCATCGGCAGCTGCCACCTGACCCGATGAGACCAGCGCCTTGAGCCGTTCGCGAGACAGGGTCGGCAGGGCCGCGGCCAATGCGCGGTCGAGCCGCCAGCCTGTGGCATTGTGAGGCACGATTGCCTGCAATATCGATTTCCCCCCGGCCATCCTGTAGCGATGTGGCGATGCGCCTGACGATATCAAGCCCGTTTATAGCGGAAATGCTCAAAGCTGCGGCGGCCAGCCCGGAGGCGGAGATTTGCGGCCTGCTCCTGGGGCGCGACGATGTCGTGGAGGCGGTCCTGCCTTGCACCAATGTCGCAGGGGATCCACGCGACAGCTTCGAGATAGATCCGGCTGCCCTGATATCGGCGCATCGCGCCGCTCGGGCCGGAGGCGCGACGCTGATCGGCCATTATCATTCGCATCCGCACGGCGCCGCCACACCGTCGGCACGCGATTCCGCCGCCGCCGAGCCTGGAAGCTACTGGATCATCATCGCCGGCACCGATCTGCGCTGCTGGCGCGCCTCCCACGGCGGACGCTTCGATCCCGTCGCGATTGCCGCACCTGACGGCTAGCTGCTCCATAATCGTCGATTGCGAAACCGCGCCGCCCTTGCCAAAAGACGCGACCCGTTTCGCGCACTGAGGAAATAGCCCCATGGTCAACCGCTCGGCCGAGTTTGCGAGCCTGCTATGCTCGCGTCTGTGCCACGATCTGTTGTCCCCGGTCGGCGCGCTGAACAACGGCCTTGAACTCCTGGCCGACGAGACCGACCCGGAGATGCGGGCGCGCTGCATGGAATTGCTGGCTGAAAGCGCGACCGCCTCCGCCAACAAGCTCAAATTCTTCCGGCTTGCCTTCGGCGCAGCAGGCGGCTTCGGGGAACTGGTGGATACGCGCGAAGCACGCGCTGCCGTCGAGGGCTTGCATGGCAATGGCAAGGTGAAGCTCGGCTGGATGGTAGAGGCGAATGCGCTGCCGAAGGGCGCGATAAAGGTGCTGCTCAACCTGGCCCTGATTGCCGGCGATGCGCTGGTCCGCGGCGGCCAACTCGATGTCGCCGCTGAGGGTGGCGAGATCGTTATCCGCGCGGAGGGCCCGCGCCTCGTGCTGGATCCCGAACTGCGCAATGCGCTGCTGGGTGAAGTCGACCCCGATATGCTGAGTCCTCGTGCTGCGGCGTCATGGCTCGTCCATCTCCTGGTGAGCGATCAGGGCGGCACGGTGCAGGTTTCGCAACCCGAGGACGGAGTGCTGATGATCGGTGCCAACCTGCCCAACGCTTAAGCGCGGGCAAGCCTTTACTCCTACATTTGCCTCAGCCGGATTCGCGGCTTTTGCACCGATTCAGCACAGCGCGGCACCCTTTTGCGTTTTAACGCCTTGACGGGGGCGGAACAAATCTACGACGGCGATCTTCGGATTCGTTTGGGGGCGTATCCGACGAACTCTATGAGCCGGAAAAAACGGCTGACAAATTCCAGGGGAAATGAATGTCGACGCTTTCGGGCACCGGTGGCGATAATTCACTTGCCGGCGGAAACAACGCGGACTCGCTGACCGGGTTCGGCGGCGACGACACCCTCGCCGGCAATGGCGGCAATGACACGATCAGCGGCGGCGACGGCAATGACCTGCTCGATGGCGGCAGCGGCAACGATCGGCTCGTCGGCGGGCGCGGCAACGATATCTATGTCGTCGATACCATCGAAGATGTCGTGGTGGAGCTTGCCTCGGCTGGGACCGATACGATCCGGACTTCGCTGACGTCGTACAGCCTCGCCGGTCTGGAGAATATCGAACGGCTTGCCTTTACCGGCTCGGTTGGCGCCAGCGGCATAGGCAACGCAGGAGACAACATTCTGACCGGGGGTACCGGCGGCGACACGCTCGACGGTGGGGCAGGCACCGACACGCTCCGCGGCGGCGATGGTGATGACCTTCTCGTTCAGATTGGCGATTCGACAGGGGTCGAGCGTTTTGAAGGTGGCTCGGGCGCTGACACCCTCCGTATCTCCAACTCCGTTGTGACCGAAACCGAAAACGGTCCGAAATATTTCGTCAACCTGAGCGGAAGCGTACTTCTGTCGGTCGAGAAGCTTGCGTTCCGTTCCGCCGCGCAGACCGAGTTCCTGCTGACGGTCAACCTGGAGCAGCTTTCCGACGTCACCACATTGGCCGGCGGTGCCGGATTCGACCGATTGATCGTCAATGCCGGAAAAAGCGGAACCTACCAGTTGCCGAGCCTGGCTCTCACCAGCTGGTCGGCGGACGACCTTGTCTACCTGGTGGGCGAACGCGCCGTCGATTACACGCTGAAGGCGTCGGCCAGCCACGCCGGTACGCAGATCCTCACCGGCAATCGCGGCAACGACGTTCTGGAGGGGGGAGCCGGGAACGAGATCATGGTCGGCGGTGGCGGTAACGATACGCTGATCGGCGGTGCAGGCGGGGACCGGATGATCGGCGGCGGCGGAGACGACCTCTATGTGCTCAACACAGCAGGCGGGCAGGTGGTCGAAGATGCTGGCGGTGGCACCGATATGGTCCAGACCACTCGATCCAGCTTCAGTCTCGCCAAGCTCACCAATATCGAGGCCCTTGCCTATACGGGCAGCGGGGCGGCGAGCCTCATCGGCAATGTGCTGGATAACATGCTGACGGGCGGAAACGGAGCCGACACATTGGACGGCGGTGCGGGAAACGATCGATTGAGCGGAGAGGGCGGCGACGATGTTTATATCATCGACGGCTCCGGCGATGTTATCGTTGAACAAGCTGCCGCTGGAACCGATACGATCCGCACAGCCCTGAATAGCTTCAGCCTCGCCGACATCGCCAATGTCGAGAATGTCGTCTTCACCGGCACGGGTGGCGTCAATCTGATAGGAAATGCCGCGAGCAATGTCCTGACCGGTGGAGCGGGCGCTGACACGCTGGATGGCAGCGGGGGTTTCGATCGCCTGGTTGGCGGCGGCGGCGACGATGTTTACCTCGTTGACGCAAGCGGCGATGTCGTGGTCGAGGCGGCTTCGGCGGGCATCGATACGGTTCGCACCATATTGCCGAGCTACAGCGTGGCGGATCTGTCCAACGTCGAGAATATCGTCTTCACGGGCACGGGTGCAGCCAACCTGACCGGCAACGCGGCGAATAACCAGCTGGTCGGCGCAGCCGGTCCGAACACGCTGGCTGGTGGCGGCGGCGATGACACGCTGGCTGGTGGCGCCAGCGATGACACGCTGGACGGCGGCGAGGGAGCCGACCAGCTTAGCGGCGGAGCCGGGAACGACCTGTACATCGTCAACGGCCCTGGCGATCTGGTGGTGGAGGACATCTCGGGCGGCAGCGATACTATCCAGACGGCCATGACAAGCTTCAGCCTGGCCACTGTGCCCAACGTCGAAAATCTCCGTTATAGCGGTTCTGGCGATGCTTCGCTGACCGGCAATGCCGGCGCCAATATATTGATGGGTGGGGCGGGCGACGACCGATTGATTGGCGGCGGCGGACGCGACACCCTCACCGGCAACGCCGGTGCCGACCGCTTCGTGTTCGCGCGCGGCGATGCCGCCTATGCCACGCCTGGTTATGTATCCGACATCATCACGGATTATCAGGATGGCAGCGACAGCTTCTCGCTAGTGGGCGGGATTGGTAGGGGGACCGGTCATGTCCTCCATGCCGGGCAGGGGCTGATACTCGGCTCGATGGCTGCCGCGTTCGGCTATGCTCAGGCCCTTCTTAACGCTCACGACGCGGCGCGAGATGTCGCCGTACTCAGCGTTGGAACCGATAGCTACCTATTCTACAACGATGCGGGCGGGGCGACGATCAACTCGATCATCAAGCTCGCTGGCGTTGCCGATGCGTCGATGATCGACGGCAGCGATTTCGGAAGCTGAATACTCGCCCGGCAGCGTAGGGTTCAGCGTCGTAAACCCGCTTTTAACCAAAACAATGCCATCACTCTTCCCGATACTGGTTCAGGAAGGGTGAGATGGACGATCTGCTCGGCGATTTCGTCGCGGAAACCCGCGAGACGCTCGAAGCGCTGGGCGGTGAAATCGTTGCGTGGGAAGCCGCGCCCGACGACCGCTCGCGGCTCGACGCGATCTTTCGCTTCGTCCACACGGTAAAGGGAAGTTGCGGCTTTCTCGATCTGCCGCGGCTCGAAAAGCTCAGTCATGCCGCAGAGGATGTGCTGGCTGACGTTCGTGCGGACCGGCGCCGTCCCGATCCCAAGCTCGTCAGCGCCGTGCTTGCGGTGATCGACCGGATCGCCGAACTTGCCGACGCTATCGAGACCGGCCATGTGGTCGCCGAAGGCGACGATCACCTGCTTGTCGCCGCGCTTCAGCCCGGTGCGGTCGATCCTGAGCCGGAGACGGCGATGCCCGCCGAGATGACGACAGCGAACGCCGCATTGACGCCGCGCACCGTTTCGCGCACGATCCGGCTTCCGGTCGACCTGCTCGACCGCATGATGGCCGGCGTTTCGGACATGGTGCTCGCTCGCAACGAACTCGCCCGGCGGCTTCGCGACGATGGCACCGAATCGACTACCGAAGTCGCTTTCGAACGGTTGTCGCTGTGCATCGCGGAGATGCGCGATGCCATCACCCGAACCCGAATGGCGCGGGTCGAGCACCTCTTCACGGCGTTGCCGCGGATGGTGCGCGATATCTCCACCGAGTTGAACAAGCATGTTCATCTCGAGATAGATGGCGGTGATGTCGAACTCGATCGGGAAATGATCGAGATGATCCGCGATCCGCTGACCCACATAGTGCGCAACGCGATCGATCACGGCATCGAACCGCCTGAAGCCCGTATACTGGCAGGCAAACCGATGGCAGGTCGGCTCCATGTCAGCGCCCGGCAGGTCGGCAACCAGATTCTCATCGAAGTCATCGATGACGGCCGCGGCATCGATGCCGACCGTCTCGTCCAGAAGGCGATCGCGGTCGGGATCATCAGCCAGGAGCGCGCTGCAACGCTCAACTGGGATCGCAAGCTCGAACTGATCTTCGAACCAGGCTTGTCCACGGCGCAGCAGGTCACGGCGATCTCGGGCCGCGGTGTCGGCATGGATGTCGTGCGCGCCAACGTCGAGCGAATCGGCGGTCTCGTCGATATCGACAGCCGGCCCGGAAACGGCCTGCGCCTTACCCTGCGAGTGCCGCTCACGCTTACCATCATCCCGGCGCTCACCATCAGCAGCGGCGGCCAGCATTTCGCCATTCCACGCTCGGCCATCGACGAGATCGTCCGGATCGGCGGCGACGCAGTGAAGATGAGTCAGCTTGGCGGTGCCGATATCGTGTTCATCCGCGGCACGCGTTTACCGGTCGTATCGCTGGGCGATGTGCTCGGCTTCACCGACAAGGCGCGGCAGACCAATCTCGTCGTGCTCAAGCTGTCCGGCGGGGCGCGCTATGCGCTCGCCGTCGAGGCGGTCCATGATCATGAGGAGCTGGTGGTAAAGCCGGCAGCGCCCGTCGTCATGGCGTGCGGTATCTATGGCGGCACCACCTTGCCTGACAACAGCCGGCCGATGCTGCTCCTCGACGTAGCGGGGGTTGCCGAAAAGGCCGGCATCCGACGGGAGGACAAGGGCAGCGCCGAAGCCGTCACCGAGCACGTCGAAGAGGTGCAGCACGAAGAAGGCGCTGTGCCGGTGCTGCTGTTCCGGGATCTCGACGGCATCGAACGCGGCGTGCCCCTCGGACTGGTCGAGCGCATCGAGGATTGCTTCGCGTCTTCGATCAGCAAGACTGCGGGCCGTGCCCGGCTCAACATCGACGGCCGGTTGGTGCCGCTCGTTTCCTGCGGCGCGGCGATTTCCGAGTCGAAGGTCCGCGTGCTCAGGATGCATGACGGCAACGAGGAGCTCGCTTATGCGATCGACAGCGTAATCGACATCGTGCCGGTCGCGATCGATTTGCAGCGCAACACCGTCCCGGGCCCGGTTTCCGGCGTCATGCTGGTCGAAGAACGGCCGATCGAGTTCATCGACGCTTTCTGGCTGTTCGCGCAAGGCGCGGGTGGTGATGCGAAGCCTGCCCACCGTCCGGTCTGCCTGCTCGCTGACGACGACCCGTGGACGCGGCAGGTGCTGGCGCCGCTGGTCGAAGGGGCGGGTTACAGCGTCGTCTATTCCGACGACGAGGGAGCCGCAGCGGCAGATCTCGTTATCGTGCCCGACGGCGCAGCGCTCGACAGCACCGGCACCTGCAGCATCCTGCGCTTACGCCCGACGGCCGAGGAACGCGGTGCGTCGCCCGACAGCCTGTGGCGATACGACCGGCCCGGTCTCACCGCCGAGCTGCGGCGGCATTGGAGCAAGCGAAACGCATGATGATGAACGATCTCTATCTCATCGTCGAAGTCGCCGGCCAGCGCGCCGCGCTTCCGGCTTCCTTCGTGGAATCGGTGGTCGAGGTCGAGGATATCGCCCCGGTTCCCTGCGCGCCGCCGCACGTGTTCGGCCTGTTCGCCTTGCGCAGCCGCGTGTTGACCGTGATCGACACCATCGCCGCGCTCGGCGGCAATCGCAGCACGGCCGGAGAGAAGCAGGCGGTAATCGTTACCGTGGACGGGCATCTGTACGGACTGCTCGTCGACAATGTCGATGACGTCGTGGCAATCGAAGGTGCGCCGGCCGAGCCGCGGGCGCTGCTTTCGCCAGGTTGGGTGCAGTTTTCCCGGGGCGTGCTCGAATATCAGGGCCAGCCTTTGTTGTTGATCGACGTTCCCGCGATGGTTGCCGGCCCAGTCCATCTTGCGGCGTGAAACCGGCATTAACGCCGCGCTTACAAGTTCCTCGCTATAGTGCTCGCACTGCATAGCCAAGACGGAAGATCGTGATGAAGACCTGCCTGGTGGTTGATGATTCCAAGGTGATCCGCAAGGTCGCCCGTCACATATTGGAAGCCTTGCATTTCAACGTCGAGGAAGCTGGCGACGGGCGCGAGGCCCTCGACCGCTGCAACGCCGGCAACCTGCCAGATGTCATCCTGCTCGACTGGAACATGCCGGTGATGAGCGGCATGGAGTTCCTGAGGTCGCTGGGCGATGCGGCGATCTCCAATCGCCCCAAGGTGGTGTTCTGCACGACCGAGAACGACGTCGCACATATTCGCGCCGCGATCGATGCGGGGGCAGACGAATATATGATGAAGCCTTTCGATCGCGAGACGCTGGAAAGCAAGCTGCAGCTCGTCGGCGTCGCCTGAGTCATGGCGCAGGCGGGCCTCAATGGCCGCGTCAGATATAGGAGTGCGGATGGCAGCCGATCGGCGGTCAGGCCCATTCGTGTGCTGTTGGTCGACGACTCGCTCGTCGCCCGCACCGTGCTGGCGCGGCTGCTCGAGGCCCGTCCCGAGTTCGAGATAGCAGGCGCTGCGCCCACCGCTGACCAGGGCATCGTCTTTCTCGCAGGTCACCAGATCGACATCGTCGTCCTCGATGTCGAGATGCCGGGCAAGGACGGCCTTACTGCCCTTCCCGAGATCCTTGCCGCCAGTCATGGCGCGCGGGTGCTGATCGTATCGTCCGCAGCCGAGGCAGGCGCTTCGGCGACCGTGCGGGCGCTGACCCTGGGCGCCGCGGATACTCTGCTCAAGCCGACGGCGGGGAACTTCGCCGGCGAGTTCTCGCACAAGTTCATCGAGGCGCTGTTGCGGATCGGCCACGCCCGCCATCTCCCCGAAAAGCTGGAAAGCAAGGCACGCGACGCAGCGCCGCGGGCTATCGCGCCGGTGCCGATGATATCG
Source organism: Rhizorhabdus sp. P4_G6 (assembly GCF_056401045.1). Classification (NCBI taxonomy): domain Bacteria; kingdom Pseudomonadati; phylum Pseudomonadota; class Alphaproteobacteria; order Sphingomonadales; family Rhizorhabdaceae; genus Rhizorhabdus; species Rhizorhabdus sp. P4_G6. The sequence continues at coordinate 20,430 of NZ_JBFUKC010000008.1, read as the reverse complement.
TTGCGACCGACCAGGAGCGGAAAGATATCCTGCCTCGCCATCGGCGCGTCCACGGGCGGGCTACACGCGCTGTCGGCTTTTCTTCGGCAGCTGTCGCCGAGCTTCGATGCGCCGATTCTGATCRCCCAGCACCTGCCGCCACCCTTCATGCCCTATTTTGCGGCGCAGCTTCGCGATATCGCCGGGCGGCCTGCATCTGTGGCTGCCGACGGGATGGCGTTAAGGCCCGGTGAGATGTTCATCGCGCCGGGGGAGGGGCATATCCGCCTGGCTCGCAAGGGTAGCCGCATCGTGATCCGCATCGATGCCACCACGGCGCCCAGCCGCTGCATGCCGTCGGTCGATCCGATGTTCGAGGCGGTGGCCGAGGTCTATGGCACCGAAGGAGTCGGCGTCGTCCTCACCGGCATGGGACGGGACGGCACGATCGGCGCAGAGGCGATGGTGCGCTGCGGCGCGGAAATTCTGGCCCAGGATGCGGCTACGTCGGTGGTCTGGGGTATGCCGGGCTCGGTCGCGCAGGCAGGGCTTGCCTCGATGGTGATGGCGCCGGAGGGTCTCGCGCGCCATGTCTGTAACCGGGTGGCAGGCCCGGCGTGGAAGTAAGCTCCCGCGCCGGCCTCGTCATAGCTCGCCTGTTCGAGAAGGCGACCGGGCAATTGTTGTCACAGGATCGCTTCTGGCGAATTGAAACAACCCTTTCCCCCCTTTGCCGCGCGCGCGGGATCGAAAGCTTCGATCATCTGGCTTCCGCACTGGAGCGCTCTGCCGATCCCGAACTGTCGCTCGACATCATCGACGCGCTTCTCAACAACGAGACGAGCTTTTTCCGCGATACCGCTGTGTTCAAGCTGATCGGCGAGGAGGTCCTGTCCCGGCTGACTGCAACGCGGCAGCGTGACAAGCGGTTGCGCATCTGGTCGGCGGCCTGCTCGACCGGGCAGGAGGCATATTCGCTGGCGATGCTCTTCGCTGAACAGGGCGAGCGTTGGAATGGGTGGAAGATCGAGATACTGGGGAGCGACATCTCCCGTTCGGCAGTTGGCCGCGCGCGGGCGGGCCTCTACACGCAATTCGAGGTGCAGCGCGGGCTGCCGATCCGTCATCTGGTGAATTGGTTCGATCCGGTGCTGGATGAGGGCTGGCGCGCCAAGCCCCAGCTGGCATCGCTGGTCACCTTCACGCGGCATAATCTGCTCGGGCCACCGCCTGCCGGTGGGCGCTTCGACCTCATCCTGTGCCGAAATGCGCTGCTCTACTTTTCACCCGAGCGTCGCCACCAGATGCTCGAAGGTCTGGCACTCGCCATCGCGGGTGACGGCGTGCTTCTGCTCGGCGCGGGAGAAACCACGCTTGGCAGCTCCAACCGGTTCATAAGCGACCCGGTGTTGCAGGCGGTTTATCGCCCCGCCGGCTACGCCGCCGTCGCAAACGCCGCCTGACGCGTTGCTAGCCCTCCAATGCGGGGGTAAGGCACGGTCATGAGCGAGATGATCGATTGCCCGTCGCCGAATTATGACGAGCGCGCATTGCCGGTCTCGATGCTCGTGCTGCATTATACCGGCATGGAGGACGCGGCGTCCGCGATCGCGCGGCTGACCGATGCCGATGCCAAGGTTTCCAGCCATTATCTTGTGGCCGAGGACGGTCAGATCGTTCGGTTGGTGCCGGAGGAACGCCGCGCCTGGCATGCGGGCAGATCATTCTGGCGCGGGATCACCGACGTTAATTCAGCCAGCATCGGTATTGAGATCGTCAACCCCGGGCACGAGCTTGGCTATCGGCCGTTCCCCAGGGCGCAGATGGATGCACTGGTGCCGCTGATCGCCGACGTCACAAAGCGCCATGGCATAGCGCCGGCCAATGTCGTCGGTCATTCGGACGTCGCGCCCCAGCGCAAGCAGGACCCCGGCGAACTGTTCGACTGGGAACTGCTCGGCAAGCTCGGGTTGGCCATCAAGCGGCCGCGGCACGGGCTGCAGGATCCGCATTGGACTCCAGGTGGCTTCCTGCTCGCGCTCGAACGCTTCGGCTATGACGTCAGCGACGGCCCTGCGGCGGTCACCGCCTTCCAGCGCCGGTTCCGCCCCGAGACTATCGACGGCATCGCGGATGGCGAGACGCGCGGTATCCTGCTGAGGTTGCTGCTCCACCGCGAGGGCGACGCGCTGCTTGAGCCCAGCGGCAAAACGCCCTAACAGCGTCCCACCAGAGGGCCAGGCGATCGCTGCGCACCGTTTATGCGGCGCGGGGAGGAAAGTCCGGGCTCCAAGGAGTAACGGTGCCGGGTAACGCCCGGCGGGGGCGACCCCAGGGACAGTGCCACAGAAAGCAGACCGCCCGGCGGACTCTTCGGAGTTCCGGGCAAGGTCGAAAGGGTGCGGCAAGAGCGCACCGCGGACCCGGCAACGGGAACGGCATGGTAAACCCCACCGGGAGCAAGATCGAATAGGGACGGCATATGGGCTACTCCGCCCGGTCGTCCGGGTTGATTGCTGGAGGCCGGGTGCGAGCCCGGTCCTAGAGGAATGATCGCCCATCCAGCGCGAGCTGGTGGACAGAACCCGGCTTATCGGCCCTCTGGCTTTGACCTTCCATTGCATCGCGGAAATGACGACCTATGTTCTTAGAGGTCGTGCTGCCGGCGCAGGCCGGTATCCAGTTGCGCCATCGAGCGCCTGGACCCGACTTCGCTGGGGCCAAGCTGGAGAAAATATGGCTCAGGAAATCGCTACGCTGGCCGGTGGCTGCTTCTGGTGCATCGAAGCGGTATTCGACGATGTGATCGGAGTGAGTTCGGTCGAGAGCGGCTATATTGGCGGGCAAGTCGCTAATCCTACCTATCAGCAGGTGTGCGGCGGACGTACCGGCCATGCCGAGGCAATCCGGGTTGCGTTCGATCCCGAGGTGATCAGCTATGGCGAAATCCTCGATATCTTCTTTCACGTCCACGACCCCACCCAGCTCAATCGGCAGGGCAATGACGTCGGCACACAATATCGATCGGCGATCTTTCCGCATTCGACGGAGCAGGAGGCCGAAGCCGAGGCTGCGATCGAACGGGCCCAGGCCGATTGGCCGCAGCGGATCGTCACCACCATCGAGCCCGACGCGCCCTGGTATGTCGCCGAAGATTATCATCAGGAATATTTTGCTCGCGAGGGAGGGAACAACGGCTATTGCGTGATGGTGGTGGCGCCCAAGCTCGCGAAATTCCGCAAGAGCTATGCTGCGCGCCTCAAGACGAACGCGCCGGCTTGACGCTCGTCATCCCGGACTTGTTTCAGATTCATCGCTGGGCGGGCGGGGCGCTGCGGCTCTCTCCAGCCGGTCGTTGATCGCGAGGCCGAGGCCGGCGCGGGGTATCGGTGCGACAGCGATTGCTGCAGCGTCCGATCGATCCGCCTCGTGAAGCATATCAAATAGTCGGGTCGCGGCCTCGGCGAGATCGCCGCGATCCGACAAGCTGCTTCGTCCGGCGACCGGGCCGAAACCGATATGGAACTCGTCCGCGCCCGCAATGTCGGCATCGAGCCGCACCCTCTTCGCTGGCGCATAATGGCTGAGCATCTGTCCCGGCGCCTCGATCTCGCCGTTGTCACCGGTGTCGACGGCCATCCCCGCGACCAGTTCCAGCATCTCCACGGTCACGCTGCCCGGGCGCAGCAATCGTAGTCCGCCGTCCGCGACCGCGACGATGGTCGACTCGATTCCAACTTCGGTGGCGCCGCCATCGAGCACAAGTTCGATCTTCCCATCGAGCGATCGTGCGGCATGTTCGGCGCGGGTCGCACTGATCGAACCGCTGGCGTTGGCGGACGGCGCCGCAAGAGGATGGCCGACGCTGGCGATCAGGGCGCGCATGACGGGGTGCGCGGGTGCACGGACGGCGATCGTCTCCAGGCCGGCAGTGACCAGGCGCGCGATCCTGGCACTGGCTCCGGTGGGCAGGACCATCGTCAGGGGCCCTGGCCAGAAGGCCTCCGCAAGGCGACGGGCGAGTGGCGAGAAAAGCGCCAGACCTTCGGCCATCGCAAGATCTGCCACATGGACGATCAGCGGATTGAAGCTGGGCCGTCCCTTGGCGGCATAAATCGCCGCCACGGCCTCGCCCGATGTTGCGTCTCCAGCCAGCCCATAGACCGTCTCGGTCGGCACGGCGACCGGTACGCCACGCCTGATCAGCGCGGCGGCCTCGGCGATGCCGGCTTCGTCTGCGGAGATGATACGGGTCGAGATCATCTCCGCGCCGCTATAGCGCGTAGCCGGGAAGGGCAAGGATCAGCTGTCGACGCGTTCGAGCAGGTCGGCCGGGTCTATCTTGAGGCGCCGCATGCTCCGCACGACGCGCGGCCACTCGTCGCGCAGGAAGGTCTCCCGCGCCTCGTGGCGCAGGCGCGCGGTCGCCCCCTCGGCCACGAACATGCCCACGCCGCGCTTTACCGCGACGAAGCCTTCGTCCTGAAATCCCTGATAGGCTTTTGCAGCGGTCAGCGGGTTGGCGCCATGCTGCGCAGCAAAAACGCGCACCGACGGCAGTGCGTCACCATCACCGAACGTGCCATCAAGGATCGACTCGGCGATGATATCGCGAAGGCGAAGATATACGGGGCGATCCTGGCTGCTCATGGCGTCACACTGTCCTAACACAGCAGGGCGCGTCAACGGCAATCAGCCTTTCCATGTCGAAACGACAGCTTCATACGTCGGCCGGGGCCGCTCCTCGAGCGGACGCGATGGCGAGCCGAGGAAGAGGAAACCGGCGATGCGGTCCTGCGGTGCGCCGCCCAGCGATTCTAGAACCTGCGCGTCATAGGCCGCCCATCCCGTCAGCCAGCAGCCGACGAAACCCGCGGCATGGGTAGCCATCAGCAGATTCATGCAGGCTGCCCCGGCCGAAAGTTCCTGTTCCCAGCGCGGGATCTTGCTGTTCGCAGCGGGGGTGGACAGCACGGCGACGAGCACCGGCGCCTGGTGCGCGAATTGATCCATCGCCTCCAGTTCGATCCGGCCGGCATCCGGCTTCTCGGCGCGATAGGCGTCCTGCAGCAGATCCGCGAAGGCGCGGCGGCGATCGCTTTCGATGATCACGAACCGCCAGGGGTTCAGCTTGCCATGGTCCGGCACGCGCATGGCGACCTCCAGGATCTGGCGCAATTGCGCGCTGTTGGGGCCGGGCGCCACCATGTCGCGCGGCTTGGCCGAACGGCGGGTGGCAAGCAGGGTAGCGGTCGAGCTGAGATCGTTGAACATGTCGGCCTCCCTACCGCATCAACATTCAGCTTCACAGGGCCGGAATCGTTGTTACTCTTTACATCCATGAAGGCAGCGGCGGCGCGGGCGCGCCCCAAGAGCCCAACGCACAGAACAGAAAGCACTTCATGGTCAATCCCGACGCCGATGCCACCACCGAGCCCGGAACCCCCCATCTGAGCCGATCCGACGGCGACGACTGGTTCGGCCACCCCAGGCAGCTTGCCAGGCTGTTCTCGACCGAGGCAATGGAGCGCTTCGGCTATTATGGGATGAGGGCACTTCTCACCCTCTATCTCACCCAGCATTTCCTGTTCAGCGACCAGACCACCAACGGGCTTTACGGCGGTTTCACGGCGCTGGTGTACCTGACCCCGCTGATCGGCGGCATTCTCGCGGATCGCTATCTCGGTTCGAAGCGATCGGTGAAGTTCGGCGCGATCCTGATGTCGATCGCCTATTTTACGCTGTGCTTCGGCGGCCCCACGGCCAAGCCCTATGCGCTTGTCGATGGCACCCGCTATGAGGTGGTCATCGACGAGGCCAAGCAGCAATATATCGTCGACAACGGTCAGAAGCTGGCGATCAAGGGCCAGGAGGACGGGTCGGTAACCCTGGCGGCGCCTGATGGCCAGGTGGTGCGCACGATCGCCAAGGGCGGCTTCAGGTCCGATGCAGACCGCAGCGCCGTCCATACCGGGCTGATGCTGGTTGCACTGGCGCTGCTCACGATCGGCAACGGCTTCTTCAAGCCGAACATCTCGACGATCGTCGGCGCGCTCTATCCGGTCGGCGATCGCAGGCGCGATGCCGGCTTCACCATCTTCTATATGGGGATCAACCTTGGATCGCTCTTCTCGCAGATCCTCTGTCCATTCCTTGCCGTCGCGCTAGGCTGGTGGGCAGGCTTCGGCCTCGCCGCGATGGGCATGATGATCAGCTGGGGCCTGATCCAGTTCGCTGGCGACAAGCTGGCGGGCTATGGCGATCCGCCGCCGGGACAGACCAAGGACCGCTCGCCGCTGATCTATATCGGCGCGATCGCAGCGATCCCGATCGGCTGGTTTCTCTTCACCAACCTGATGAGCAGCCAGAGCGCCGAAGCCGGCAGCGGCATCGTCGGCTATCTGCTGGCGCTGCCGATCATGGGCAAGGTGCTGTTCTTCACTTTCCTCGCGTCGGTCATCTTCATTCCGATATGGGCCTGGAAGGCAGGCAATCGCATCGAGTTCCAGATGATGGTCGCCGCCATCGTCCTGATCATCTTCAACGTCGTGTTCTGGACGCTGTTCGAGCAGGCTGGTTCATCGCTGACGCTGTTCGCCGATCGCAACACCGATCTCTCGATCTTCGGGCTGTTCACGATGTCGGCGGGGCAGACCCAGTTCTTCAACGCCTTCTTCATCGTCGTGCTGGCGCCGCTGACCTCGGTCATGTGGAATGCGCTGGGCCGCCGTGGACTGGAGCCGTCAATCCCGATCAAGTTCGCGATCGCGCTGGCCGGCGTCGGCCTCGGCTTCCTCGCGCTGGTGTGGGGAACGCGCTATGCCGGGGCGGACTTCAAGGTGTCGGTATGGTGGCTGGCCTTGCTCTACCTGATCCACTCGATGGCGGAGCTCTGCATCTCGCCGGTCGGCCTGTCGATGATCACAAAGCTGTCGATTGCGCGCGTAGTCGGGTTGATGATGGGATTGTGGTTCCTGTCGATCAGCTGCGCCCAATATGTCGCAGGCGTGGTCGCGCAGGTCGCGAGCGTCGAGACGGTCGGCGGTCAGGTCACCAACCTCAAGGTCAGCCTCGAAACCTATGCCGGCGTGTTCCAGACGATTGGCCTCATCTCGATCGGCATAGGCGTGGTGCTGTTCGTCCTGTCCCCGGTCATCAGGAGGTGGATGCATGGTGTCCAATAAGCGCAGGCTGGACATGACGCTGCTCAAGGCTTGCTAGCGGTGGGCGTGTCAGTCCCACCCCTTAATGGCGGAGTGGATATCGCCCGATGTGAAGGGCTTGAGGCGCGGCGTATTTGAGCGCATCTAACGGTGGAAATCCGGGCGGGGACCCTCCTAATATGGCGCGTAAATATTTCGGCACCGACGGTATCCGGGGCCGCACCAACGAAAGCCCGATGACGGCCGAGATCGCCATGAAGGTGGGACAGGCGGCGGGCGCACACTTCCTGCGCGGCGAGCATCGCCATCGCGTGGTCATCGGCAAGGATACCCGGCTGTCGGGCTATATGATGGAGTCGGCGCTGGTCGCGGGCTTCACCAGCGTCGGCATGGACGTGGTGATGATGGGGCCGATTCCGACCCCGGCGGTCGCGATGCTGACCCGCTCGATGCGCGCCGATCTCGGCGTGATGATCTCGGCCAGCCACAATATGTTCGCCGACAACGGCATCAAGCTGTTCGGGCCCGACGGCTACAAGCTGTCGGACGACGACGAAGCGGCGATCGAGGCGCGGCTGGACAAATCGACGAAGCTTGCGGCCTCCGCCGATATCGGCCGTGCGCGCCGCGTCGAGGACGCACGGGGGCGTTATGTCCACGCGGTCAAGTCGAGCTTTCCGGAGCATCTTCGCCTCGACGGCCTGCGCATCGTCATCGATTGCGCCAATGGTGCCGCCTATGAGGTCGCTCCATCGGCGTTGTGGGAGCTGGGCGCCGATGTAATCTCGATCGGGGTGACTCCCAACGGCATCAACATCAACGACAAGTGCGGCTCGACCGACACCAAAGCGCTGCAGGACAAGGTCCGTGAGACGCGCGCCGACATCGGCATTGCCCTGGATGGCGACGCCGACCGGCTGATCATCGTCGACGATCAGGCCAAGGTCGTGGATGGCGACCAGCTGATGGCGCTGATCGCCACGGGCGCCAACCATCGCGGCGAACTGAAGGGCGGCGGGCTGGTCGCCACGGTGATGTCCAACCTGGGCCTGGAACGCTACCTGGCATCTCAGAAGCTGAGCCTGCACCGTACGCAGGTCGGCGATCGCTATGTGGTCGAGACGATGCGTGCCGAGGGCTTCAACGTCGGCGGCGAGCAATCGGGTCACATCATCATGACCGATCACGCCACTACCGGCGATGGCCTGATCGCCGCGCTGCAGGTGCTGGCGCGGCTGGTTGAGAGCGGCAAGCCCGCCCATGAACTGCTTCACCTATTCGATCCGCTGCCCCAGCTTCTCAAGAATGTCCGTTTCACTGGCGGTGAGCCGCTGAAGGATGACAAGGTGATCGCCGCGATCAGTGATGCGGAGGAGAAGCTCGAAGGCACCGGCCGGCTCGTCATCCRCAAATCGGGCACGGAGCCGCTGATCCGGGTGATGGCCGAAGGCGAGGACCGCAAGCTCGTCGAAACCATGGTCGACCAGATTTGCGAGGCGGTCCGCAAGGCCGCTTGAGACTATGGCGATGGCGCGAATCCTGATCATCGCCGGCTCGGACTCGGGCGGCGGCGCGGGCATCCAGGCGGATATCAAGACGGTCACCCTGCTCGGCGGTCATGCGATGACGGCGATCACCGCCCTGACCGCGCAGAACACGCTGGGGRTCGCCGCGGTTCACGCCGTGCCTGTCGAGATGGTGATCGCACAGATCGACGCGGTGGTGAGCGACATCGGCGTGGATGCGATCAAGATCGGCATGATCGGCTCGGCAGAGATCGCCGAAGCCGTGGCCGACCGGCTCGATCGGCCGGATCTGGCCGCAGTTCCGCTGGTGTTCGATCCGGTGATGATCGCGACCAGCGGCAGCAGGCTGGCGGACGAGGCGGCGATCGCCGTTTTCTGCCGGCTGCTGGGCCGGGCGGCGGTGTCGACGCCCAATATCGATGAACTGGCTGCGCTGCGCGGCCTTGCCTTGCGCGGCGCGGCCGAGATCGCTGCGGCTGCCGCTCACCTGATGGCGCATGGGAGCGGGGCGATTCTCGCTACCGGAGCCAATCTGTCGGAGGGCATCCTGACCGACATGCTCTTCTCCGGTGGCGTTTCGCCCCGGTCCTGGGAGGCGCAGCGTATCGACACAATCCATGATCATGGAACGGGCTGCACGCTGGCCAGCGCCATCGCTACGGGGCTGGGGCAGGGCATGGCGCTACCTGAGGCGATCGACCGGGCGCGGGGGTTCGTCAGGGCAGCACTGCTCGACGCACCCGCGCTCGGGAAAGGGCATGGCCCGATGGGTTTCCGCTTTCTTCTCGCGGATGAGAGAGCGTAGAGGACGGGACATCATCGTCCCGCTAAGCGTCAGGCCGCTTCGGTAGGCTCCAGCCCGAGCAGGACCGATAGATCCAGCCGCCGCCGCGAGATGTCGGCCAGCGTATATCGATCGAATACCGCCAAAAAGGCCTCCAAAGCCTCGCCCAGCACGCCCGTGAGGCCGCAGGCGGGTGCGATCAGACAGGTATGGCAGTCCGCCAGAGCGTGATCGTGCTCCGTATGGCGGACAACCGCGCCGATCGAGATTTGCTCTGCCGGCAGCGCCAGGGTGATGCCACCACCGCGCCCGCGCGTTGTCCGGATGAAGCCGGCTCGGCCGAGGAGATGGACCACCTTCATCAAATGGTTCTCGGAGATCGCGTAGGTGCGCGCGATTTCGGCAATGGATGCGCGGCGTTCGGGCCGCACCGCCAGGTGGATCAGAACGCGCAGCGCATAATCGGTGTGGCGGGAGAGGCGCATGCCGCAGGATAGGCGATCGCTAAGATATATTCAATTTGCATCTTCTTCGGAGCCTATGTAGATGTATGTTAGATACATCTTAAAGGGGATTCGCATGAGCAAGCCGCTATCGAAGCAGACCATCGACATCGTCAAAGCTACCGCGCCCGCGCTTCAGGAGCATGGCGTGGCGATCACGACGCGCATGTACGAACGCCTGTTCACCGATCCGGCGGTCAAGGACCTGTTCGATCAGGCCGCGCAGGAGTCGGGCGAGCAGCCAAAGCGGCTTGCCGCCGCGATCCTTGCCTATGCGAAGAATGTCGACAATCTCGGTGCGCTCACATCGGCGGTGGAGCGGATGGGCGCGCGGCATGTCGATACCGGGGTCAAGCCGGAGCATTATCCGGCGGTTGCCGCCGCGCTGCTGCCAGCGATCAAGGATGTTCTCGGCGATGCGGTCGACCAGACGGTGCTCAGCGCCTGGGGCGAGGCCTATTGGTTTCTGGCCGACATCCTGATCGCACGTGAGCGCGAACTCTACGCCGCGGTTGCATAGCTTAAGGCCGATCAGCGCGACCGGCACCTGATGACAGCATAAGAAAAGGCCGCCCGGATCGCTCTGGACGGCCTTTTTCTTATCTGGTCGAAGACTCAGGCTTCTTCGGCGGGCTGCTCTTCGAGCAGATCCGCATTGATCTCGCCGGGTTCGGCGTTGGGATCATAAGCTTCGGTGAAGCCGGCCTCGTCGCGCTCGAACATCGATGCCATGACATCGACGCCCTGCGACTGCAGCTCGGCCTCTTCGGGCGAGCGTGCAACGTTGACGGTGATGCTGCGGCTGACCTCGGCGTGAAGGACGACCTTCACCTCGTGAACGCCGATCGCCTTGATCGGGCGGCTGAGCACGATCGCCGACTTGGCGACCTTGATGCCGTCTTCGGCGAGTGCATCGGCGATGTCGCGGGTCGAAACCGAGCCGTAGAGCTGGCCGGTGTTCGATGCCTGGCGGATCAGGACGACCGACTTGCCTTCGAGCGAGCCGGCTTCCTGTTCCGCAGTGACGCGGCGGTTGGCGTTGTCTGTTTCGATCTGGGCGCGGTTCGCCTCAAAGACCTTCTTATTGGCTTCGTTGGCGCGCAGTGCCTTCTTGCGGGGCAGCAGATAATTGCGTGCAAACCCGGCCTTGACGGAGACGACGTCCCCGATCTGGCCCAGCTTTTCAACGCGTTCGAGCAGGATCACGTCCATGGTGGCGGTCCTCCCTTCTTACTTGACGATGTAGGGAAGCAGCCCGATGTGACGGGCGCGCTTGATCGCCTTGGCGAGTTCGCGCTGCTTCTTGGCGGACACCGCAGTGATGCGGCTCGGAACGATCTTGCCACGCTCGGACACGAAGCCCTGCAGCAGACGGACATCCTTGAAATCGATCTTGGGAGCATCCTTCGCGGAGAAAGGGCAGCTCTTGCGGCGGCGGAAAAATGCGCGTGCCATGTGTCTATTCTCCCTTACGCCATTTCGCGATCATCGCGGCGGGGGCGGTCGCCCCGATCGCCACGATCACCACGGTCGCCGCGATCACCACGGCCGTCACGGCGGCCGTCGCGCTCGTTGCGCTCGCCACGGCGCATCATCGCCGACGGGCCGGCTTCCAGCTCGTCGAAACGGATGGTCATGTAGCGGATCACGTCTTCGTTGATCGCAGTCTGGCGCTCGAGCTCGGCGACCACACCCGCGGGGGCGTCGATCTGGAGCATCACATAATGCGCCTTGCGGTTCTTCGCGATGCGATAGGCGAGGCTGCGAAGACCCCAGGTCTCGGTCTTGACGACCTTGCCTTTGCCATCTTCGACGATTCGGGTGGCGGCTTCCGCCAGCGCGTCGACCTGAGCTTGAGCCAGATCCTGACGCGCGAGAAACACATGCTCGTAGAGAGCCATGTTCGCGTCTTCCTTACATTTGGCCGATCGCTGACGTCGTGCCAATCACGAACGCCCCTCCGGCTGTCTTCCAAAATGCGCAGGGGCAGAGAACGAGTCTCTACCCCGGCTGCGGCGGCCTATGGCGGAATATCGCCATGAAGGCAAGTGCGGGAGGTCGTGCGGAACCGGGAGGAGGGGGAATGGTTGAGGAAGGGGCAGCGTGTAGGATCCGACGATGAAGCTGCTTTGATGACACCACGCGGATTAGCCGCATTCGCCCTCATCGCGATACCCGCCCTGGCGGTACCGCTTCTCGCCGCGACACCGCGCCAGATCCTTACCGAAGCCGCCTTCCAGTCGCGCGACAAGGCGAGCGCCCTCGCGCTGATCGACGAGGCAGACAGGGGCGCCGCTGCATTGCTGGCGCGCGATGGGAGCAATCACGAAGCCGCTCTCGTGCGGGCGATGGCACTGGGCTACCGTGCCAAGCTGACGCGCAGCCGCCGCGATGCGGTGGCGGCGCGACGGTTGTTCGAACATTTTGCCGCTGTGTCCCCAAATGATGCGGACGCCGCAGCGGCGATCGGGACCTGGCATCTGGATTCGGTGATCGCTCTGGGCGGCTTCGTTGCGGGCATGGCGATCGGCGCGAAGAAAGCGACAGGTCTGGCGATGATGGATCGTGCGGTCGCGCTTGGCGGCAACCGGGCGCTGTTTCCAGGCCTGGCAGCGCTGCTGAGGCTGGCGATAGATCCTGCTGATCCGCGCGGCCGCGCCCTTGCCGAAACCGCGAGTGCCGCCAAAATCGTGTTACCGATCGACACCATCATGCAGCGCAACGCCGCAGCGTTGCTGGTGCCGCTCCGCGCGGGTGACCGTGGCGCCACGCAGGCGCTCGCAAAGCAGTTGCTGCCTTTCGGCCGGCTGAAGCGGTAAGGCGCCGCAGGCCTTTGGGCTTGCCTCGGCAGCGGCTCTTTCCTACTGCCGCTCGCCAGACGAAGGGAGCCTCGATGCGCGCATTCATCTTTCCCGGCCAGGGCAGCCAGGCCGTAGGCATGGGCAAGGTCCTCGCCGACGCCAGCACCGTGGCGCGCGAGGTCTTCCAGGAGGTCGACGATGCACTCGGCCAGAATTTGTTCAAGCTGATGGTCGAGGGCCCGCCCGACGAGTTGATGCTCACCGAGAATGCCCAGCCCGCCATCATGGCCAACGCCATCGCGACCTGGCGCGTGCTGCAGAAGGAAGGTGGCGTCAGCCTGGTCGACAAGGCTGCCTTCGTCGCCGGACACAGCCTGGGCGAATATAGCGCGCTGTGTGCAGCCGAGGCGATCGATCTGGCCACGACAGCGCGGCTGCTGAAGCTTCGCGGCCAATCGATGCAGGCGGCCGTGCCAGTTGGCGTGGGGGCGATGGCGGTGTTTCTGGGACTCGACTTCGAAGGCGCGAAGACGGTCGCCGAGGAAGCGGCTCAAGGCGAGGTCTGCGAGGCGGCCAATGATAACAGCAACCGTCAGGTCGTCGTCTCCGGGCACAAGGGCGCCGTCGAGCGAGCGATAGAGATTGCCAAGGCGCGCGGCGCCAAGCGCGCGCTGCTTCTGCCGGTATCGGCGCCATTCCACTGCTCGCTGATGCAGCCTGCCGCCGAAGCGATGGCGGAAGCGCTTGGGACGACCGCGGTGCAGAGCCCGCTGGTCCCGGTCTACGCCAACGTCACCGCAGCCCCGGCCGCGGCGCCGCAGGAAATCGTCAAACTGCTCGTCCAGCAGGTGACCGGTACGGTGCGGTGGCGCGAGAGCGTTGCGGCGATGGCCGATGCCGGCGTCGAGCAGTTCGTCGAGTTCGGCGGCAAGGTGGTCGGCCCGATGGTCAAGGACATCACCGACAAGGCGCTGGCGACGAGCGTCGTGACGATGGCCGATATCGAGGCATTCGCGGCGAGTCTGTAGTTTCACGTCACCCCGGCATCCACCGGGATGACGGAGTGGGTGGGGAGGAAGAATATGTTCGATCTTTCAGGCATGACCGCATTGGTCACCGGCGCCTCGGGCGGCATCGGCTCGGCCATCGCCAAGGCATTGGCGGCGCAGGGCGCCAGGGTCGCTCTGTCCGGCACCCGCGAGGAAGCGCTGCAGGCCGTGGCGGCGGAGATCGGCGGCGACGTCGTGGTGCTGCCGTGCAACCTGGGTGAGGCCGCTGCTGTCGATGCTTTGATCCCGCGCGCCGTAGAGGCGCTCGGCAAGATCGACATTCTCGTGAACAATGCCGGCGTCACGCGCGACAATCTGATCATGCGGATGAAGGACGAGGAGTGGGATCAGGTGATCTCGGTCAATCTCGAAGCCGCATTCCGGCTGATCCGCGCTGCGACCAAGCCGATGATGAAGGCGCGCTTCGGACGGGTCATCACGATCACCTCGATCGTCGGCACCACCGGCAACCCCGGGCAGGCCAATTATGCCGCCTCCAAGGCCGGCCTGGTGGGCATGTCCAAGGCGCTGGCGCAGGAACTTGCGAGCCGCAATATCACGGTGAACTGCGTCGCGCCCGGCTTCATCGCTTCGGCAATGACGGACGGGTTACCAGACGCACAGAAGGACGCGCTGCTCGGCAAGATCCCGGCCGGCAAGCTGGGCGAGGGTAGCGATATCGCCGCGGCGGTCGTCTATCTGGCGAGCCCGGAGGCGTCCTATGTCACCGGCCAGACCCTGCATGTGAACGGCGGGATGGCCATGATCTGAAACCGGCGGGTGTCGCCTTTCCGGTTAAATCCGGATCAAGCGCTGCACATCCGTCATCAAACCATGCTTGCAAGCAATGTCGGCCCTCGTTAGGGCAGGCGCAAGAGACCCTAAGGAAGGTTTAGAACATGAGCGAGACCGCTGAGCGCGTTAAGAAGATCGTTGTGGAGCATCTGGGCGTCGAGGCCGAGAAGGTCACCGAGGAAGCCAGCTTCATCGACGATCTTGGCGCAGACAGCCTCGATATCGTCGAGCTGGTCATGGCCTTCGAGGAAGAGTTCGGGGTCGAAATCCCTGACGATGCCGCCGAGAAGATCGGTACCGTCAAGGATGCGATCAGCTATATCGAAAGCCACAAGGGCTGATCGTTCCGCCCACCGGCCGTTGACCGACCGGGGCAGGTGACAGAGCCGAGCAGTTTCAGCGGCTCCCCGACCCCGGACTTTCCGATGGGACGGGGGGCCGCTTTGCCGTTCAAGACAAGATGCAGGAGAATGCCATGCGCCGCGTGGTCATAACCGGATTGGGACTGGTCACGCCACTTGGGGCGGACGTCGAGACCGCATGGGCCAACATCCTGGCCGGCAAGTCGGGTGCCGCCCGGATCACGCGCTTCGATCCGAGCGATCAGGCCTGTACGATCGCCTGCGAGGTGAAGGCTCCCGATCATCCTTATGGGTTCGATCCGGGCAAGCGCGTGGATCACAAGGTTCAGCGCCAGGTCGATCCTTTCATCATCTATGGCATCGATGCCGCCGGCCAGGCGCTCGAGGATGCCGGCCTCCTCGATATGACCGAGGAGGAAAGCTACCGCGCCGGCCTGTCGATCGGGTCGGGCATCGGCGGCCTGCCGGGCATCGAGAGCGAATCGATCGTTCTCCACGAAAAGGGGCCGCGCCGTGTCTCGCCGCATTTCGTCCATGGCCGCCTGATCAACCTCATCTCGGGCCAGGTCTCGATCAAATATGGTCTGCGTGGGCCGAACCATGCGGTCGTCACCGCCTGCTCGACCGGTGCGCACGCGATCGGCGACGCCGCGCGGATGATCTCCATGGACGATGCCGACATCATGGTAGCCGGCGGCGCGGAGGGCGCGATCTGCCCGCTCGGCATCGCCGGCTTCGCCCAGGCGCGCGCGCTGTCGACCGCCTATAATGAGACGCCCGAGAAGGCATCCCGCCCTTATGACAAGGGCCGCGACGGCTTCGTCATGGGCGAGGGGGCCGGCGTTGTCGTGCTCGAGGAATATGAGCATGCCAAGGCTCGCGGCGCGAAGATCTATGCCGAGGTGATCGGCTATGGCCTATCCGGCGACGCCTATCATGTCACCGCGCCACATCCCGAGGGATCCGGCGCCTATCGTTCGATGGCGATGGCGCTCAAGAAGTCGGGCCTGCAGCCATCGGACATCGACTATATCAACGCGCACGGCACCTCGACGCCGCTGGGCGATGAACTTGAGGCCGGCGCGGTTCGGCGGCTGTTTGGCGATGCGCTTCAGACGGTGTCGATGAGCTCGACCAAGTCGGCGATCGGCCATCTGCTGGGCGGCGCCGGCGCGGTTGAGTCGATCTTTTGCATCCTGGCGATACGGGATCAGATCGTGCCGCCGACGCTCAACCTCGAGAATCCGAGCGACGGGCTTGAGGATTTCGATCTCGTCCCGCTTGTCGCCAAGAAGCGCAAGGTCAAGGCGGTGCTCAACAACAGCTTCGGCTTTGGCGGCACCAATGCCAGCCTGATCATGCGCGCAGTCGAGGATTGAGTCGGCGCAGGAAGCCATCGATGCTGCGCCGCCTGATTGCGCTTATCCTGGTACTCGCGCTGGTCGCCGGCGGCGCCGCATTGTGGATATCGCGCGACTGGTGGGGCGACGGTCCGCTCGATAAGCCGGTGACGGTGCAGGTGGCGAGAGGCGACACACTCGCCTCCGCCGCGCGTGCGTTGGAACAGGCCGGAGCGATCCGGTCGACGACCAATTTCCTGCGCTTTGCCCGCCGTTTCGGTCCCGACTCTCCGATCAGAGCCGGCGAGTTCGAGATTCCCGCGCGGGCCAGTGGGCGAACGATCCTCGACATTCTCCAGCACGGCAAACCTGTCCAGCATCTGGTGACCATCCCGGAAGGGATGCCGTCGATCCTGGTCTATGAGCGGTTGATGGCCGAGCCCGAACTCACCGGCACGGTCGACGTCCCGGCGGAGGGATCGGTGCTGCCCGACAGCTACAGCTATGAGAAGGGTGAGCCGCGCGCTGCCGTGCTCGCGCGGATGCAGGTGGCGATGCGGACTGCGCTCGACGACGCCTGGACGGCACGCAAGCCGACCACCGTTGCGCGCGACAAGCGCCAGGCGCTGATTCTCGCCTCGATCGTCGAGAAGGAGACCGGGATCGCGTCGGAACGGCCGATGGTCGCCGCCGTCTATTCGAATCGCATCCGCGAGGGGATGAAGCTGCAGGCCGATCCGACAGTGATCTACCCGATCACCAAGGGTAAGCCGCTTGGCCGGCGGATCAAGCGCTCCGAACTGAACGCGGTGAACGGCTATAATACTTATGCGTCTACCGGCCTTCCCGCCGGGCCGATCGCCAATCCGAGCCTCGCGGCGATCGAGGCCGTGCTTGATCCGGCGAAGAGCAAGGCGCTTTATTTTGTGGCCAGCGGCAAGGGTGGCCATGTCTTCGCCAACACCCTGGCCGAGCATAACGCCAATGTGCAGCGCTTTTACGCCTTGCGCCGCGCGCGTGGAGAGATGTAGCCGGGGGGGTGCGTCGGCGCGAAGCGGTGCTCAGCCGATCCAGCGCTTCTTCTTCGCCGATGTCGCGAACCACAGTTCGAACCCCGCAACCAGGATGATGATAGCTGGGAGAACCGCCGAGTCTGCCCCGACGGCCTTGGGGAAGCTCGTCATCAGGAAGATGTACCCGAACTGGATGATCACGGAGACCAGCGAGATCAGGTATAACGGTCGCGCCCAGGCACTGCGCAGGAGCAGCGCGAGCGATCCGAAGGTGCCGCTCCAAACCGCCGCGCCGAAGACCCACCAGAGCCATTGCGGCATGTTTGCGACGGCGTCGGCCTCGACCTTGCCCATCGAGGCAGCCAGCTGGTCATAGGATGTGGTGAGTTCCGTATAGAAGGAATAGATGCCCATCGCGCCCCACAGGCACAGAAGCACGGCTAATATCCAGTACCATGCCGGTACCGCTGCACGATCGGTCATCCTCTGTCTCCCGATTGCTTATCTGCCTCAGCCGAGCCAGCCATGGGTCTTGGCCGCACATGCGAACCCGATCTCACCCATGGCGACCAGCGCTATGAAGGCCGGAAAAGCCGCCGATGATATCCCCAGCTTCGCTCCGCCCTTGAAGACTACGAGGAACCAGCCGAACTGGACGATCACGCCAACCAGCGAGGCGATGAACAGGGGGCCCGCGGCCAGCATCCGCAGCAACAGTGCCACGGCGCCGAGCATGCCGGCGCCAACGGCGACGGCATAGGCGACCTTTGCCGCAAGCGGCATGGCGAGCCAAGCCTCGCGCTGGGCTTCGGGCAGCTTGGCGATCTTGTCAGGACCCGCCGTCATCTGGCTGTAGCAGGCGGCGCAGCCGATCAGGTTCCAGATCAGGATGAGGGCCGAGACGATCCAATACCAGACAGGAACCATCGCGATCTCCCCCTGTCGCAAAACGGACAGAGAATGCTCCGCTTTGGAGGGAATGACAATGCCGGTCTAGAGACGCAGTCCCTCCGTCTCGTTCAGGCCCAGTGCGATGTTGAGGTTCTGGACCGCGGCCCCGGCGGCGCCCTTGCCGAGATTGTCGAGGGCCGCCACCAGGCGCGCCTGGCCGGCTTTCTCATCTGCATAGACGAACAGGTCGAGACGATCGGTGCCGGCCGCATGCTCGATCATCAGCGCGGGCGGATTGTCGCGCGCCACGCGGAGGAGCGCGCTGCCGGCATAAGCTTCGCTCAGCACGTCGCGAAGGGCATCGCCGCTCGGGCGGCGGGGCAGCAGGTGCAGGTGCAGGGGGATTTCTACCAGCATGCCGCGATAGGTCCGCGCCACCGAGGGGAAGAAGATCGGCGGGTGATCGAGACCAGCACGCTTCTGCATTTCGGGTACATGCTTGTGGCCAAGCCCGAGGGCATAGGCCCGGAAAGCAGTTTCGGTCGCTTCCGGCGAGTTCGCGTCCTCGAACATCGCGATCATTGACTTGCCGCCGCCCGAATAGCCCGAGACGGCGTTCGTCGACAGGGGCGTATCCGCAGGGAGCAGCCCGGCCCGCACCAGCGGTCGCACCAGCGCCAGAAAACCGGTGGGGTAGCAGCCCGGATTAGAGATCCGCGTCGCCTTTGCCAGGACCTCGCGTTGATCCGGCTCCAGCTCGGCGAAGCCATAGGACCATGAACCCGCAGTCCGATGCGCCGTCGACGCGTCGATGACCCGGGTGCCGGGATTTTCGATCAGGGCGACCGCTTCGCGCGCGGCATCGTCCGGCAAGCACAGGATCACCGCGTCGGCCRCATTGAGCGCCTCGGCACGGGCAGAGGCGTCCTTGCGCCGATCCTCGGCGATCGCCAGCAATTCGATATCGTCGCGACAGGCAAGCCGGTCACGGATCTCTAGTCCGGTGGTGCCCGCGGCACCGTCGATGAAGACCCTCGACGTCATGATATGATTCTCCGCCGGCTCAGTATCGGCCGGTCATGATTGGGGGCGAGACGGGCCACGACATCGGCGAGCGGCTCGATCACCACGCTCATCCAATAGGCATTGGCATGGATCAACCGGAAGTCGTCTACCATCAGCCCGATATGGCCTGGGAAATTGACGATGTCGCCTCGTCGGAGTCGGTCCGTTTCGGCCAATGCCTCGCCCAACGCCTCGCGCTGCATGTCCGTATCACGCGGTGCGGCTATGCCGGTCGCCCCCAACGCCACCTGGACCAGCCCCGAACAGTCTATGCCATCGGCACCGCGGCCACCCCATAGATAAGGCATGCCGAGGAAGACCTCCGCCACGGTGACGGCATCATCAGCCCGCTCGCCGAGCGGCGCGACATGCCGGTCGTGAACGAAGCCGGTCGCGAGCGCGACGAAGCCCCCCTCCGCCTCGCCGGCGAGCCGAGCGCCGAACGGCAGCGTTCCGATGACCGGAGACTTTATGGACGGCCCGGAGAACAGCAGCGCTTCGCGCACCGAGACGCGAAAGCCGGGCTCGAAGGGTAGCGCCAATGAATCGGCTGCGACATAGCCGACATAATGGTCGTGCTTGGAATAGCCCCAGGCCCAGCCTGCGACCACGTCCAGCACGGCGAATTCCTCGCCCGGCAGAATCTGCGAAGCCGCCTCGGCATCGTCACCCGGCGCGGTGCGGATCATGGCGCTGCCACTCGCCACGCGCGGCATAGGCGCGGCGTAATGGGGTGCGAACAGGGTGCCGGCCAGCGCTACGTCGGCGATATCGCGGCGAAACGCGTTGATCCGGCCGTCCAGGCGTCGCGTCGGTCCATCGAGATGAAAGGCGCCGGCCGAGGCGAGCCGGCCGCCGGTGGTCGGTTCAGTTGCGCATCTTCTCGAGATCGATGGACTTTCCGAACGCATCGAGGAAGGCGGCCCCTTTATCGGTCTTGGCGACGAAGATGTTGCGGCGATCATTATCGTCGCGCTCACGGCGCAGATAGCCGAGCGAGCCCAAGGTATTCAAGGCGCGCGTGATGACCGGCTTTGAAACGCCGAGTTGCTGTGCCAAGCCGCGAACGGTGTGAGGACCCGGGGTGATGTAGCTGATCAGCAGCAGGGCCATCTGCCGATTGGTAAGATCAGGCTGCCCCGACCGGACATAGGACACC